>JAYVSU010000165.1:0-6607 GCA_043775055.1 Polaromonas sp.
GGTAAGGTGGCTGGAGTATTTGTAGTGACATTGTTTGCAGTCATGGCAAGGGATTAGAGTGACAATCAAGGCATTATGAACGTATCGTCACCACCCCCAGCCATTCAGCGCCATGCCTTTGAATCTTTGACGCCGGATGTGGTGCTGGACGCACTGGCCAGCGTCGGTTTGTATGGCGATGGTCGCTTGACGGCGCTCAGCTCCTATGAAAACCGCGTCTACCAAGTGCATTTGGAGCATGGACTTGACCGTGATGCCAAGGCCCCAGACTCTGTCGTCGTCAAGTTTTACCGCCCTGAGCGCTGGACGGAGGCACAGATTGTCGAAGAGCACAGTTTCAGCGTCGAATTGATGGCGGCGGAGATTCCTGTGGTCGGGCCGTTAAAGTTACAAGGGACATTGAAGGAAGAGCGACTGCACCATTTTGGCGGCTTTGCCTTCAGCGTCAGCCCGCAACGCGGTGGTCGCCCGCCAGAGCTGGACGACTTTGAAGTACTAGAGTGGATTGGCCGATTTTTAGCCCGCATCCACACCGTTGGCGCTACCAAGCCGTTTGTCCATAGGCCTGCTTTGGACGTACAAAGCTTTGGTCAAGACAGCTTGGATTGGCTGCTCAGCCACGACATGGTGCCGCTGGATGTGCAATCTAGTTGGCAACAAGCATGTAAAACCGCTCTTAATAAAATAGCAACATGTCCATATTTTATGCCGGCTATGGCCAAAAACAGCTCTAAAGCAGGCGTCAAAAATAATAGCAACGACCCAATTGCCACGATTCGCCTGCATGGCGACTGTCACCCCGGCAATATTTTGTGGACACCGACCGATTTACCCCTAGGCGGCCCGCACTTTGTCGATTTAGACGACGCCCGCAGTGGCCCCGCCGTGCAAGACCTGTGGATGTTGCTCTCCGGCGACCGCCGCCAGCAGACAACGCAATTGAGCGCTTTGATCGACGGCTACGAGCAATTCCGCCCCTTCGACCGCCGCGAGCTGGCACTCATAGAGCCGCTACGCACCCTGCGTCTCATCCACTACAGCGCCTGGCTGGCCCGCCGCTGGCAAGACCCGACGTTTCCCATCAACTTTCCGTGGTTTGGCTCCAGCGACTACTGGAAAAGTCAAATTCATATGCTGCAAGAGCAGGCAGAAGCGATGGATGAAGAGCCGTTGATGGTTTGATCAGTATTAAGAAGTAGTTGATTCGAAACGAGCAAGCTATTTGTTGTCAAATATCATAGCAAATAGTGCAATAAATATGACAGCTACAGCAATTTTAAGTAAGGAAATACGCTAAACTTAATCCGCGCATTTTCTTTTCAAGAATGAAGCAATAGAATTGAAATAATGTCATCACCTGCCTAAATCAACACACATAATGCACCGCGCTGCTTGGCCTCCTATCAATAGTTAATTGATCGCACATCGCTGTTTTACAGCGTGCTGTGCTATGCCGGTTCCGCTGAATGCGAGCTGGCTTTTACTCGTCCAAATTTCTGTCTCATCTCGATAAATCACGTGCATTGAGGGCATGTGAGGTCAGACGGCTGGTCGAGTCTATTCATTTCATTCATTGATGATTACAAGCATGCATTTTTTAAATACTTTGGTGGTTCGTGTTATTCCCTATATCCCTCGGATACTAATTAAGAAGATTTCGAAACGCTATATCGCTGGCGAAACCCTAGCCCAAGCTGTTGATCGCATCCGTGCGTTGAACCAGCAAGGCTTTAGCGTCACGGTAGATGTACTGGGTGAGACAGTTGCTACATTGCAAGCCATGCAAAGCACAGTCGACGAATATTTGCAGGTGCTTTGGAGCATCCGTGCGCATGGATTGAACGCAAGTATCTCAGTCAAACCCACGGCTTTCGGACTCTTGATAAACCACGCTCGTTGCGAGGAGATGTTGGAGCAGCTTGTTGAAGCTGCTGATCAATGCAAAACAACTGTGTGTATCGATATGGAGAACGTCGATTGCACCCAGAAAGAGATCGAACTTTTCAACCTGATGAAATCTCGCTACGCGAATGTAAGCCTTGCGCTACAGGCTTACTTGCAGCGTACCTACCAAGATATTGAGCCTCTATTGCTGGGGAAAAGTAGTTTGCGCATTTGCAAAGGCATTTACCTGGAAGATCGTCTGCATCTGGTGGAGGGCGCACAACAGGATCGCCAAGCCATCAATCGGCATTTTTTGCATCATGTCGAGCGCTGTTTTACGACAGGCTCGTTTGTTGCCATAGCGACACATGACGTAGCATTAATTGACCAAGTGATTGCATTAGTCAATCAGAAGGGCATCCCGAGGACAGCTTTTGAATTTCAGATGTTGTTAGGTGTTTGCGAAAAGCTGCGAGATAAATTATTAACCGCTGGCTTTAGCGTTCGCATTTATGTACCTTACGGCAACGACTGGTACGGCTACAGTACCCGTCGCATCAAAGAAAATCCAAGCATAGCGGGCTATGTTCTGAAAGCTATGATGGGTAGGTGAGTTTTAAAAAGCAGTCATTGCTACATAAGAGGCAATGACTGCTTTTTTCAAACCAACAACGCATTCACCCGTCGCACATACGCTGCTGGGTCAGCCGGCATGCCGCCTTCGGCCAGCAGGGCTTGGTCAAACAAAATGTGTGCCAAATCGTTGAAATGCACTGAGCCTTCCAGCTTTTTCACCAGAGCGTGCTCGGCGTTCACTTCCAAAACGGGTTTGACTTCGGGTGCATTTTGACCGGCTTGCTTCAACATCCGCGCCAGTTGCGTGCTCATGCCGTGGTCTTGTACCACCAAACAGGCGGGGGAGTCGACCAAGCGGGTCGTCACGCGCACGTCTTCGGCTTTGTCTTTCAGGGCTTCTTTGAGCTTGGCGAGCAGGGGTTTGAAGGTTTCTGCGGCTTCCTCGGCTGCTTTTTTCTCGGCTTCGTCTTGCAGTTTGCCCAAATCGACCGCGCCCTTGGCCACGCTTTGCAGCGCTGTGCCGTCAAAGTCTTGCAGGTGATTCAGTGCCCACTCGTCCACGCGGTCCGTCATCAAGAGCACTTCAATGCCCTTTTTCTTGAACACTTCCAGCTGCGGGCTGTTTTTGGCGGCGGCAAAGTTGTCGGCGGTGATGTAGTAAATCGCTTCTTGGCCTTCTTTCATGCGGGCTTTGTAGTCGGCAAAGCTGACGTTGGCGGTGTCGGTTGTTGTCGAGGCAAAACGCATCAACTTGGCTAAGCGCTCTTTGTTGGCAAAGTCTTCGCCCAAACCTTCTTTCAGCACCGCGCCAAATTCGGCGTAGAACGCATCAAATTTGCCCAGACCTGCCTCTTGCTCGGCTTTTTCCTCAGCAGTCAGCACGTCTTCGACCATCTCTGGAGCGCCTTTGGGCGGCAAAGCATTGTGTTTGGCCAAGTCTTCCAGCATGCCCAGCACGCGTTTGGTACAGCCTTCGCGGATGGCTTTGACGTCGCGGCTTTCCTGTAGCAACTCGCGGCTCACGTTCAGTGGCAAATCGTTGGAATCGACCACGCCTTTGACAAAGCGAAGGTAGCCAGGGAGCAGCGCCTCGGCGTCGTCCATGATGAAGACGCGTTTGACGTACAGCTTCAATCCAGACTGACGCTCGCGGTTGTACAAATCCATGGGTGCTTTGCTGGGGATGTACAGCAGCTGCGTGTATTCTTGCTTGCCTTCGACGCGGTTGTGCGTATGCGCCAGCGCGTCCGCATGGTCGTGGCTGATTTGTTTGTAAAAGTCCTGGTATTGCTCGGGCGTGATGTCTTTTTTGGCACGTGTCCACAGGGCACTGGCTTGGTTCACGGTTTCCCATTCGCCGGTCATCACCATGCCGCCGCCAGTGGTGCCTTTGGACGGGTCGTCCTTGTCGATAGGCTCGCCCTCTTTCCACTCTTCCTTTTCCATCAAAATCGGCAGGCTGATGTGGTCTGAGTACTTGGCGATGATGCCTTTGAGCTTCCAGTTGTTGGCGTAATCCAGCGCGTCGTCGCGCAGGTGCAGGGTCACGCTGGTGCCGCGTTGGGCGCGTTCAATACTTTCAACTTCAAAATCACCCGAGCCGCCGCTGACCCAGCGCACGCCGTCTGCCGTCGGCAAACCTGCACGGCGAGATTCCACGGTGATTTTGTCCGCCACGATGAAGCCGGAGTAAAAACCCACGCCAAACTGACCAATCAGCTGGGAGTCGGCCTTTTGGTCGCCAGAAAGTTTGGAGACAAAGTCTTTGGTACCGCTTTTGGCAATCGTGCCCAAATTGTCGATCGCTTCTTGCTGCGAGAGGCCTATGCCGTTGTCGGCAATCGTCAGCGTTTTCGCGTCTTTGTTGAAGCTCACGCGCACTTCTAGGTTGGGCGCGTCTTCAAACAACGTGGGGGTGTTGAGTGCTTCAAAACGCAGTTTGTCGCAGGCATCCGAGGCGTTAGAGATCAGCTCGCGCATGAAAATCTCTTTGTTCGAATACAACGCGTGCGTGACTAAATGCAGTAATTGGGCCACTTCGGCCTGAAAGGAGAGGGTTTGCTTGGTCATGGTGTCAGTTTTTGAGGTCTTTGGGAGTAAATTCGGCGCACTTTTCATTCAAAGTGCAGCCTCTGAGTTTAGCGCGGCTTCGTGCAGTCATACCGCTTGTAGCCAACCACTAGCAAATGGGGCTGAGCGTCAAAAAATCAATCCAAACCACAAAAATGAGGAATCCATACCCATGAGCAACGCACAAACAAGCAGCACCCAAAAGTGGTCTGCTGAATTTTTAGGCACTTTTTGGCTGACTTTGGGCGGCTGCGGCAGCGCCGTACTGGCTGCCGCCTTTCCGGGTGTGGGCATTGGCTTGCTGGGCGTGTCGCTTGCGTTTGGTTTGACGGTGTTGACCGCTGCCTACGCGCTGGGTCCGATTTCAGGAGGGCATTTCAACCCAGCGGTGTCGATTGGTTTGGTCGTCGGCAAACGGTTTTCAGCGGCTGAGTTGCCGGGTTACATCATTTCCCAAGTACTGGGCGCGATTGCCGCTGCCGCAGTTTTGTACCTCATCGTCTCTGGCAAGGGCGATTTCAAAGGCGTGGGTGGTTTTGCCAGCAATGGTTATGGCGCGAACTCGCCGGGTCAGTTCAGCCTGCTGTCGGTGCTGGTCACCGAAGTGGTGATGACAGCGATTTTCCTCATCGTCATTCTGGGCGCTACCGCTAAACGCGCCACCGCTGGCTTTGGTGGCTTGGCAATTGGCCTGTGTTTGACGCTGATTCACCTGGTCTCCATTCCCGTCTCCAACACCTCCGTCAACCCCGCCCGCAGCACCGGCCCAGCGCTGTTTGCGCAAACCGGCGCGATGGGTGATTTGTGGTTGTTTTGGGTGGCGCCGATTGCGGGTGCCATCCTTGGCGCACTGATTTACAACCTGCTGTTGGCTGACGAATAGGCTTGAGGCTGATGAAAACGCCTGTTTAAAGGGTAATTTTGCCTGTAGCCGGCGTATTTATTAATTTATTTGCTATTAAATATATAGCATAAAAATTCTGCAGCTAGGACGTGGATTTGTTAGACAATAGTTAGTTGACCATGCAAACTGCGCCCTCGTCTCCTCCCAATCCCGCTTTGTGCCCCTTGTGCGGCCAAAGCAACCTGTGCGCCATGGAAACCGAACGTGCAACTGGTGTCAAACAACCACCGTGCTGGTGCAGTACCCCTGCTTTTAAAGGACGGTTTGGCGAGGATTTGTTGGGCAAAATGCCATCTGAGCAGCGAAATTTGGCCTGTATTTGCGCCACATGCGTACAGGCTAATGCAAAGATGCCGTGAGCGGAAGCTGAACGACGGTGTCTAAACCAATAATTTGAACGGATTCAACGTCAGATGACGATAGGCTATGTCGGTTATCTCTGTTATCCAAGCTGATGCGACCGCCCAAGGCCTGCACCACCTCTAGGCAAATAGCCAGTCCCAGCCCCGAACCAGTACGAATATCACCGGCTGAAAAGGGTTGAAACAAGCGTTGTTGCAGCTCTGCCGAGATGCCCGGCCCACTGTCTGTGATGCGTAGCTCGGCGACCTGTTGGTGCAAGCTGAGATTAACCTTCAAAGCGCCATGTTCAGGGCTGTATTTGATGGCGTTGTGCAATAGGTTGCGGCACAGCTCGTGCAGCATCCAGTCATGGGCGTGCACGGTCGCGGGCTCGGTGTTGATTTCAAAGTCGAGGTTTTTCTCGGCAATCAGCGGGGAAATGTCCAAGGTCACCTCACGCAGCACCTTTGCCCAGTCTACATCGACAGCATCAGCCTGCTGGCGCAGCTGCTCCACTTTAGACAGTGCCAGCATCTGGTTGGCCAATTGCGTAGCGCGTTCGACCGTTTGTTTCATTTCAGTCAACGCGGTGTGGGGCTCTACATCGCCCCGCAAGGCGGATTGAACCTGTGTCTTCAGCACAGCCAGCGGCGTGCGCAGCTGGTGTGAGGTGTCGCGAACGAAGCGTTTTTGGTGCTGAAGCAAGCTTTTGAGTCGACTCATCACGTCGTTGGTCGCAACCAAGAGTGGCTGCAGCTCACGCGGCGCATCGCTGGCGGTGATGGGTGTCAAATCACCGGCAGATCGGGCTTGCAACTCTAAACTCAAGCG
>JAYVSU010000166.1:0-4864 GCA_043775055.1 Polaromonas sp.
ACAAATCGGCTTGATCGGGGGTGTAGACCACCACTTGCAGCCCTTCACCCAGCGGGGAAGGGCGGGCGCGGACGATTGGTTTGTTGCTGCCCACCCAACGCGATAGTTGCCGCGTGTGCCAGGCAATGTCTTGCGCGTCGTGGCGCATGAAGTAGCTTACATCCAAGGTGTCCCAAAAAGCTTTGTGCCCCTCAAACGGCTCGGCAAACAAGGCGAGGTTGACCAGTGCTTCACGCTTGCGAGTCTGTGCCTCGGCATCTGGGTCAGGCGCACGACCACCCAAAGTGCGAAGCGTCATGCGGTAGGCGTCTTCTAGCAGCTTGCCTTTCCAAGCATTCCAGACTTTGGGTGAGGTGCCACGAATATCGGCCACAGTGAGCAAGTACAGCGCGGTCAGATAGCGCTCATTGCCCACGCGCTTGGCAAATGCGGCGACAACATCGGGGTCGCTCAAATCTTCTTTTTGCGCCACTTGGCTCATGGTCAAATGCTCAGCGACCAAAAACTCGATGAGTTTGCAGTCTTCCTTGTTGATGCCATGGTGTTTGCAAAAACGCCGCACCTCCACTTGCCCGAGTTTGGAGTGGTCGCCCCCGCGCCCTTTGGCAATGTCATGAAACAAGGCGGCAGTGTACAAAATCCAAGGCTTGTCCCAGCCTGCGGCGAGTTGTGAACAAAACGGGTACTCGTGTGCATGCTCGGCAATGAAGAAGCGGCGCATATTGCGCAATACCATCAAGATGTGCTGGTCTACGGTGTAAACATGAAATAAATCATGCTGCATTTGCCCCACAATTTTGCGAAATACCCACAAATAACGTCCCAACACCGAGGTTTGGTTCATCAAACGCAAAGCATGCGTTAAACCTTCGGGCTGCTTGAGTATTTCCATGAAGGTGGCATGGTTCACCGGGTCACTGCGAAACGCCGCATCCATCACATTGCGTGCGTTGTACAGCGCTCGCAAGGTCCGCGCAGACAAACCTTTGAGCCCGACGGAGGTTTGGTAGAGTAAAAAGGTTTCCAAAATCGCATGCGGGTGCTTCAGATATACGTCGTCACTCAGCACTTCAATCATGCCGGCCTTCTCGGCAAAGCGTTCATTGATCGGACGAATGACGTGGCTGCTCGACTCACTGTCTCCATTTGATCTGGCGGTTTCGTCCAAACGCTCTTCGATATTGAGCAGCAAAATTTGGTTCAGCTGCGTCACCGCTTTGGCCGCCCAGTAATAGCGGCGCATCAATTGCTCGCTGGCACGTTTGCCAGATCGGGTGCTGTCTGTCACGTACCCGAACGATTCGGCAACTGCTGTTTGCAAATCAAAAACCAGCCGATCTTCGCGCCGGTGTGCAATGACGTGCAGTCGCGCACGAATCAAGTTGAGCAAAGCCAGATTGCGTTTGATTTGCTTGACTTCAAACGGTGTGGCCAAGCCGTTGCGCGCCAAATCGTCCCAATTTTTACCCAAATGCGCCGCTTTTGCCACCCACAAAACAACTTGCAGGTCACGCAGACCCCCAGGCGACTCTTTGCAATTGGGTTCTAAGGCGTAGGGCGTGTTGTCAAACTTGTTGTGACGTTGGCGCATTTCCAGTGTTTTAGCGACGAAAAATGCCTTGGCATCTAGACTGGCATTGAACGCTAGGGTAAATCTTGCATACAGAGGCTTGCTGCCGATAATCAAGCGCGCCTCCAGCAAGCTGGTTTGTACCGTTACATCATGCTCAGCTTGCGCCACACAATCTGCCACGGTTCGTACGGATGACCCTATTTCTAGGCCAATGTCCCAGCAGTTGCTGATGAAATCTTCAATGCGTTGCCGCACCAGTGGCTGCGTATCAGGCTTTGCATCGTCGGGCAAGAGCAGCAATACATCCACATCAGAATAAGGGAAAAGCTCGGCGCGACCGTAACCGCCCACCGCTAAGAGGGCATAGTCTGCAGGAAATTCTGCCATCTCCCACAGATCTTGCAGCGTTTTATCGGCCAGCTTAGAAAGCTTCAACAGCAGGCTGCTCATGCCTCGGGTAGACGGGCCACTGGCTTGCATGGCAGCGAGTAACTGGCTCTTGTGGCGTCTAAAGGCATCCCTTAGAACATCGATAGGCCGAGGTATATCCTGCATGTCTTGCTATTAAATTTAAAGCAGATTTGTAATTAGGCGGTCGCAGTTGAAGATGTGACAAAAGCCGGCAGCGGCGGGCTGCCAGCAGACAGCGTTAGCACTTCATAGCCCGTTGGGGTCACTAAAATGGTGTGTTCCCACTGGGCAGACAAGGAGTGATCTTTGGTCACAATTGTCCAGCCGTCTTTTTCCGGGCCTTCTTTGATTTCTTTGCGGCCCGCGTTGATCATCGGCTCAATCGTGAAGGTCATGCCTACTTTGAGCTCTTCCAGCGTGCCTGGTTTGCCGTAATGCAGCACCTGTGGCTCTTCATGAAAGATTTGCCCAATGCCATGACCACAAAATTCGCGTACAACGCTAAAGCCATTGCTTTCAGCATATTTTTGAATCGCTGCGCCAATGTCACCCAATCGCGCACCCGGTTTGACCTTCATGATGCCAATCCACATGGCGTCATAAGTGATGGCGCTCAGGCGTTTGGCGGCAATCGACATGTCGCCCAGTGCAAACATCCGGCTCGTGTCGCCATGCCAGCCGTCTTTGATGACAGTCACGTCAATGTTCAACGAATCGCCTTTTTTCAACGGCTTGTCGTTCGGGATGCCGTGGCAAACTTGATGGTTGACTGAGGTGCAAATCGACTTGGGGTACGGAATATCACCACCGCCGGTGTAGTTCAACGGCGCAGGGATGCCGCCTTGCACTTGCGTGATGTAGTCAAACGCCAGTTTGTCAATTTCATTGGTCGTCACGCCGGGTTTGACAAAAGGCGTCAAATAATCCAGCACCTCAGAGGCCAGTTTGCCAGCAATACGCATGCCGGCAATGCCTTGTTCGTCTTTGTAAGTAATCGTCATGGCTCGCATTATCCCATTCTTATCCGATTCTTATCAGACCCAGCATAGGTTTTAGCTGTTGTGAAAGGGGCGTTTTCAACCAATCAAGGCCTGCACATCAAATTCCGAGTTGCTGCAGTCGCCTAAGTTTTGCTGCACCCAGTCTGCATCGTAATAGGTGGGTAAATAACGCTCACCCGAGTCGCACAGCAGCGACAAAATGGAGCCTTGCTCGCCGCGCAGCCGCATGTCAGAGGCCAATTGCAGCATGCCGACGAAGTTTGTACCGGTCGATGGGCCTACTTTCCTGCCCAATAATTCGCTCAAATAGCGCATCGCCACCACCGAGTCGGTGTCTGCCACTTCCATCATTGTGTCAACCAAACTGCGGATAAAGCTGGGTTCAACGCGTGGGCGACCAATGCCTTCAATGCGGGAGCCGGGTGCTGTCAAGCTGGCGTCACCGCTGCGGTGGTAGGCGCTGAAGACAGAACCCATCGGGTCAGCAACACACAGCTGCGTGGCGTGCTGCATGTAGCGTACATACCGCCCCACGGTGGCGCTGGTACCGCCGGTGCCTGCACCTACCACAATCCAGCGCGGTATGGGGTGGCGCTCATGCGACATTTGCTCAAACATGCTTTGTGCGATGTTGTTGTTGCCACGCCAGTCGGTTGCCCGCTCGGCGTAGGTGAACTGGTCCATGTAGTGACCGCGCGTTTGCGCTGCCAAACCCCGTGCTGCATCGTAGACTTGGTTGGACGTATCGACAAAATGGCAGCGCCCACCGTAAAACTCGATTTGCGCGATTTTCTCAGGCGAGGTGCTTTTGGGCATGACAGCGATGAAGGGCAGACCGAGCAATCGTGCAAAATAGGCTTCACTCACGGCGGTAGAGCCGCTGGAAGCCTCGACGACCGTCGTGTCTTCATGAAGCCAGCCATTGCACAGCGCATACAAAAATAACGAGCGCGCCAAGCGGTGCTTCAAGCTACCCGTAGGGTGGGTCGACTCGTCTTTGAGGTACAAATCTATGCCATGCTGACTCAGCGAAGGCAGCGGCAGGGCGATCAAATGGGTGTCTGCGCTGCGCTGAAAATCGGCCTCAATGCGGGCGATGGCGCTGCTTAGCCAAGTGTCAGAGGCGTTGCTTGGTTTGGATGGCGATGCTTTGGCGGTCAAATTCATGGCCCGATTGTGGCCCAAATTCAAGCTTTGTCATCACGCTTTCACAGATTGAACCCAGCTCTCCACCATTTCCAAGACACGCTCTGTGGCGTCTGGCGCATCACAAGCCACGACTTGGCGTGTTTTGTTGGAACGCAGCCAGGTGAGCTGGCGTTTGGCCAATTGGCGGGTCGCAGCAACGCCTTTTTCACGCATTTGGGCTAAATCGGTAGCATTCAAAGGCCTAGATTCAGTCAAATCCAGCGCTTCCCACATTTGCCGGTAGCCAACGCAGCGCATGGAGGGAGTGTCAATCGTCAAATCGCCGCGCGCTCGCAAGTTGCGGACTTCTTGTTCAAAGCCTCTGGCCAACATCAGGTCAAAACGCTGTGCGATGCGTTCATGCAGCCAAGCGCGGTTATCAGGCTCTAAACTGATGAAAATAGTGTTTTTAGAGGTATTTTTGGCTATAGCTGACGTATTTATTAAATAGTTTGCTATTTTATTTATAGCATTTTTATTTGTATTCTCATCTGTGCTTTGCCCTGCAGTGTGAAAAGACGACATCGGCTGCCCAGAGATACGGTACACCTCCAAGGCTCGCTGCACCCGTTGGGCATCGTTGGGTTGCAATCGGGCTGCAGTGATGGGGTCAACGGTCGTCAGCTGCGTATGCATGGCGGGCCAGCCAATCATGGCGGCCTCTGTTTCCAGCGCAGCGCGGATGGCTGGG
>JAYVSU010000167.1:0-6988 GCA_043775055.1 Polaromonas sp.
GCGCGGGTGGCGAAATTGGTAGACGCACCAGGTTTAGGTCCTGACGTCCGCAAGGATGTGGGGGTTCGAGTCCCCCCCCGCGCACCATCGATACAACGATCAAATGAGTGAATTAAAGCTAAATTTGATCAAAACAACCACAAGAGAGACCTTAAAAATGGCTGTGACCGTTGAGACCCTAGAAAAATTAGAGCGCAAAATCGTTTTGACGCTGCCTACCAGTGTGATTGCCACGGAAGTTGATGCACGCTTGAAAAAGCTCGCTCGCACTGTGAAGCAAAACGGCTTTCGCCCAGGCAAAGTGCCAATGAGCGTTGTGGCGCAGCAATACGGCTACTCCGTTCACTACGAAGTGATGAACGACAAGGTTGGCGAGGCTTTTGCCGTCGCCGCCAATGAGGCCAAATTGCGCGTTGCAGGTCAACCCAAAATCAGCGAGAACGAGGCATCTGCTGAAGGCACTATGTCGTTCGACGCGGTGTTTGAAGTGTTCCCAGAAGTCAAAATTGCTGACCTGAGCACTGCTGAAGTTGAAAAATTCACAGCCGAAGTGTCAGACCCAGCGATTGACAAGACACTCGACATTTTGCGCAAGCAGCGCCGTACCTTTGCACAACGTGCGATTGACGCACCTGCCCAAGACGGCGACCGCGTAACGGTTGACTTTGAAGGCAAAATCGACGGTGAAGTGTTTGCCGGCGGCAAGGCTGAGGCTTACCAATTCATCGTTGGCGATGGCCAGATGTTGAAAGAGTTTGAAGACGCAACACGCGGCATGAAATCTACAGAGAGCAAGACTTTCCCATTGGCGTTCCCTGCGGAATACCACGGCAAAGATGTGGCTGGTAAAACAGCTGACTTCTTGCTCACCATCAAGAAAATCGAAGCAGCGCATCTGCCAGACGTGAATGACGCCTTGGCCAAATCACTCGGCATTGCCGACGCATCTGTCGCCGGTTTGCGCGCTGACATCAAGAAAAACTTGGACCGTGAAGTCAAAGCCCGCTTGCTCGCTCGTAACAAACAAGCCGTGATGGACGCTTTGGTCGCCAAAGCTGAGTTGGACTTGCCTAAAGCCAGCATCCAAGCTGAGTTGGAGCGCATGATTGCAGGTGCACGTGCTGATTTGAAGCAACGCGGCATCAAAGATTCTGACAGCACGCCGATTCCAGAAGATATTTTCCGCCCGCAAGCTGAGCGCCGCGTGCGTTTGGGTTTGGTCGTAGCAGAATTGGTTAAAGCCAATGCTTTGCACGCCAAGCCAGAACAAATCTCTGGTCACATTGAAGAGTTAGCTGCCAGCTATGAAAAACCAGCGGACGTGATTCGTTGGTACGGCAGCGACAAAAACCGCATGGCTGAAGTCGAAGCGATTGTGATTGAGAACAACGTGACTGATTTTGTGCTGTCAAAAGCCAAAGTGACTGAAAAAGAGACCTCATTTGACGATTTGATGGCACAACAGTAAATTAAATTTAAGTTGAAAACGTTTAAAACGCGTTAAATCTGCTTTTTTAAACTGGGGCTTGCGTTTTAGGACGCAAGCCCCATGTCATTTCTTGGTACAGTCTGTCTTATTGACCTATTCAGTTAGCGCACCTTTTAACTTGGAGTCCTCATGAACCATATTTATTCGCAATTCGGTACACAGATGCCATCGCAGACGCAGGAAATCCAAGGCTTGGGCATGGTGCCCATGGTGATTGAGCAATCAGGCCGTGGTGAGCGTTCTTATGACATTTATTCACGCCTGCTCAAAGAGCGTGTGATTTTCTTGGTCGGCCCGGTGAATGACTATGTGGCTAACTTGGTGGTGGCGCAGCTTTTGTTTTTAGAAAGCGAAAATCCAGACAAGGATATTTCGTTTTACATCAACTCTCCGGGCGGTTCTGTGTCTGCCGGCATGGCGATTTTCGACACCATGAACTTCATCAAACCCGAAGTTTCTACGCTGTGCACAGGCATGGCTGCCAGCATGGGCTCGTTCTTGTTGATGGCTGGTGCAAAAGGTAAGCGGTTTTCTCTTCCCAACTCTAAGGTGATGATTCATCAGCCTTCAGGTGGCAGCCAAGGTCAGGCGACAGAGATTGAGATTGCGGCTCGCGAGATTTTGAAAACGCGGATGCAGTTGAACAAAATTTATGCCGAGCGTACGGGCCAAACGCTGGCAAAAATCGAAGCCGATATGGAGCGGGACTACTATATGACGGCGGACGAAGCAAAAGAGTATGGCCTGATAGATCAGGTGATTACCAAGCGTCCTTGAGGCCATAAGGAAGCTTGCTGCGAGCAGGCTTCAAATCGCTGATTAAATTTGTCCAAGCTATTTGGGCAATTGTACCTCGTCGGGTCACTTCGGCTTAAGTGACTACTTGACGCTGCGTGTGGTTATCATTAGCATATTTACTTTAAAAGGTGCCAAATAATGGCCGAGAAAAAAGGCGCTTCTGGCGAAAAAACACTGTTTTGCTCGTTTTGCGGCAAAAGCCAGCATGAGGTTAAAAAACTGATTGCGGGTCCATCGGTGTTTGTATGTGACGAGTGCATCGAGCTGTGCAATGAAATCATCCGTGATGAGTTGCCAGCTGTCGTTGCGGATGAAGCGCGCAAAGCGCGTGGCGATTTACCCACGCCAGCTGAAATCAAAGCCAATTTAGACAGTTATGTGATTGGACAAGATGTCGCCAAACGCACGCTGGCGGTGGCTGTTTACAACCACTACAAGCGCCTGCAACACAAAGAAAAATCAAAAACAGATGATGTTGAGCTAGCCAAAAGCAACATCCTTTTGATAGGCCCAACAGGCTCTGGCAAAACATTTTTAGCGCAAACTTTGGCGCGTATGTTGGATGTGCCGTTTGTGATGGCTGACGCGACAACCTTGACTGAAGCCGGTTATGTCGGCGAGGACGTTGAAAACATCGTGTCAAAGCTTCTGCAAAGCTGCAATTACGAAGTTGAGCGTGCGCAACGCGGTATTGTCTACATCGATGAAATTGATAAAATTTCGCGCAAATCTGACAATCCTTCTATCACCCGTGATGTATCGGGCGAGGGTGTTCAACAAGCCTTGCTGAAGTTGATTGAAGGCACCATGGCGAGCATTCCGCCGCAAGGTGGACGCAAGCACCCGAACCAAGATTTCTTGCAAATTGACACGACCAATATTTTGTTTATTTGCGGCGGTGCGTTTTCGGGACTTGAGAAGGTGATTGAAAATCGTACAGAAGCATCCGGTATTGGTTTTGGCGCGATCGTAAAAAGCAAAGAAGTTCGCAGCTTGACCGAAGTGTTTAAAGAAGTTGAACCAGAAGATTTGATCAAATTTGGCATTATCCCTGAGCTGATTGGTCGTATGCCTGTGATTGCAACTTTGGCAGAGTTGAGCGAAGATGCTTTGATGCAAATTTTGACAGAGCCTAAGAATGCTTTGGTTAAACAATACAGCAAATTATTGGGCATGGAAGGCGTTGAACTAGAAATTCGCCCATCAGCGCTCAAAGCTATCGCGCAAAAAGCACTCAAACGTAAAACTGGTGCGCGTGGCTTGCGCTCGATTTTGGAATTGGCGTTGATTGACACCATGTTTGAATTGCCCAACACCTCTAATGTTGAGAAGGTGGTGATTGATGAGTCCACCATTCTTGAAAACAAACCACCCTTGTTGGTTTACCGTGAAACTGCTAAAAAAGCTTAGTTTCAACCTGCCTCCATTTAACAGTTATCGCGTACAAGTCATTCAAAGGTATTTAGATGTCCGTTCCCTCTGTATTACCTGCTAATCCTCTTGATTTGCCTTTATTGCCACTTCGAGACGTGGTGGTGTTTCCGCACATGGTGATCCCACTTTTTGTAGGGCGCCCAAAAAGTATCAAGGCACTTGAGCTAGCGATGGAGTCTGAGCGTCGCATCATGCTGGTCGCTCAAAAAACGGCAGCCAAAGACGAACCGTCTGTGACGGATATGTTTGATGTGGGTTGTGTATCCACTATTTTGCAAATGTTGAAGTTGCCTGATGGCACGGTGAAGGTGTTGGTAGAGGGGCAGCAACGTGCGCACGTCAATCGCATAGATGATGCGGAATCACACTTCACGGCCAACGTCACGCCCATTGAAGCGGAAACCGTTAAGTTAACCACTAAAGGCGAAAAAACGCCTGAAATTGAAGCCTTGCGTCGTGCCGTGATGCAACAGTTTGACCAGTACGTCAAATTGAATAAAAAAATTCCACCAGAAATATTGAGTTCCATTTCAAGTATTGATGACCCGGGTCGTCTGGCGGACACCATTGCGGCGCACTTGCCTCTGAAGCTCGAGAACAAACAAATTGTGCTGGACTTGGCCGACATCAAAGCGCGTTTGGAAAGTTTGTTTGAGCAAATTGAACGCGAAGTCGATATTTTGAATGTTGATAAAAAAATTCGTGGTCGTGTTAAGCGACAAATGGAGAAGAATCAGCGCGACTTTTATCTCAACGAACAAGTTAAAGCCATTCAAAAAGAATTGGGCGATGGTGAGGAGGGTGCTGATTTAGATGAGCTAGACAAAAAAATCAAACTCGCCAAAATGAGCAAAGAAGCTTTGAAAAAGGCTCAAAGCGAACTGAAGAAGCTGAAGTTGATGTCACCCATGTCTGCCGAAGCGACCGTTGTGCGAAATTACATTGATGTCTTGATTGGCTTGCCGTGGAGCAAAAAGACCAAGATCAAGCATGACTTGCTGGCGGCGGAAGTCGTTTTGAACGAAGATCATTATGGTTTAGACAAAGTCAAAGACCGCATTCTTGAGTATTTAGCGGTACAGCAACGTGTAGACAAAGTCAAAGCGCCTATCTTGTGTTTGGTAGGGCCGCCTGGCGTTGGTAAAACGTCGCTGGGTCAATCCATTGCAAAAGCGACTGGGCGTAAGTTTGTTCGCATGGCTTTAGGAGGCATGCGTGATGAAGCGGAAATTCGCGGTCACAGACGTACCTATATCGGTGCTTTGCCGGGCAAAGTACTGCAAAATCTGAGTAAAGTAGGCACACGCAACCCGCTGTTCTTACTTGATGAAATCGACAAGCTGGGAACCGAGTACCGTGGCGACCCATCTAGCGCTTTGCTAGAGGTGCTTGACCCTGAGCAAAACCATACTTTTGCAGACCACTATGTAGAGGTTGATTTTGATTTGAGCGACGTGATGTTTGTTGCGACCTCAAACTCAATGAACATACCTTCAGCGTTGCTTGATCGCATGGAAGTGATTCGCTTAGCAGGCTATACCGAGGACGAGAAAACCAATATTGCCGTTACCTATTTGTTGCCCAAACAAATGACAAACAATGGTGTGAAAGCAAGCGAATTGGTTATCCTGCCCGAAGCAGTAAGAGACATCGTTCGTTATTACACCCGTGAAGCAGGTGTACGTTCTTTAGAGCGTGAGTTGTCAAAGATTTGCCGCAAAGTCGTCAAAGGTTTGTTATTAAAGAAATACGTTGGAACGGTTACCGTTAATCCAGACAATCTGAATGATTTCTTGGGAGTACGCAAATTCAGCTACGGACGTGTTGAAGAGCAAAATCAAATTGGTCAAGTTGTTGGTTTAGCTTGGACAGAAGTCGGCGGTGATCTGCTTACGATTGAAGCCGCCATCATGCCAGGCAAAGGCATTATCACTAGAACGGGTTCTCTTGGCGATGTGATGAAGGAGTCTGTTGAGGCTGCTCGTACCGTGGTACGCAGTCGCGCGCGTCGTTTGGGCATCAAAGAAGAGATGTTTGAAAAGCGGGATATCCATATCCATGTGCCAGATGGTGCAACGCCTAAAGATGGCCCTAGTGCGGGTGCCGCAATGACCACGGCTTTTGTATCTGCATTGACTGGCATCCCAGTGCGTGGCGACGTGGCCATGACAGGTGAAATTACCTTGCGCGGCGAAGTCACGGCGATTGGTGGTTTGAAAGAGAAATTACTAGCAGCACTGCGTGGCGGAATAAAGATGGTGTTGATCCCAGAAGAAAATGCCAAAGATTTGCAGGACATTCCAGAAAACGTGAAAAACGGTTTAGAAATCGTACCCGTTAGATGGATTGATAAGGTTTTGGAGTTGGCTTTAGAGCGGATGCCTACGCCATTACCGGACGTAGATCCAGTACTTGAGACTTCTGACAAGGTCACTACGCAAACTGCTGTAGAGTCTGCGCGCACTGGAATTGAGCCAGCAGGTACAGGTCCAGTTAAACATTAAGTTGAAATTTAAGAAATTTGAATGATCAGAGGAAAAGAGCGAAAAAAGTAGGCTATAATTCGTCTATCGAAACGCGGGAATAGCTCAGTTGGTAGAGCGCAACCTTGCCAAGGTTGAGGTCGAGAGTTCGAGACTCTTTTCCCGCTCCAGTTTTTCAAAAAGGGAAGCCCAGGCTTCCCTTTTTTGTCAAAGCATTTGATAAAACTTTGTTTTAGAAATAGCCGAGATAAGTGAAAGATTTTTGGCGCAGTAACAAAGCGGTTATGTACCGGATTGCAAATCCGAGTAGGTCGGTTCGACTCCGGCCTGCGCCTCCAGAATTGCCCTGTCAACTGTCTTGTTGTTAGGGCTTTTTTGTTTCACAATGATATTAATTTGTTGTGAAGCTTGAATATGTAGAGTTATTGCAGAAAATTATTGTGCCTCGATGGTGGAATAGGTAGACACAGCGGACTTAAAATCCGCCGCTTCGTTCATAGCGGGCGTACCGGTTCGATTCCGGTTCGAGGCACCACACATAATCACTACCAAGACAGTGTAAGATTGGCACACATATATGTCACGCTATAACGCACCCTTTGAAATTCATGTGCACGGTCAAGTTCCTTTGCTTGCTGGGGTTAAATTCGAGCAAGTTCAAGAAGCTCTCAAACCGATTTGGAAATATGCGGGTGCACGTTCTTTGACTGATGCTGCCAACAGTTTTTATGAAGAGGAGCCTGGCATCAAATTTGATACGCAAGTGCATTTGCTTCAAATGTGT
>JAYVSU010000168.1:0-4628 GCA_043775055.1 Polaromonas sp.
ACAAACGCAACAACCACGTGGAGTGGTAGTTCAGTTGGTTAGAATACCGGCCTGTCACGCCGGGGGTCGCGGGTTCGAGTCCCGTCCGCTCCGCCAAAAATCTGTATTGCACAGTATATTGCAGTACAAGAAAGCCTCGTAAGCCTAGTGTTTACGAGGCTTTTTCGTTTTTTCTATTCAAAAGCAGCACCATGAATATCAGCTATGTAGCGGGGTATTTTTAAGGATATGGATTTTCTAAATGATTAAACTAACCCTCCGTAGAGTTGACGACTATATTTATCGCGTTATCACCGATCAAGGCGAGCATGTCGGAAATTTGAAGTTAATTAATGCAGTATTGAAATTCAAGGCCATTGGTTTTGACAAACTTGGAAACTTCATACCAGGAGGTGGGCCATTGACTCTCAAGCACAATATGATTTTTACGTCGCTTGATGAGACCAAGCTGAGCGCTAGTTTGAGTATTGACGATCTTTCGATTGAAACAAGGAGCGCAAAGCCTCTGGTTTGAGGATTTTTATAATCCGTTGGTCGATAGAGATAAACTGCGCAGCATGCAGTGCAGACAAGGTGCGACTCACGGTCTCTAATGTCAATCCTAGGTAACTACCGATGTCTCGACGCGTCATTCTTAGAAGAAATGTGTGGGATGAATACTGCTGAACTGCATGATGCTCGGCTTGAATGCATAAAAATCGTGCCACGCGCGCGTCAGATCGCATAGAGCCAAGCATGACTAGATCAATTTGCTCGCGAACAATCTGACCACTCACCGCACGATAAATCAGGTGTTCCAGTTCTTTGCATGCATGTCCGAGTGCAAGAAGTTTTCGAAATGGAACCACAATCAATTCACAATCAGACAAAGCTGTAACTTCTGAAGCGTAGCGGTCGTTGCTGATGCCATCGCTGCCAAGTAATGCACCTTTCATTGGAAAGGAGATCACACGTTCATTGCCTTCATGGTCTAAAAGCGCTGTTTTCAAAAAACCGGCTTTGACTAAATACATAGATTCGAAGACTTGGCCGATACGATAAATATGTTGGCCGGGTTTTACGCTTCGATTCTGGAAGATACTGCTTAAAGTATCGTTATTGGCAAGGAGATCCAGACTAAGTAGTTTGCAGATGTCTGAAAGTGTTGATATCGTCGGGCTGCGCGCTACGCTGTCTGGCTCTGCGAATGCTGTGTCATACGAAGTAACTTGTTCGGTGATCGAGAAGTCAGTCAAGCTGGTCATTCTGAGTCCTTTGCGTTATTACATTGCAAGCAATTCAGACATGCAGCTGCTATGAAGTAGTCTGGCCTGCACGGGTTGATAATTGCTGTGTACATACTCGCAGTATGTGTAGCTGTTAGGCCACCTGCTATCGGCGTACGCGGCTTCCCAACGTCAGACAGGTCTGACTACGTATAGGTGTTGTCCTACATCTATAGATTAAAACGATGATGATAAAAATAGTAAAAATATTTTTAATTTAAAAAAATAAAAATTAAAATAAAAAAAGCGGCATCTGTTTTCACAGAAACCGCTTTTACATACGTCTAGTTAGTGAGGTTGACTAAGCGATCAGCGCCCAAATGAGCGCGGCGCACCGCCACCTGGTCCGCGTGGTGCAAAACCACCACCGCCACCAGAGCGGCTACGATTGCCGCCGCCAGCCCCGCCATTGCCACCACGGCGACCACGGTCAGCCATGCTGTCTACGCTGGTACGCAATGGGTCAGGCTGGCCGCCGCTGTTGCCACGTTGACCTTGGTTATTCGAGCTGAAATTAGTCACATTACGACCTGCATCGTGGCGCACGTTGCGAGGTTGGGTGTCGTCACTAAAACCACCACCGCCATTACCTGTGTTCGTGCCTTGGCTGAAGTTGTTGCCACCACCAAAAGGACGACCACGGCCCTGCGCAGGACGCTGAGGAGGACGACCGTTGGCGTCGGCTGCAAAGCCTTGGCCGGGTTGGCTTGGACGACTACCGCGTGCACCACCGTTGCCGCCAGCATTACCTCCACGACCACCACCAGCGTTGCCGCCACGGCCGCTTGGTGCTGCGCCGTTGCCAGCGCGGTTCTCCCGCACGCGGTTGAGCATGTCAGTGCGCGCGGCTTTGGCTGCTGCAGCCATCACGTCACGGCCTGGAGGTTTGCCTAAGCCGCCCCAAATGGTTTGACGGCCCATAGCCAGAGGCTCGGCCTTTTCACCGGCTTCAGGGCCAAAGCCTTCAACAAAGACCACATTGATGTTTTGTTTGGTAAAGGCTTCAATGTCCTTCATGAAACCTTCTTCGTCGAGGCAGACAAAGTTAACGGCTTGGCCGTCAGCGCCGGCGCGGCCTGTACGACCAATGCGATGCACATAGTCTTCGCTGACGTTCGGGATTTCGTAGTTGACTACGTGCGGCAGATCGTCAATATCAATACCGCGTGCGGCAATATCTGTAGCTACCAAAGCACGAACTTCACCACTTTTGAAGCCAGACAAAGCTTGTGTACGTGCGCTTTGGCTTTTATTGCCATGCAATGCCATGGCCGTGATGCCATTTTTTTCTAAAAATTCGGCAACACTGTTCGCGCCAAATTTGGTGCGTGTGAATACCAGTACTTGGCTCCAGTTGTTTTGCGTAATGATATGCGCTAACAATGCTTTCTTTTTAGTGCGGCCTACTGGGTGAATCACTTGCGTGATGCGTTGCACGGTGGTGTTGCGCGGTGTGACTTGAATATGCAATGGGTCGTTGAGTAAGTTGGCAGCCAAGTCGCGAATTTCATCGCTGAAGGTGGCTGAGAACAACAAGCTTTGCTTTTCTTTCGGCACCAAAGCCAAAATTTTGCGCACATCATGGATAAAGCCCATGTCCAACATGCGGTCAGCTTCGTCCAAAATCAGCATTTGTACTTGACCGAGGTCGAGCATGCCTTGTTGCTGTAAGTCCAGCAAGCGGCCAGGCGTAGCAACCAAAACGTCAACCCCTTTTTTAAGCTTGCTGATTTGCGGATTCATACCCACACCACCAAAGATGACGGTGGAGGTGAGTTCTAAATATTTACCGTAGGTTCGGACGGATTCTTCGACCTGTGCGGCCAGTTCACGTGTCGGTGTGAGGACCAATACGCGAATGCCAATGCCGCCAAATTTGCTTTTTGCACGCTCAGTGGTGCTCAAGCGTTGCAACATTGGTAGCGTGAAGGCGGCCGTTTTGCCGGTGCCAGTTTGAGCGCCGCCTAAAAGGTCGCGTCCTTCGAGCACAGCTGGAATGGCTTGCGCTTGAATCGGGGTGGGAGTGTCGTAGCCTTGTTCGAGTACGGCTTTCAAAATGGCAGGAGCCAAGTTCAATTCTTCAAATTTCATGAGTTAATAATTTTATTGGCGCTCATCCAGAGCGCTTGGGAATCTGCCCGTCGCAACATTAAAGCTGCACCAGTCAAAGGCTGATAAAAAGCAAAGTTGGTAAAAGTACCTGAGTGCAGATCGCAAAACCAAGTTGACTTGGCAAGGACGCGCGGGGTATTCAGACCCCAGCAGTGTGCTGGCGTTGTGTACAACTGGAGTACGCAACGAATATATTATCGCACAATTCGATGCGAAGCGCATTTCAGCACCTTTTAAGCGTCTGTTAGTTCAGTGAAATACGTTGCAAACCATTGATGGTTAGCCGCAAAACTTCAGCCCTCGCAGGTGTGGCAAGCAGGTCCCAGTCGGTGAGAACGACACGACTCAAATGGGGGCCTAACGCATGGTGAGCCGGTTTGTGGGTGTGACCGTGAATCAGGGTTGAGGCGTTTGCGGTGAGTAGCCATTCCGTAGCCGCGCCATCATCGACATCAGCGTAAATAAGATCTGCACGTTGATTGTGCTGATTTTCTTGGCTTTGCAGACGCATTTGGCGACCAAGCTCTTGGCGTTCCGCTAAGGGTTTGGCAAGTTGCTCTTGCTGCCATGACGGTTGCCGCACGATTTCTCGAAAAGCCAAATAGCGCGTGTCGGCAAGGCACAACATGTCACCATGACTGAGTAAGTAACGCTGTTTTTGTAAAGAAGTGAGGAAGGTGAGAACGGTCGGATCGGCAAGCAAAGTAGCGTTGAAAGTTTTCATCAGCTTCGAGCCGATCAAAAAATCGCGGTTGCCATGCATTAAAAACAAGGACAACCGTTTACCAGCAGCTTGCAGCACAAGCGCGCACCGCTCTTCGAAATTTAGAGAACTTGATTGTCCTGACAAGTCATGCCGAACCACATCGTCACCCACCCATATCTCAAACAAATCACCCAAGATGAAAACAGCATCAGCCGTGGTGCTTTGCATGTAGCGCTGCCACGCGGCAAAGGTGGCAGGTTGTGACTCACACAAGTGCAAATCAGAAATGAAATCGACCGTGCCCCAATGCTGCGGAGCTTGTAGCTCGGCAAATTCGGGCACGGCCGGAGTCATGGGGTTTAGTGCACGACGCTTAAAAATGACTTAAAGTGCTACGGCTTTAGCAATCACAACATCCTCTTTTGGGACGTCGTCATGGAAACCTTTTTTGCCAGTTTTGACGGCTTTGATTTTGTCAACTACATCGGCGCCGCTAACAACTTTACCAAACACAGCGTATCCCCAACCAGAAGCGGAAGGCGCTG
>JAYVSU010000169.1:0-5296 GCA_043775055.1 Polaromonas sp.
CCAAACGTTTGAAGGCAATCTCTGTATTCAGCACGCGCCACAACTGGCCCATGACCTCTGAGGTCTCAGCTTCTGATTTTTCAGTCGACTTCGCTTTAAGAGCAGCTTCAGCGCCGGTGGATTTATTGAGCGCGATATCCGTATTCAACACGCGCCACAACTGGCTTAGAACATCCGATGACGCAGCATTGCTGTCCGCTGCGGCCGCTTCAATGGATTTAGGCGAGTTTCGCAGGGAAATATCTGTGTTCAACACACGCCAAAGCTGATTCAGAACAGATGCAGTATCGGTTGACTCTTGGGAAACAACGACTTGAGTTTCGTTGGCTAAAGCCGTGGCAGTACTGCTAGAGCTAATTGAGCTGGATTGAATCAGAGGGAGCACAGGTTTGCTATCGACTGAAAAGACCGTTGAATTGCTAGGCAAGTGCGTGCCAACGGCACGGATATAACCTTTGACCTCAAGAACACTGAGCAAGGCATGTGTTTTTTCACGTTCCAGATTCAATCGTCGCGCTATCAAGTAACCGACCATTGGTTTTTTTGACAGCAAAGTGCAGATCAAGGTCATATCCTCAACCAAGTCGCCATACATTTTGGTAAGTGGGGGCCAAGACACCAGACCGAGCAAGTACATCATGGACTCACTATCCATGCGTGCGACAGCCCAAGCATACGCTTCGCTGAATTCGCTGCCGATTGTTTTATTTTCTACCACGTGTGCACCATGAATAGCTATGAGAAGATTCTCAAAACGTTGACTATGCCACGTGAATGGCTCAGTTAAACGCAGTTACATTGTGATACTAACGGTGATTTTTTGCAACGAATAGTTAATACAAAAGTATTCCACAGATACATGGCCTTTTTGCCTAAAAAGTCACATTACCAATATGTACTCAGGGCAATAAAACGACAAAACATCCTGTCAATTTAAGCTATTTTTTGCCGAAACATCAACCAAAGCGATACAACGGCAATGCCGCAAAAGCATAAAAATGACCAATTAGCTATGGAACCACCTAAAAAAGTCCAATCCACTTTGGTGCAATCACCCGAACCGCGAAAAATCATCGGGATGACGCGTTGCAGAGGAAACGTCTCAATCATGCCGTAAATGTCGCGGCCACAGCTGGCGATTTCTGGTGGATACCACTGCAACCAACTTTGCCGTGCCGCCACAAAAGCACCACCACCCGCCGTGATCAAAAGCAAACCAGAAAATGTCTTTTGAATACCGTTTTTGGCTGTAGCCGACGCGATTGCTGCAAATATTGCTATTAAAATCATAGCGTATCGTTGCACAATACACATCGGGCAAGGTTCCAAGCCAACTACATGTTGCAAATACATGCCAAAAGCCAATAAGCCAATACAAACGGACACGATGACAAGCATCACAGAACGCAAACTTAAGTTATTCAAACGATTCAAAATACGCACTCCCAAACAATTTACAGTCTATTGGACATGATAAAACATCCGAGGTTCAGCGAAAGCCCGCAAAACCAACGACAATTTAGAATATTTTCTATTCTCTCTCAAGGACAAATTCATGGCACGCATGGTCAAATGTATTAAATTAGGTGTTGAAGCTGAAGGACTTGACTTTCCACCCTACCCTGGCGACTTGGGCAAACGCCTGTGGGAAGGCGTCAGCAAACAAGCCTGGGCTGACTGGATGAAGCACCAAACCATGTTGGTAAATGAAAACCGCCTCAACTTAGGCGACCTGCGCGCCCGCCAATACCTAGCCCGACAGATGGAAGCCCACTTCTTCGGTGGCGGAGCGGACGCGGCTCAGGGTTACGTCCCACCGAGTGCTTGAAGCGATCTCTCTCATTTCAGGGCAACCAGGACAAGCGATTGTCATAGGCGCTGGCATTTCAGGGGCCTGTACTGCCGCAAGTTTGGCGCGGCGCGGCTGGCAAGTCACCGTGTTGGATGCAGCTGCTGCGCCAGCCAGTGGCGCGTCCGGTCTGCCGGCCGGTTTGTATGCGCCTTACCTCTCTGCCGACCACAACCTCAACTCACAAATCACCGCCAGCGGCGTGCTGATGACGCAACAGCTCGCCCAAAGCTTGTTGGTCGAAGGCGTGGACTGGCAGCCCAGCGGCGTACTTGAACGAAAAACGGCGCAACTCCATGAACCTACAGAGCGTTGGCACCCCGACGCCGGCTGGCTCAAACCCGCCGCATTGGTGCGCGCCTGCTTGGCGCAGCCCCGGGTGACGTGGCGTGGCAACTGTGACGTTAAGAGATTGCTGCACCAAGACGATGGCAACAACGGGGTTTGGGTCGCGATGGACGCCGAAAACCATGCCCTCGGCCAAGCCAAGCTCGTGGTGATCGCCGCCGCACAAGGCAGCGCCGACTTACTCAGCACTGTGCCCTCAGCCCCCAAACTGCACCTGCAACCCGTGCGGGGCCAAGTGACTTATGGCGATGTGTCCGAGCTGGATAAGGTGGAACGCCCGTCTCACCCTCTTAATGGCAACGGCAGTTTCATCGCCACAGACACCCTGTGGATGGTGGGCGCGGGTTATGAGCGCGACAACACGCAACTGACCGCTACGGTGACCGACCAAGTTGCCAATTTTGAGCGCCTTCAGAACCTGCACCCACTGCTGGCTGAACAACTCAAACACCGCTTTCAACGCGGTGAGGTGAACAACTGGGTGGGTGTGCGCTGCACCTACCGTGACCGGCTGCCGATTGTGGGCCAAGTCGCACCTGGTTTGTGGATCTGCACCGCCTTAGCCTCGCGTGGACTGACACTGGCCCCGCTGTGCGCCGAACTGCTGGCAACCCAGCTGCACGGCGAGCCGCTGCCGCTCAACGCACGCCAAACGCAGGCGCTGGGGCTGGGACGTTTGCGCTAAAACGATGCCTAACAACGATTAAAAACCGCTGCATCTTAAAATACCCGCATGACAACTTCAAAGCAAATAACACCCTATGAACTGCTGGGCGGCGAAGCCGGCGTGCGCCAACTGGTCAACCGTTTTTATGCGCTGATGGACGAGTTGCCAGAGGCTTGGAATGTCCGGAAACTACACCCAGAAAGCCTGGCTGGCAGCACCGAAAACTTATTTGAATATTTGTCCGGTTGGTTTGGCGGCCCGCAAACCTATACCGAGAAAAAAGGCCACCCCCGTATGCGTATGCGCCATGCGCCCTATGCCGTTACGCCCACTGCCAAGGACGAGTGGATGATGTGCATGACACAAGCACTGACCGAACAAGTGCTGGACATTGCACTCAAAGATCAGCTCATAGCTGCGTTTCAACAACTGGCTGACCACATGGTCAACACCGCTTAAATTTTGCATGAACTCAAGCGCTGTCGCATGCAATTTTTCTTGCCTTGGCAATTGACCTGCATCAAGATCACCCAGGGCTCTTGGCCATAAACTCACACATTCATGCCAAAACCACCTCCACTTTCTGCCACCGCCCTCCCCAGCATTCGCACCATCACCCTGATGCAGCCTTTGCAATGGTTGGCTTTAGGGTGGCGCGACATAGCGCGTTGCGGCTGGCTAAGTTTCGCCCACGGCTTGGTTTTGGCCATCTTGGGCGCTGCTATTGTGATTGTTGCACATAACCGCTTTTGGCTCTTGGCGGGTGCATTTTCAGGTTTTTTGGTCATTGCACCGGTTTTGGCGACCAGCTTGTATGCGCTCAGCCGTGCTTTAGAGCGCGGTGAAAAAGCCGATGCAGCCTTAGTCATCAAAACGTGGTTGAGTTGGCAAAAAAGTCATCGCAATAAATGGGGCAACGATTACTGGTGTCTGGTCCAATTTGGCGCTTTATTGGCTCTGGCGGCTACGGGTTGGGTTATCACCTCGGCAGCTTTCATCACGCTTTTGGCGCCGATTCCTGTGAATTCTCCGCTCGAATTCATTCAGCACGTCATGCTGGCCAAAGAAGGTTTTGTCTTTGAACTGTGGCTCGCTTTGGGCGGCTTGTTGGCGGCTCCCATGTTTGCCTCATCGGTCGTTTCTATCCCTTTGCTTTTAGACCGCCGCGTCACACTGATGCAAGCCGTGCTGACCAGCTGGCGGACCGTCTTGGCCAACCCACTGCCCATGGCATTTTGGTCTGCCTTGATCATGGGGTTTACCCTGCTGGGCTTGGCCTCTGCTTTGCTGGGTTTGATCGCGATTGTGCCCATGCTGGGGCATGCCAGTTGGCATGCTTATCGCGACTTGGTAGATGTCTCAGACTTGCCAGAACGCGAAGACCTAAACACATTGACCAAGGAAGATCACTGATGTTCGGCTATACCGAGGCCCAAATCGCCAGCTTTGGCATGACGTTTGGCATCGGCGCCTTCATGCTGTACATGCTGTTCATCATTGGACAGCTGGCTTGGGAATCTAAAGCGGGCAAGTTTGGCGCGTTTGTTATTTTTCTGGGTTTGGGTTTTGGCATGGTCGGCTTTGTCGCCAAGTACCTGATCCAGTGGTTCATGGGCATCAAATAACCAGCGTCTACTAGCCTTCACTTATTCTTCATTCAGCGGCAAATAAATGCTGTGCGTGCCATCGCTCCCATCCACCGTACCTTCGCTGTTGCGGACTTTGGGGTCATCCTTAAAGCCCAGCTCTTTAGCCAGCGTCAGCATCCGCGCGTTGTAATCCAATACCGTTGCCACCAAGCGCTGGGTACCTTGGCTGCGCAAATATGCAATCAGTTTTTGCATCAATATTTGCCCCAAACCGCTACCTTTGAGCTCTGATCGCACAATCACGCCAAATTCAGCCTCTGTATTGTCGGGGTCGGTCACGGCCCGAACCACACCCAGTGTTTGCGGCTCACCGTTTGGCCCCACCGCCATGGCGACAAAAGCAATTTCGCGGGCATAGTCAATTTGCACCAGCCGCGCCAGCTCACTACGCTCCATTGTCCGCTTGCTGTAAAACACACGCATGTGCACATCTTCAGGATCCAGCGCTTGCAAAAACGCCATGTGCTGCGTCTCGTCTTCGGGCCGAATCGGCCGCAGACACAGCGTCCGCCCTTGCCACTGCACCTTTTCCTCCAGCTGCGCTGGGTAAGGTCGAATGGCAAAATTAGCCTCCCCTGCCGGCGCTTTGGCACTGAGTCGAATCCGGGCATCCAGCGCAATTGCCCCTTCAAAATTAACAATCAAGGGGTTGATGTCCAACTCCGCAATTTCTGGGATTTCAGCCAACAAATGCGACACCGCCACCAGTACGCCGTATAGCGCCGCCTCGTCCACCGCCGGCGTGTCTCGAAACCCAGCCAGCAGCCGCGACACCCGCGTGCG
>JAYVSU010000170.1:0-52354 GCA_043775055.1 Polaromonas sp.
TTGCTTTCGACTCAACCCCCTGCATGAATATCGGTCAATACACACTGCCAAACAACTTGTTTGTCGCCCCCATGGCAGGGGTGACTGACCGGCCGTTTCGTGTCCTTAGCAAGAGGCTGGGTGCGGGTTATGCCGTGAGTGAAATGGTGACCTCGAAGCGAGAGTTGTGGAGCACATTGAAGACTTCGCGCCGAGCTAACCATGAAGGTGAAGGCGCACCCATTGCCGTTCAAATTGCTGGAACATCTGCCACCATGATGGCCGAGGCCGCAGCTTACAACATTGATAACGGAGCGCAAATCATCGATATCAACATGGGTTGCCCAGCCAAAAAAGTCTGCAATAAATGGGCTGGCTCGGCTTTGATGCAAGATGAATCTTTGGCTATTTCAATAGTTGAAGCCGTGGTGTCGGTTTGTGCGGCGCGTAATGTTCCTGTGACTTTAAAAATGCGGACAGGTTGGTGCCAGTCGCACAAAAATGCGGTTGTCTTAGCCCGCGCTTTTGAACAAGCTGGCATCCACATGTTAGCGGTTCATGGACGTACTCGCGAGCAGGGTTATAAAGGCGAAGCGGAGTACGACACGATTGCTGCGGTCAAATCCGCTGTCAGCGTTCCCGTGGTTGCCAATGGCGATATCACTACGCCAGAAAAAGCACTTGCAGTCTTTGCCGCTACAGGCGCTGATGCGGTAATGATTGGTCGTGCGGCGCAAGGTCGACCTTGGATCTTCCGTGAAGTTGCACACTTTATGGCCACTGGCACACATCTTGCTCCACCTTTGGTGGCAGAAGTTAAACGGCTGCTGTGCGATCATTTGCTAGATCACTATGATTTATATGGCGAATTTACAGGTGTGCGCACAGCGCGTAAACACATTGGCTGGTATGTGCGTGCTTTGCCGGGTGGCGAGACCTTTCGCAGTCAGATGAATGCGCTTGAGAGTTGTGATGCGCAGCATGCAGCTGTAATCAGATATTTCGATACCTTGTCTGAGCAGCATGAGCGCTTGCCAGAAATGGTTGTGCAGCTTGAGGATGAAGATGTGAATGTGTTGGTGTGAATGGTGGTCCAGCTATTCAAAATGAAGAAAACAAAAACAATAGAAGAGTATGAGTAAAAAAAATATAGAAGAATGCGTGCGCGATAGTCTTGAGGCTTATTTCAAAGACTTGGGCGGCGAGCAACCGCATGGCATGTATGACATGCTGGTCAAGGCGGTCGAAAAACCTCTGCTCGAAGTCGTGATGCAGCAAGCTGAAAACAACCAATCCCGCGCTGCAGAATGGCTGAATCTGAACCGCAACACACTGCGTAAAAAATTGTTAGAGCACGCGTTGCTTTGATGACTTTCATCTATCAGTACATGCGTGGCATCGCCTTGTCGCTTGCCTATGTACGACATACCCAACACGCAGTCAATATTTAATCAACTCTCGGATCATCAATGAATGCTTTAATTTCAGTTTCAGACAAAGCCGGTGTGGTGGACTTCGCTCGCGAGCTGCACGCCATGGGCATCAAGCTCTTATCCACGGGAGGTACAGCTAAACTCTTGGCAGAACAAGGTTTACCTGTCACTGAAGTGGCTGAACTCACGAGCTTCCCCGAGATGCTGGATGGCCGCGTTAAAACGCTGCATCCTAAAGTACACGGCGGCTTGCTAGCACGCCGTGATGTGCCAGAACACATGGCAGCGCTTAAAGAGCATCAAATAGAGACCATTGATTTACTGGTGGTCAATTTGTACCCGTTTGAAGCTACGGTGGCAAAGCCCGGTTGCACGCTGGAGGATGCGATTGAAAATATCGATATTGGCGGCCCTGCTATGGTGCGTTCAGCTGCTAAAAATTGGAAAGATGTGGGCGTGCTCACTGACGCATCCCAATACGCAGTTGTACTTGCAGAGCTCAAGGCCAGCGGCAAATTGACAGATAAAACCAAATTCGCTTTGTCAGTGGCAGCTTTTAACCGTATCAGTCAATATGACGGCGCTATCAGTGATTATTTGTCGGGTATCCAAGAGGATGGCAGTCACGCTTTGTTTCCAGCCCAATCCAATGGTCGGTTTGTCAAATTACAAGACCTGCGATATGGTGAAAATCCGCATCAACAAGCGGCTTTTTACCGCGATTTGTACCCAGCACCGGGCTCATTGGTCACTGCCAAACAATTGCAAGGCAAAGAACTCAGCTACAACAACATTGCGGATGCAGACGCTGCTTGGGAATGCGTCAAAAGCTTTAATGTGCCAGCCTGCGTGATCGTCAAACATGCGAATCCTTGCGGTGTCGCGGTAGGCGAAGATGCATTAGAAGCCTACAACAAAGCTTTTAAAACCGACCCTACGTCCGCATTTGGCGGCATCATTGCCTTTAACCGCACGGTTGATGTTCCGGCTGCGCTGCAAATTTCAAAACAATTTGTCGAAGTGTTGATGGCGCCGAGCTACACGCCTGAAGCGCTAGAGCTTTTCAAAGCCAAAGCCAATGTCCGTGTTTTGCAAATTGAGTTGCCGCAAACAGCCGGCAAAGCGCGTAATTCCGGTTGGGACCATGGTCGAAATGCGGTTGATGTGAAGCGCGTTGGTTCGGGTCTCTTGATGCAAACTGCAGACAACCAAGAGTTGAAGATGGCTGATCTGAAGGTTGTGTCCAAAGCGCAACCTACACCGCAACAACTGCAAGACTTGTTGTTTGCTTGGAAAGTAGCGAAGTACGTCAAATCAAACGCCATTGTTTTCTGCGCTGGTGGTATGACCATGGGCGTGGGTGCTGGGCAAATGAGCCGTTTAGATTCAGCTCGCATCGCCAGTATCAAAGCCCAACATGCTGGTTTGTCGCTAGAAGGTACGGCAGTGGCCAGCGATGCTTTCTTCCCCTTCCGCGACGGATTAGATGTAGTGGTGGATGCTGGCGCTACCTGCGTGATTCAACCAGGCGGTAGTATGCGAGATTCCGAAGTGATTGGCGCTGCTGACGAGCGCGGTGTCGTGATGGTGTTCTCTGGTGTTCGACACTTCCGTCATTGATGCGTCGATATTTGAAGATGCATTTAGCGGATTAGATTCAACCAAGGAAACGCATGTCTCTCTCAGCTCTGCAGTCTGGTCAAGTAGCTATTCCTAATCCAACGGCACAGCCTCGCGAGTTTTTAGAGCATTTGTTTCAAACTGCGGTGAAGCGTGCGCTGCCGCTGCACAATACTGCGGCCTATTTGCCGACACCGCCTAGCCAAGAAAGCGGTGGAAGAACTATAGTCTTGGGAGCTGGGAAAGCTGCGGCAGCGATGGCGCAAGCCGTAGAACTTTTTTGGCCAAGCGATGCGCCCATGTCTGGTTTAGTGGTCACGCGTTATGACCATATTCCAGAGAGGCCAGTCGGCTTGAGCGGCAAGTCGCAACGAATTGAAATTGTCGAAGCGGCTCACCCTGTGCCTGACGCAGCGGGTCTTTCAGCAGCGCAACGTATTGTTGATATGGCCAAGAACTTGACATCAAATGACTTGGTCATTTTTTTGATTTCAGGCGGGGGGTCTGCTTTACTGTCCCTACCAGTAGATGGCTTAGATTTTGTAGAGAAGCAACGCATCAACCAAGCGTTGCTGGATTCAGGCGCACCTATTTCAGAAATGAATTGCGTTCGTAAGCATCTCTCACGCATTAAAGGGGGGCGTTTGGCGGCTGCCTGCGCCCCTGCCAGAGTGGTGACTTTGACTATCAGTGACGTACCGGGCGATGACCCGAGCATCATTGCCAGTGGGCCAACAGTGCCTGATGACACAACCTGTGCGCAAGCACTGTCAATCCTGCAGCGCTACAACATTGCCCTACCGGCTGCTATAGAGGCTAAGCTTGTCAGTGGCGAGTTGGAAACACCTAAATCCGGCGATCCTTTGTTTGCTGAGCACGTGGTGCACATGACAGCAACGCCTCTGCAAAGTTTGGAAGCCGCAGCATTAGCCGCCCGTGCTGGAGGACTGAATGCCTATATTTTGAGTGACGACATGGAAGGCGAGTCACGCGAAGTGGGTAAAGTCCATGCAGCTATGGCTTCCTTGACTGCCAAGCAAGGTAAAGACGCAAGCGCTCAGGCCTTTATCCGACCTTGCGTCATTCTTTCTGGCGGTGAAACCACTGTGACTGTCCGTCCCCGTTTGCCGGGCGCAGAGCGCGGCCGTGGCGGTCGTGCGGGCGAGTTTTGCCTCGGTTTGGCGCAGTCCTTGCATGGTTGTGAGCATGTCTATGCACTGGCAGCGGACACTGACGGAATTGATGGTGTGCAAGATAACGCTGGGGCTTTCGTTGACCCAACAACATTGGCGCGCGCAGAAGCCAAGGGCATGAAAATCCAAAGTTACCTTGACCGTAATGATGCCTACGGTTTTTTCGAGCCTTTAGGTGGTTTGGTGGTGACTGGCCCTACGTTTACAAATGTGAATGATTTTCGGGCAATTTTGATACTTTGATACAGAAGACTTAATCAGACAAAGATGCTATGGCTCGTAGGATATTTTCTGCTGTAGCCGGTGCTTCTAGTTTGATCTGATCACTGTTCAATCCATACGGATTCACTTGAGCAACTGCATCCCTTAATGCTTCAAATACACTGATGGCAAGCATGAAAGGGGGCTCGCCTACGGCTTTGCTACCAAATACATTGTCCTCTGGGTTGGGTGTAGACCAGAAGTCAATTTTGAAATGCGCTGGCACATCACCAGCCGTAGGAATCTTATAGGTACTTGGGGCATGTGTGCTTAGGTATCCTTTATCGTTCCATACTAGTTGCTCGGTGGTCAGCCAACCCATGCCTTGAATAAATCCGCCTTCAATTTGGCCCATGTCAATACCAGGGTTGATGGAGCGGCCCACGTCGTGCAATATATCAACTTTGAGCACACGGTTTTCGCCTGTTAAGGTATCAATAGCCACCTCGGTGCATGCCGCACCGTAGGCAAAGTAATAAAAGGGTCGTCCTGTCAATGTGGTTTTATCGTAATGAATTTTGGGCGTTCGATAAAAACCGTCACTCCACAGTTGAATTCGATGGGTATATGCCATTTTTACAACTTCTGTAAAGTCACGGATGGCGCGAGGGGACAATACTTGTCCGTCTTTAAAACAAACGTCAGTAATTGAACAACCATCAAATTCACAGATAAATTGCGCCAAATTGTCGCGCACACGACGGGCGGCAAACTGAGCGGCACGGCCATTGAGGTCTGTCCCCGCTGAGGCCGCAGTTGCGGATGCATTTGGGATTTTGCTGGTGTCGCTGGCAGTAAGTAGGACGCGTTCAAACGGCACACCCAACTCATCCGCCACGATTTGAGCCACTTTAGTATTTAAGCCTTGGCCCATCTCTGTGCCACCGTGGTTGACTTGGACGCTGCCGTCAAGATAAATATGAACCAATGCACCCGCTTGGTTGAACTGGGTTGCAGTGAATGAAATGCCAAACTTCACGGGCGTAAGAGCAATGCCACGTTTGATGATTTCGTTGCTCTCATTCCATTGAGAAATTTCTTTTCTCCGCTCTCGGTAGTTGCTTGAGGTTTCTAATTGCGTTAGGAGCGGCAAGGAAATATCATCTTCTACAGTCATGCCGTAATGCGTGGTATTGCGCCGACTGGTCATTGTTCCAAAATTTTCGGTAGGCTCTTCAGAATACAGATTGCGCAATCGGACATCCAAAGGGTCAAGGTGCAGGAAGCGTGCAATATCGCCCATAATTGTTTCAATCACAATCATGCCTTGCGGCCCACCAAAACCTCGAAACGCAGTATGACTTTGGGTATTCAGCTTGCAACGGTATGACGCAATTTCAACATCCTGAAGGTAGTACGCGTTGTCGCTGTGAAATATGGCGCGATCAGCCACGGGCCCTGAAAGATCAGCACTGAAACCACAGTTAACCGCCATCGATAGTTTGAGACCCTGCAAGCGCCCAGTGTCATCAAAGCCAACATTGTATTTATACGAAAATGGATGACGTTTGCCTGTAATCATGAAATCATCATCACGATCTAGTCGCAGTTTGACGGGACACTTCACCTTGTTAGCCGCGATAGCCGCCCAAACTGCTAGATGACCTGCTTGTGTCTCCTTTCCGCCAAAGGCTCCGCCCATACGTCGACATGTCACTTGAATCGCATGATTGTCCAAACCCAGCGCGTGAGCTACCCAGTGCTGCACCTCGCCTGGATGCTGGGTACTTGAGTAAACGAGCCACTGATTCTGCTCTTGAGGCAACACATAAGCGATTTGCCCTTCCAAATAAAAATGCTCTTGCCCACCTACTGTTAGCTTGCCAGTCAATGTGTGCGAAGCCTTATCGATAGCCAGCTGGGCATGACCGCGCTTGATAAAAACAGGTGGTAAGACAAAGCTTTTAGCATCTAAAGCCGCCTGAATGGTCAAAATGGCAGGCAATGGCTCAATGTTCAGTTTAATTTTTCGCGCTGCACGACGCGCTTGCATCGCCGTCTCGGCTATAACTAAACCAAGCACTTGTCCAACATGTTGAACAAAATTGGATGCGAAGATGGGTTCGTCACCTATAAATGTGGCCAATACTGGGCTACCTAGAATGTCATTCACCAAGATCACGTCCCGTACGCCTGGTTGGCTTAGGGCGACACTGATGTCAATGCTTATCAGTTTGCCGTGTGCAACAGTCGACAAAATGGGCGCAGCATGTAATGTGCCGCGTACCTCGGGAATATCGTCAACATAATGAGCCGTGCCAGTAACTTGTGCACGCGCACTCTCATGGTGCAGAGATTTGCCAGTGGCGCCCAATTGTTCTATGGATGTCGAAAATGCAGTCAACGTGTCAGGGGCATTCATAGTCATCCTTTCTCCAGCGTAAAGGACTCTAAATTAATAGGCTCTAGTCCCTGACTATCCAACCAAAAGCGCAAAAGCAAATTCCCCAATACTTGCACTCGGTATTTTGCGGAGGCGCGCATGTCAGAGATAGGTGAAAACTCGTTACGCAAAGTCTGCATAGTCTTCAGGACAAGGTCTTTTGTCCAGTGTTCGCCAGTCAAAATCATTTCTGTTTTGCTAGCACGCACGGGTTTCTCAGCCACACCACCCACGCCTATTGATGCAGATAAAACACGGCCATTTTCAATGAGCAAATGTATGGCTAAACAAATTGCAGAAATATCATCTTCAAAGCGCTTAGATACTTTATACACTCTGCAAATTTCGCCAGTGACAGGCTTGGGCACTTTGATCCACGCCAAGACTTCATCTGCAGCAATAACGTTTTTGCGATAGCCTGTGTAAAGTGCTTCAAGCGGCAACTCTCGGTTTCCACGCTGGCTTGTTAGAACAACGTTTGCACCAAGTGCAATTAACAAGGGCATCGAGTCGCCAATAGGTGAGCCATTCGCAATATTGCCACCCAGCGTACCGGAGTTACGCACCGGTAAGCCTGCAAACCGAAGTGCAAAGTCACGCAATTGAGGTCTTTGTGCCACGAGGGAGTTGAAAGCGCCCTCAATGGTTACCGCCGCCCCGATGGCGATATGGTGTGGGTAGTCTTCAACGCGACGCAGATCTTGTACATGGCTGACATCAAGAATTTTTTCAAATTGCATATGCAATTTCGTAACCCAAAGTCCAACATCGGTACAACCTGCTACCAATTGAGCGTCAGGATGCTCTGCACGTAAGTCCAATAACTCGCTCAGTGACTTAGGAGTAAAGTAAGAGGCTTCAGCTGCAGAATCATGCTGTTCAAGATTAATTTGGTTTAATTTTTGCAGCACCGAAGCTTCGTCAACTTGCACGACTGGTAACTGTGTCATAAGTTGAGCTGCGTGCAAAATAGGACGATAGCCTGTGCAACGGCATAAATTCCCTGAAAGGCCCTCTTGCGCCGATTCACGGCTCACGATGGTTCCTTGGGTGACGTGGTTTTGGTACATGCCAAACAGGCTCATGACAAAGCCAGGGGTACAAAAACCGCATTGGCTAGCATGGCATTGAACCATCGCTTCTTGTACGGGGTGCAACGAGCCATCTTGAGCAACTAAATCTTGCGCCGTCCAAAGCGCCAAACCATTCACAGAATGTGCCAAACGAATGCAACTATTGATGGCGCTGTATTTAACTTGTCCTTCATGGGCTTCTCCAATCACAACAGTACATGCACCGCAATCGCCCTCGTTGCATCCCTCTTTGGTATCACTGTAATTTAAATCCTCGCGTAGCAATTCCAATAATGTTCGGGATGGTGGTACATTTTGGACTGACACTATTTTCTCGTGTCTGACAAATTGGATGGTTGATGAATTCATTGTCATTCAGCTATTGATTGGCTACAGAATAAAACACAGCGGTATGGTATTCATGTGGTTTGGCGTATAACCTTTATACAGGAATGGGAATAAATAAGCATCCGATTTCTGAGAAGAATGTACCAAGCTTGGAGCGAAACATCACGGCGCGTTGACCACATTTTGGTTTGATTTTGAAAATAGTGGCATCAAGTTTGCTTGTATTGATTCCTAGATATCATTGCTGGGACCGTTATGTGGAACAATTACTACCCAAAAGTATTTAATATACTTACTCAATAATATGACCACTCAAATGACAGCTACCCGCTTGCATCTTTCAGGTATCACTAAGAGGTATCCAAGCGTGGTCGCTAATAATAATGTGTCTCTAACTGTCCTACAAGGTGAAATCCACGCGCTGTTGGGTGAAAACGGTGCCGGCAAATCCACCCTGGTCAAAATCATTTACGGTTCGGTCAAGCCCGACGAAGGTGCGGTCAGCTTTAATGGTAGCGTTGCGCACATTCGTAACCCGCAAGAGGCAAGGGCTTTAGGCATCAGTATGGTTTTTCAGCATTTCAGTCTGTTTGAGACTTTGAGTGTGGCTGAAAACGTCTGGCTCGGTTTAGACAAACACCTCAAATTGGAAGAAGTTACTGCGCGCATCACTGCCAAAGCCAGCGAGTATGGTTTGGATATTGACCCAGCGCGACCTGTGCATACCTTGAGCGTGGGCGAAATGCAGCGGGTAGAAATCATCCGTGCTCTGCTCACCAACCCCAAGCTGTTGATTTTGGATGAGCCTACCTCGGTGTTGACACCTCAGGCAGTTGAAAAACTCTTCGTGGTTCTGAAAAAACTGTCATCCGAGGGTTGCAGCATTCTGTACATCAGCCACAAACTGCACGAAATAAGAGAGCTGTGCACGGCCTGTACGGTGCTGCGTGCTGGCCAAGTCACAGGCCACTGCAACCCGCAAGAAGAAAGCAACGCCTCGCTCAGTCGCATGATGATTGGTGCTGAACCCCCAGCGCTGGAGCACCGCTCTGTTGCGACAGGTGCCGTGGTGCTGAGCGTCAATCAATTGACGCTACCAGCAGAAGATCAATTTGGCATCAAGTTGTACGATATTTCCCTGACGGTGCGTGCTGGCGAAATATTGGGCATTGCAGGTGTTTCAGGTAATGGTCAAAAGGAGCTGATGTACGCCTTATCGGGTGAAGACACCCGGGCAGATGGCAAGATGGTGACCTTGTTTGGCCAAGCGGTTGGTAAATTAGGGCCAATTGAACGCCGAGCTTTAGGAGTTCAATTCGTACCCGAAGAGCGCTTGGGCCGTGGTGCGGTGCCCAACCTGAGTTTGGCGCAAAATTTGATGCTGACACGTAGCAACTCAATGGGCTCGGGTGGTTGGATTCATGTCAAAAATTTAACACGGCATGCAACACAAATCATCGCTAAATACAACGTCAAGGCAGGCGGGCCACAAGCGACGGCTAAGTCTTTATCGGGCGGTAATTTACAAAAATTCATCGTGGGTCGTGAAATCGATGCCAATCCCAAGTTGTTGATCGTCTCGCAACCCACGTGGGGTGTCGACGTAGGCGCTGCAGCACAAATTCGTGCTGAGATTTTGGCGCTACGCGACGCAGGTTGTGCGGTACTGGTCGTCAGCGAGGAGCTTGATGAACTGTTTGAAATCTCGGACCGCTTGCACGTTTTGGCCAATGGTCAACTTTCTCCGTCTCTGGATCGAGCTAAAGCGACAGTCACCATGGTCGGTGAGTGGATGAGTGGTTTATGGCCTAAGCATCAAACCTCATCTGCAGCAGAGTCTGCTGAGGCTGCAATGTCATGAAACTAAAATTAGAACCCCGCCCTCAAAATTCGGCCTTTTGGAGTTATGGCTCGCCCATCTTGGCGCTGCTCTTAACTGTTGCTATTGGCATCTTACTTTTCATGGTTTTGGGCAAAGACCCCGTGCGTGGCCTGCAAATGTTCTTTTGGGAACCTATTCGCTCCTCTTACGCTTGGGGCGAGTTGATGGTGAAAGCTACGCCGCTTTTGCTCATAGCACTCGGTTTGGCTATTTGTTTCCGCTCCAATGTTTGGAATATTGGTGCAGAAGGCCAATTCATCGTAGGTGCATTAGCTGCGGGCGGCATGGCGTTGCTGGCAGACAAAGACAGCAGCCGTTGGATTATTTTATTGATCGTGTTGGCTGGCGTCTTTGGCGGCATGGCATGGGCGAGTTTGACGGCTTTGCTGCGCGATAAATTCAATGCCAATGAAATTTTGGTCAGCTTGATGTTGGTTTATGTTGCCGACTTGTTTTTAGGTTACATGGTTTACGGCCCTTTGAAAGATCCCAACGGCTTTAACTTCCCACAAAGCAAAACCTTTGAAGCGGTAACCCAAATCCCACGCCTGATGCAAGGCTCGCGCATGTCCATTGGCTTGCTGATAGCACTGGCACTGGCGGCTGGTTTATGGGTATTCTTGTTTCGCACGCGTGCTGGGTTTGCGCAGCAAGTCGGCGGTCTGGCCCCAGCGGCGGCACGTTACGCAGGCTTTTCAAGCCGTAAAGCCTTGTGGCTCGCTATGCTGTGTTCTGGCGGAGCGGCAGGGCTGGCTGGTGCGCTTGAGGTGGCTGGGCCCATTGGACAACTCACCTTATATGTGCCTGCCGGCTACGGCTTTGCCGCCATCATCGTTGCCTTTGTTGGGCGCTTGCACCCGGTGGGCATGATTTTCTCAGCCGTGCTGATGAGCATGTTTTACATCGGTGGTGAGTTGGCGCAGTCCCGTTTGGGTCTGCCCAAATCCATCACCGGCGTTTTCCAGGGCTTGCTCTTGTTTAACTTGTTGGCCTGCGACACCTTGTTGACCTATCGCCTTGTTTTTATCCGATCCACATCCCAACCGCCGCCGCAAAAAGTTCCTTCAGTTCAGAATTTAGAAGGAGCCAAATAATGGAAGCCTATGCTCTCCTTATCGCCGCCACACTCAACGCCGGCACCGTTTTGGCCATTGCCGCACTGGGTTTGTTGATCAATGAAAAAGCCGGCATCGTCAACCTTGGCGCTGAAGGCATGATGCTATGCGCCGCCATTGCTGGCTTTGCTGCCGTGGTCCATACTGGCAATGTCTGGCTGGGCTTTGCTGCAGGCATGGCGGCTGGAGCTTTGCTGGCAGCGATGTTTGGCGGCTTGGTTATTTGGCTTAACACCAACCAATACGCGACGGGTTTAGCACTCAGCTTGTTTGGAACAGGTTTCTCGGCTTTTGCTGGCATCAAGTACGTGCAAGAAAAGCTGCCTGAGCAAATTCAGTATTCAATTCCCTTGCTGGGTGATATTCCATTGGTCGGCCCAGCCTTGTTTCGTCAGCACCCCATGGTGTACATCACCATCGCTTTGGTGTTCGGTTTGATGTGGTTTTTGTACCGAACCCGCTCAGGTTTGGTGCTGCGCTCGGTGGGTGAGTCGCCAGAGTCCGCCCATGCCTTGGGCTACCCCGTGCGGCGTATTCGTCTCCTTGCCGTGGTTGTTGGTGGTGCTTTGTGCGGTTTAGCAGGTGCTTATTTGTCGACCATTTACACGCCCTTGTGGATTGAAGGCATGGTTGCCGGTAAAGGTTGGATTGCTTTGGCACTCACCACCTTCGCCACATGGCGGCCGGCACGGGTGCTTTTGGGGGCTTATTTGTTCGGCGGCGTCACCATGTTGCAGTTCCATTTGCAGGCGACGGGCGTAGAAGTACCTAGTCAATTCCTGAGCATGATGCCTTATATTGCTACCATTGTGGTTTTAGCGCTGATTTCGCGTAACAAAGGTTTTATCAAAATCAACATGCCCGCCTCGCTGGGCAAGCCTTTCCACATGTGAAGAAGTTTTAATTTCGTTTGGTTTTTTGTTTTTTAACCCGTGTTTTCTTAAAAAAGGAATCGATAGCATGACTGATATTCAAAAACGTACCATGATCAAAATGGCTGCACTCACCGCCATCGCAGCTGCTGCTTTGGTAGGCTGTGGTAAAAAAGAAGAAGCCAAGCCAGCTGCGGCTGCCGCTCCTGCAGCAGCACCTGCCGCACCAAAAGCTGAGCCACTCAAAATAGCATTCGCCTACGTTGGCCCTACGGGAGACGGCGGCTGGACTTACGCACATGACCAAGCCCGTAAAGCAGTTGAAAAAGAATTTGGCGACAAAATTGTCACCAGTTTTGTTGAAAAAGTGCCAGAGTCTGCTGATGCTGAGCGCGTTTTCCGCGACATGGCTAGCCAAGGCAACAAGCTGATTTTCGGCACCACCTTTGGCTACATGGAGCCGATGCTGAAATTGGCACCTGAGTTCAAAGACGTGAAATTTGAGCATGCAACCGGCTACAAACAAGCCGATAACATGCGCACCTACGACAGCCGCACCTACGAAGGCGCGTACATGGCCGGTGTGATTGCCGGCAAAATGACCAAGTCCAACACCTTGGGCGTGGTTGGCTCTATCCCAATTCCTGAAGTGATTCGTAACATCAACAGCTTTACTTTGGGCGCTCAGTCCGTCAACCCAAAAATCAAAACCCGCGTGGTTTGGGTAAACGAGTGGTTCAACCCAGGTAAAGAAACCGAAGCGGCCACAGCCTTGATCAACGGCGGCGCTGACGTCTTGATGCAAAACACCGACTCCTCTGCCGTGTTGCAAACCGCTGAGAAACTTGGCAAGCGCGCCTTCGGTTGGGACTCTGACATGACTGCCTACGGCCCGAAAGCGCATTTGGGTTCAGCCGTTATCAACTGGGCACCGTACTACATCAAAGCCACGGGCGAAGCCTTGGCCGGTACTTGGAAGGGCGGCGGCTCCTCTTGGTGGGGCGTGAAAGAGGGCGCGATTGACATGGTTTCCGTCGCTGCTGATGTGCCTGAAGATACCAAGAAGAAGCTTGACGAAGTCAAAACTGGCTTGAAAGCTGGTACTTTCTCCATCTGGAAAGGCCCGATCATGAGCAATGACGGCAAAGAAATGTTGGCTAAAGATGCTGTAGCCGATGACAAATTCTTGGGCGGCTTGAGCACCTACGTCAAAGGCGTGGAAGGCAAAGTGCCTGGCGCTAAAAAGTAAGAACGGTCAAGTCAAAAAAGGCTGCTCTTGAGCAGCCTTTTTTATTGCAAAATAGATCCATGAACATGTCTAACTACCAAGTCAAACCCATCCCCACAGACCGCCTGCCAGATTTGTTACGCGCTATGCCCAAGGCCGAGCTGCACATTCACATTGAAGGCTCGTTAGAGCCCGAAATGATTTTCAGCCTCGCCAAGCGCAACGGTCTGACTTTGCCCTATGCCAGTGTCGACGAGCTGCGCCGTGCTTATGCGTTTAGCAATCTGCAGAGCTTTTTGGACATCTACTACGCCGGTGCCAGCGTCTTGCTCACAGAGCAAGATTTTTATGAGCTAGCCGGCGCATATATTAATAAGTGTGCTATTGATAATGTAGCGCACTGCGAGATATTTTTCGACCCCCAAACCCACACCGCACGCGGCGCGAGTATGGCCACCGTCATCAACGGTCTACACCGCGCCTGCGTCGAGGCGCAAACCAAGCACGGCATCAGTGCGACCCTGATTTTGTGTTTCTTGCGTCATTTGAGCGAAGAAGATGCGTTTGAAACGCTAGAAGCCGCCTTGCCCTACCGCGACAAATTCATCGGCATTGGCCTCGATTCTGGCGAGGTGGGCAACCCGCCCGAGAAATTTGCCAAAGTCTTTGCCAAATGCCGCGCGCTGGGTTACAACTTGGTCGCCCACGCGGGTGAAGAAGGCCCGCCAGCCTATGTTTGGACAGCGCTGGACTTGCTCAAAGTTGAGCGCATCGACCACGGCGTGCAGTCCAGCAAAGACGCCTTGCTGATGGCGCGGCTGAAAAAAGACCGCATTCCGCTCACCGTTTGCCCATTGTCCAATTTAAGACTCTGTGTTTTCAAGGACTTGCGTGACCACAATCTGCCGCAGTTGCTCGATGCTGGCCTATGCGTCATGGTCAATTCAGACGACCCCAGCTACTTTGGCGGCTACATGAACGACAATTTCCTGCAAACCTTTGCTGCCACAGGCATGACTGCGCAACACGCTTACCAATTGGCGCACAACAGTTTTGAGGCCAGCTTTTTGGACGCTTCCGCCAAGCGCCGTCATATCGACAAGCTGAATGAAGTGTTTGAATCATTTTGACCATGAAAGCCTACCGCGCCCGCATCCTGCGCTTTGCTGAGGACGCAGAGCCTTCAAAAGCCGCTATTTTCGAAGAAGACGGCTTGCTCGTTGTCGGCCCCAACTCGGCCGGTCGGCAAGTGGTGCTGCGGGTGGGTGATTACCATCGTTTGATTGGCGACTTTCAGGCCGATCATCCGCACGTCAAAGTACAGGAGTTGAAAGACCGGATTATTGCCCCCGGTTTTGTGGACATGCACATCCACTACCCACAAACCGATGTCATCGGCTCCCCCGCAGACGGCCTGCTGCCATGGCTGGAGAATTACACATTTCCAGAAGAAAAGCGCTTTGTAGCCGGCGATTATGCTGCTCAAGCAGCTTCTTTTTTTATAGCGGAATTGTTGCGTAACGGCGTTACCACCGCGCTCACCTTTGCCACGTCGCACGTTACTTCGGTGCAAGCACTCTTCCAAGAAGCGCAAAAGCACCAGCTGCGCCTCATCACTGGCAAAGTTTTGCAAGACCGCAACAGTCCAGATGGCGTGCGTGACCTGCCCAGTTCGAATGGGCAGTTTGATGCTACTGAGCAAAGCCTGCGCGACACCGAGACGCTGATTCAACAATGGCACGGTGTAGATCGCCTAGGCTACGCCATCACCCCGCGCTTTGCACCCACCTGCAGCGACGCCCAAATGCACGGCGCTGGCGAGCTGGCCGCCAAATACCCCGATGTATGGATTCAGTCCCACGTTGCAGAAAACGTTGACGAGGTGCGCTGGGTCAAAGCGCTGTACCCCCAATCCCGCTCGTATTTGCAGGTTTACGCAGACTTTGGCCTGCTGCGCCCGCGCGCCATCTACGCCCACTGCATCTACCTAGACGCCGCAGACCGCGCCCTGATGGCACAAACCGGCGCAGCCGCAGCCGTCTCGCCCACCAGCAATTTATTTTTAGGCAGCGGGTTTTTCGACTTCAAACGCGCCGACGAGGCCGCCATGCACTACGGCTTGGCCTCGGACGTAGGCGGCGGCACCAGCTTCAGCCCCTTCCACACCATGCTGGCCGCGTACTACGTGGGCAGGGCGACGGTGGCGCAAAACGGAGAGCTGAAGGCCGGCCTCAGCCTCTCCCCGCAAAACCTCTGGTGGCAACACACCGCAGGCGCAGCCCGAGCGCTCGGTTTAGAAGGCGTGGTCGGTAACTTGGCAGTCGGCTGCGAGGCAGATTTCATCATCCTCAACCCAGCCGCCACGCCGCTCTTAGCCCGTAAAACCCAGCGCGCCACCACGCTAGACGAGCTGCTTTTCTCGATGATCGTCCTAGGTGACGACCGCTTGATTGAGAAAACGGTGATTTCAGAGTCAGATAGCTAAATTTAGGGTTATTTTTGGCTGTAGCCGGCGTATTTGTTGCCTAAGTAGCTATCGAAATCATACTAAAATTGATATAAAACTATGATAACTACTCGCAAAACTACTGCTTCGGATGCCGTAAAAATCAGCGAATTGATCTATTCTTTGACGCATCTATTTTTTGCTGAACCTGACGGCAATGGCGCTGAACATTTCTTGCAGATGATCACTCCTGCAGGTTTGGTGGCGTTTATGGCTCAGCCAAATATCAATTCTTTGCTAGGTGAAGATGAGGATATTTTTTGTGGCGTTGTGGCTGTGCGTAATAACAGTCACTTACAGCACTTGTATGTCGTACCAAAGTTCCAAGGCCGTGGCATAGGCAAATACCTGTGGGAAACCGCGCGTGACCAAGCGATTGCAGCGGGAAATAACGGCGAATTTACAGTAAACGCGAGTTTGAACGCTGTTCCGTTTTACTCTCGTATGGGGTTTGAGGCGACTGGTGATGTTTCGTTGACTGGCGGCTTGAGGTTTCAGCCGATGAAGTTGACAGACTATGGGTTGAAAGTGCCTTATGCAACAACTTGTGCTGCCATGCAGGAAGCGGACGAATTACTTCAAACGCACAAGGAAAGTATTAATGTTGCCACAGCTTCTACTGGCATCGATTGGATGCTACAACAACCATTGCAGACCGGTGGCGAGACGGGTTTGCATAGCTCGTCGATACTGCAGGAACGGATTAAAGGCGATTAAAGTGCAATTCATAACTTAAATCGTTTAAATTCAAAACATATTTCGCCTGTAGCCGGCTTATCTATTGCCTGTACAGCTATAAAATTGATACTAAATCAATGAAAAAAGGGACAACGGCCTACCCCGTCGTCCCTTTTTGGGTTTAATATTTTCTTATATCGCTTATTTCAATCACTTACCCGCTGTGTAATTCACTGGCAGCCAGCTGTAACCTGTGGTTTTTGGTACGACGCGGCCTAGGCCTGGGAAGGAGACGTGGGTGACGCCCAAAATCGCGCCGTCTTTGGCGGCTTGGGCGTAGGCGTTTTGGCGCTCGGTCTTGGCGTTGTCGCTGTTGCTGTCGAAGGCGATGGTCACGGTGGGGTCGTCAAACTGCACGGCGGCTAGGTGCATCAAGTCACCAATCAATACCAGTTTTTGGCCTTTGCTTTCCACCACGTAGGTGGTGTGGCCCGGTGTGTGGCCATAGCTGGAGCTAGCGCGTACGCCTTTGACCAGCTCGGTGTTGCCTTCAAAGGGCTTGTATTTGCCCGCAGCGGTGTAGGCACTAAACACCGTCATGGCGTTTTTAAACGTGCCTTTGGCCGCTTCGGGCGCAGCGTCCATCGCGGCTTGGCTGAGCCAAACATCAGCGTCTTTTTTGTCGCCACGGATGACGGCGTTCGGGAAGGCCATCGCACCCTCGTTCAGCAAGCCGCCTACGTGGTCAGAGTGCATGTGGGTGACGTAAATCTCGTCCACCTGCTCGGGCTGGTAGCCAGCGGCTTTGAGGTTGTTCAGCATATTGCCCAGCGTCGGGCCAAAGAACTTGCCAGCGCCGGTGTCAATCAATACCAGCTTTTCACCGGTGTTGATGAGGAAGGTGTTGACCGATGTTTGCACCGGGTTCGACAAAAAGTTACGCGCCAAAGCTTCGTCCAGCTTGGCCGCTGCAATGTTGCGCAGCAGCTGGTTCATCGGCAGGGCGACGGTGCCGTCAGACACCACCGTCACCTCAAAATCGCCCAACATCATGCGGTAAAAACCGGGCACAGCGACTTTAGACAACGGCGCAGCAGCCCAAGCGCTTTGCGGCAACACAGCACTGCCAACTGCAGTGGCAGCCATGGCAACACTCAAAAAAGTGCGAGAAGCCAGAGGAAGGGTTGGTTTTTTCATAGTCTCTTTCCAGTTAAAAAAAACTAGTGTAGCCACGTCAACCCTGCTTTGCTAGAGGCTAGCGAAAGACCTTTAACCCAGATATAAACTTGAAGTAAGTCCGCAAATACACCTACTTTGTCTGATTTTGCCGATTTTCAAGCTGATTTTTGAGCCAAACATCCACCAACCGTACCGCCATTGGCCCCGCCACGTCGCGTACAAACTGGCTGAAATCTAGGTGCGCGGAGTCGTCCGCGCGGTCAGATATGGTGCGTACAGCAGCAAAGGGCAGGACGTAGTCGTGGCACACCTGCGCCACGGCAGCGCCTTCCATCTCTACGCACAGCGCGTCTGGTAAGGCGGCACGCAGGGCTTGCACCTCGGCCAAGCTGGAGACAAAGCGGTCGCCGCTGGCTATCAAACCTTGGTGAATCGTGCTTTGAATGCCGTTTTTAGAGCTATTTTTGACTGTAGCCGGCGTATATATTGCCTGTGCAGCTATCAAAAGTGTAGTCATTAAATCTGCGTCAGCGTCCAGCAGCGCCTTGCCTTTGGACGGCAGCACAAAGCGCGGGAAGATAGGCGAGGCATCCATGTCATGCTGCACATAGCTGCTGCCCAGCACCAAGTCCCCCACCTGCACGCCCGCCTGCAAACCACCGGCCACGCCGGTAAACACAATGCGCTGCACCCCAAACCGCTCAATCAGCGCCGTAGCCGTCGTGGCCGCAGCCACCTTGCCAACCCCCGACAGCGCCAAAACGACAGGCTGCCGGTGAATCTCCCCCACCCAAAACTCCCGCCCCGCATGGGTGATGCGCTTTGGATCTGCAAGCAGGGCGGATAAACCAGTTTGTTCTTCGGGGAGGGCGCTTAGGATGGCTGTAGGCATAAAATATGGATAAATTAGGCTGTAGCCGGCGTTTTCGTTCAATAGTTAGCTATCAAATAAATAACAAAAATTCATCAAATCACCAAATCCGCACTCGTAACCGCCGTTACACGCGGCCCGAAGCTGCCGATGTTGGGGAGAGTGATGTTGTGGTGGGCGATGACTTGCTGGGCGGTGATGGCGCTGTTGCCGGCGGAGGTGTGGGCGTCGGTGACCAGTGTGACGGGGAAGCCTAGCGCGAGGGCGCGGCGGGTGGTGGTGTCTACGCAATACTCGGTGTGCATGCCGCAAATCACCACGGTTTTGACGCCCATGCTGCGCAGCAGGGGTTCGAGGTCAGTGCGCAGGAAGGAGTCGGGCGTGGTTTTTCGCATTCTCATATCTTGGGAGTCCACCACCAGGTCTTTGGCCAACTGCCATTCTTCAGTGTCACGCGCCAAATAGCGGGAGTCGGACTCGTGTTGAATAAAAATGACGGGTTTGCCTGCGGCTCGGGCTTTGGCGGTGACGACGTTGATGCGCGCTATCGTGCCTTCGGCATCAAAAGCGGCTCCTGAGCCTTGGCACAGGCCTTGTTGGACGTCTATGACTAGAACTGCTGTTTTCATAAAAATGGCCTTAAGTTTGTGACTTGCGGTTACCCATAATATAGGCTTTTAATGGGTAAATATGGCTGTAGCCGGCGTATTTATTCAATAGTTAGCTATAAAATTAATAGTAGCTAAAATACTCAGAATGCAAGCTTAAAAACAGGCTGAAATACCTGTAAATTAGCTATGAAATTAACGAGTTCATCACACACTGTCAACTGGAGATTCCCTTGTCCATCTTAGCCGACCATCAAATCCGCGAACTGGCTCAAAAGCACGGCATGATTGAGCCGTTTGAGCCTGGGCAGGTGCGTGAGAAAGACGGTAAAAAAATCATCAGCTACGGCACCAGCAGCTATGGCTACGACATCCGCTGCGCACCTGAATTTAAGGTCTTTACCAACATCCACAGCACGGTGGTTGACCCGAAGAATTTTGATGAAAAGAGCTTTGTCGACTTTGAAGGCGACAGCTGCATCATTCCGCCCAACAGCTTTGCTTTGGCCAGAACTGTGGAATATTTCCGCATTCCGCGTAATTTGTTGACCGTTTGTCTGGGTAAAAGCACCTACGCACGTTGTGGAATCATCGTCAATGTGACGCCTTTTGAGCCAGAATGGGAGGGCTATGTGACGCTGGAGTTCAGCAACACGACACCGCTGCCGGCCAAAATCTACGCTGGCGAGGGTTGCGCGCAAGTGTTATTCTTCAAAGCTGATGAGGTGTGCACCACCAGTTACAAAGACCGTGGCGGTAAATACCAAGGTCAAACCGGTGTGACGCTACCGAGAGCTTAACTAAAGCGTGATTTATTTGAGATATTGCATCTGATGCACCAGAAATTAGGAGTGAGACTATGAAATGGGAAGGCAACCGAGAATCTGACAACGTCGAAGACGTGCGCGACGGTGGCGGGGGAGGAGGCGGAGGTGGTGGCGGCCTGTTTGGCAGCAAGATTGGCATTGGTTCGATCATCATTGCGCTGGCTGCGTCTTACTTTTTAGGCATCAACCCGCTGACGGTACTAGGCTTTTTGGGGGGTGGCGATGCGCCTACGACTCAATCACAAGCGCCTGCCCATGCGCCACCGGCCAATGACCAACAGGCCAAGTTTGTATCCGTTGTCTTGGCGGACACGGAAGACGTCTGGAAAGATGTGTTCACCAAAGGTGGCGCGACATACACCGCTCCTAAATTGGTGATTTATCGCGGTAGCTACCCGACAGCGTGCGGTGCTGGCCAAGCAGCGATGGGGCCGTTTTACTGCCCTGGCGACCAAAAAGTCTATATCGACTTGGCGTTTTTTGACACTTTGAGCCGCCAACTCGGTGCGCCGGGTGAGTTTGCCAAAGCCTATGTGATTGCCCACGAAATTGGTCACCACGTGCAAAATTTGCTGGGTGTGGATGCCAAAGTCGAGCAAGCGCGCCGCCGTTTGAGCGAAACTGAAAACAACGCTTTGAGCGTGCGTGTGGAGTTGCAAGCGGATTGCTATGCGGGTTTATGGGCTAAAAAGGCCAATGAATCACGCGCTATTTTGCAAAACGGCGATGTGGAGTCAGCCATGAACGCGGCAGCCAAGATTGGTGACGATGCATTGCAACGCCAGTCAACAGGCCGTGTGCGCCCAGACAGCTTTACCCATGGCACCAGTGAGCAGCGCCAGCGTTGGTTCAATACGGGGCTGCAAACGGGTAGTGTGAAGTCTTGCGATACCTTCAGTACACGTCAGCTGTAAAAGTGTGACTTACGTGTTTTCATAGGGTAAACAGCAGTTGTCAAAGGGCTGAATCTTGTAGATTTAGCCCTTTTTTGCATTGTTCGCCGCTAAATGCGACAATAGAGGGCTAAATGACAACATCTTTTTCACAACTATCGCTGGCCCCGTCGCTGGCACGCGCCGTAGCCGACATGGGCTACGAGTCCATGACACCCATCCAAGCGCAGGCTATTCCTGTGGTTTTGGAAGGCAGAGACGTGATGGGCGCTGCCCAAACCGGTACTGGCAAAACGGCAGCTTTCTCGCTCCCGCTGATTCAGCGCATGCTGAAGCACGAAAACGCCTCAACATCCCCAGCCCGCCACCCTGTTCGCGCCTTGGTGCTGTTGCCCACGCGTGAGCTGGCTGACCAAGTCGCCCAACAGGTCAAAGCCTACGCCAAGTACACCCAAATCCGCAGCGCGGTGGTGTTTGGCGGCATGGACATGAAGCCGCAAACCATCGAGCTGAAGGCCGGCGTCGAGATTTTGGTCGCCACCCCAGGCCGCTTGCTGGACCACATTGAAGCCAAAAACTGCGTGTTGAACCAAGTCGAATACGTAGTGCTGGACGAAGCCGACCGCATGCTGGATATTGGCTTTTTGCCTGATTTAGAGCGGATTTTGAGCTACTTGCCCAAACAGCGCACGACGCTGCTGTTTTCTGCGACGTTCTCGCCAGAAATCAAACGCTTGTCGAGCAGCTATTTACAAAACCCCGTCACCATCGAGGTGGCGCGACCAAATCAAGCCGCGTCGACCGTTGCACAGCATTTTTACAGCACCCCGACGGACGAGAAGCTGCACGCTTTGACCTCGTTGCTCAAGCAAAAAGAGATCAAGCAAGCCTTCGTCTTTGTCAACAGCAAACTGGGTTGTGCCCGTTTGGCACGCTCGCTGGAGAAATTTGGCCTCAAAGCCACCGCCTTGCATGGCGATAAGAGCCAAGACGAGCGTTTGAAGGCGCTAGAAGCCTTCAAAAGCGGCGCCGTTGACCTCTTGGTGGCGACTGACGTGGCTGCACGCGGTTTGGACATCAAAGACGTGCCAGCTGTGTTTAACTTTGATTTGCCGTTCAACGCCGAAGACTATGTACACCGCATTGGCCGTACTGGCCGAGCTGGCGCTTCTGGTATCGCTATCAGCTTTGTAGCGCCCAGCGATGCGCGTTTGGTGAGTGACTTGGAAAAGTTGCTCAAAACCAAGCTGGAGTTGGAAGCGGTTGAATACCCTGAAGACACGCCCAATATCAAAACGCAAGGTCGCATCAACGATGGCCGGCGCATGTATGCAGGTAATGAGGGGCAAGAAGGCCGCGAGCGGGGCGCTGACCGCGCACCACGTACCGAGCGTTCTAACAATGGCCGTGACCGCATGGAAAGCTTTGAGCCACGCGGCGAGCGACGCGATAGTCGCAACGCTGCACCCGCTTACACACCACGCCAAGCGCCTAAAGACCCGTTTTTTGACAAGCCCTATGAAGCATCTGCGCCAGCGGCAGAAGTCGTTGCGCCTTCTTGGGAGGCTGCAGCCAAAGCCAGCCCTGCTCGCAGTGGCAAGTCAGCCAATATTCGCTCTAAAAAGCGGGTAGCTGCTTTGTTTAAAGCAATAGAACCATTACAGATGCCAGCGCCTGTACCAACATCAGTTGTTGCTGTACCTGTCGTTTTAGAGCCGGTTTAACCTCACTCATCTATTTTGCGGCAGGTTTTTGAGCCTGCTCGCATGGCACGTTGATCACCTGATGCGGGTTGGCCGTATCGCCCAATTTAAGCGCATTCAAGCATCCGCCCCACACGCAGCCGCCGTCTAGCGCATACACGTCTTCGCGTTGCAACCAGCCCAGCGTGGACCAGTGGCCAAAGGCGACGGTACAGTTTTGGGTGGCGCGTTCAGGCACATCAAACCAAGGCATGTAGCCGGCGGGTGCGTTCTCGACACTGTCTTTGCTCGCAAACTCCATCGCGCCTTCAGTGGTGCAAAAACGCAAGCGCGTCAGCACATTCACAATCACCCGCAAGCGGTTCATGCCCTGCAAGTTGTCATGCCACTGTGCAGGCGTGTCGCCATACATGTCGCGCAAAAAGTCGCGCAGTTCAGCGTCGGTTGCGGTTTTTAAAACGGTCTCAACTTCTGCTGCTAATGCTATTGTTTCAGTAGCTGTCCATGTAGGTGACACGCCGGCATGCACCATGAGTAGCTGTTTTTCTTGTGGATGCTGCTGGTGATGTGCATCGTTGTGATGATGCAGCATAGCCAAACGCTGCTGACGCAGCCAGTGCATCAACTCGGCACGATGGGGGGAATTTAAAATCTCGGCAATCGTATCTTTGCGGTGCGGCAAACGCACGCCGTGCGCCACGGCCAGCAAGTTGAGGTCATGGTTGCCTAACAAGCTGTGAGCCGCATCGCCATAAGCCATCAAACGCTCCAAGACGGCCAAAGAGCCTTCACCACGGTTGACCAAATCGCCTAAAAGAAACAGCGTGTCGCGGCTTGGTGAGAAGTCGATTTTGTGAAGCAAGCGCTGCAACGCACTGTCGCAACCTTGGAGGTCGCCAATCAAGTAATGAGCCATGAGGTTATTATTAGCCCTTGAATTAAGTTGAGAACTTTGAAAGCCCTATGGACTTTATCCTGATTTTGGTTTTGATTTTACTGAACGCGGTGTTTGCGATGTCTGAAATGGCGCTCACCGCGAGTCGCAAAGCGCGTTTGGTCGCCATGGTTGAGGCGGGAGACAAAGGCGCTCAAGCAGCTTTAGATTTGATGGAACAGCCGACACATTTTTTGTCGACTGTGCAAGCCGGCATCACCATCATTGGCATGTTGAACGCCATTGTTGGTGAGGCGGCGTTTTCAGAAGGTGTATCTCTGTTTATACAAGGTTTTGGCGTCTCGCCCAAAGTGGCAGGGGTGGCGGCCACGACAACGGTGGTGGTGGTCATCACTTATTTCACCTTGATTTTTGGCGAGTTGGTGCCAAAGCGTATCGGCCAACTCCACCCCGAAGCAGTTGCACGCTTGACCGCTAGACCCATGCGCTTGGTCGCCAAGGTGGCGGCACCGTTTGTGAAACTGTTAGCAGCGTCGACCCAAGGCGTTTTGGCCTTGCTGCGCATCGACACCAATGCGGTGCGCAGTGTGACCGAAGAAGAAATTACTGCCAGCTTAGAAGAGGGCGTTGACGCAGGACTGATTGAGCAACACGAGCACCAAATGGTGCGCAATGTGTTCCATCTGGACGATAGACCGCTGACCTCGCTGATGATTCCGCGCATGGATGTTGTTTGGCTGGATGCGCAATTGTCTGTGAGTGATGCCTTGCGACACATTGGCGGATTTGCCCCCCAAGGCAGCCATTCTTGGTATCCGATTTGTCGCAGTGGCTTGGACCATGTGGTGGGCTTGATCAGTGTGGCGCAGTTGTTGGCAGCGGGTGATGAAAAGCAAACAATTGAAAGCTTGGCGTTACCGGCCTCATTTGTACCTGAAACCTTGACGGGCATGGAAGTGCTGGAGCAGTTTCGCAAGCGCTCTGAGCGCATCGTTATGGTGGTGGATGAATACGGCGAAGTACAGGGCCTGATGACGCCGCGTGACATGCTGGAAGCTATCACCGGCGAGTTGAGCCCTAATGCTTTGGTCGACGCTTGGGCTACGCACCGTGAAGATGGCGCTTGGTTATTGGATGGCTTGATGCCGCTGGCCGAGCTGCGCTCGCGTTTAGAAATCAAACAACTGCCTGAAGAGGACAAAGGCCGCTACAACACCGTGGCGGGCTTGTTGATGTCCGTTTCTGGCCACTTGCCCACTCTGGGCGAGCGCATCCCCGTGGAAGGCTGGGAGTTTGAAGTGCTGGCGTTGGAAGGACGAAGGATTGACAAGTTGCTGGCTAAACCCATGCCTGCTACCGAGGACTAAGATTTTTGCAATTGGGTTGGATTGATTTTTTCATCGCGGTCAATTTTCCCATCGATTAATTCGACGATGCGATCGCAGCGGTTGGCGAGTTTCGGGTCGTGGGTTACGATGACAAATGAAATATTTAACTCGGTATGCATACGTCGCAGCAAGGCAAAGACTTCATCGGACGATGCTGTGTCAAGATTACCAGTTGGTTCATCAGCCAGTATCAGTGGTGGTGATAAAACCAGCGCGCGTGCTATGGCGACGCGTTGTTGCATGCCGCCAGAAAGCTCACCGGGGCGCTTGTTCATGGCATTTTCTAAGCCAACAGCCGACAAGACGGCGCGTGCATGTTCGCGTTGCGAAGGTGTGATACGACCTTCACGCATGAGGGCGGGCAAGGTGACATTTTCAAGTGCCGTGAACGCTGGTAGCAAATGGTGAAATTGAAAGACAAAACCTAAAACGGCACGCCGCCGTAGCGTCAACGTAGCGTCATCCAAGCCATGCATCTCTTCGCCTTGAATACGGTAACTGCCAGATGTCATGCGCTCAAGCAAGCCAACAATGTTGAGTAAAGTGCTTTTGCCAGAACCAGACGGGCCAATCAGAGCGACAAACTCGCCTGTGTTAATTTGAAGTGACAGGTCGTGCAATATTTCAGCCTCATTCGGTAAACCAATGTTGTAGCTTTTACGAATATTGCTAAGCTCAAGCAACGAGGTCTTTGGTTGGGCAGTGTTCATGGTCTAAGGGACGACATCACATGCGAATGGCTTGCGCTGGGTCGAGCTTTGCTGCGCTGCGCGCTGGTGCTATGGCGGCCAATATGCCGCAAACAGTCGCAATGCTTGCAATTTGAAGTGCCAAGCTCGGCGCAAGTGTGATGACAAACAGGGGTAATCCATCACTGCCACGAACAAATGCTGTAAAGGCGGCAATAAGCAGTACAGCAAAAATGATACCTAAGATGGAGCCTAAAGCGCCCACAATGCTCCCTTGGAGTAAAAAAATGCGAAGAACCTGACCCTGCGTCGCCCCCATAGCTCGCAAAATGCCAATTTCACGGCGTTTTTGTACTACAGAAACCACCAAGACACTGGCAACGCCCAAAACTACGACCAGCATAACCACACCGCGAATCAACGCTGTGCTGACAGATTGCGCGTTCAAGGCAGATACCAATTGCGCATTGGTTACCTGCCAACTCTCAACTTTGTAGGGGTAACGCAGGGCAAGGTCTGTGGCCAGAGTTTGGGCATTCCAAACATCGCGCAACGTGATGTCTACATTGGTGGCGCCGCCCGGTAAGTTGGTGAGACTTTGTGCGGTTCGCAGCGGGACGATGACTGTTCGGCGATTGAGTTCACGCACGCCCAGGTCCACTAAAGCCGTTACGCGCACAGAATCAGAGGTCATACCTGTCGAAATATTTAAGCGGTCTCCGATGCGCACGCCTAAGTCCGTTGCTAAATCACGACCAATGATGCCCTCACCCGCGCTGAGGCGCGCTTGACCAGCCACAACTTTTGACTGCAAGTGAACGATTTTTTCATAACGCTCCAATTCAACACCTATCAAAGAAATGGATTTTGAGGCTTCACCACGCACCGCAAGGCCAGCACCTGTGACGGATGGAGATACAGCTAGTACCTCAGGCATAGCTTCAAGAATAGGCACTAACACTTGCCAGTTGCTAACTGAGCGTAAGCGTTGTGTTTTTGGTTGAGTTTCAGTGATTGCGTCTTCACCTTCAACATGTGTTCTGGCAGGAGCGACTGCGTCATCTAGTGCGCTGATGGTGATGTGCGCTTGAGCACCCAAGGTTTTTTCTAAAGTATTGCTTTGCAGTCCAGTTATAAGCGCTGATATATACGCAACTACTGCCACTCCGGCCGCGACGCCCATGATGATAAGTATGGTCTGCATCCGACCTTCGCGTAAAAAACGGATGGCAACTTGACGTTCAAAGCCGAGCCAATTGAACATGCCTAGTGTCTCAACGACCCATGGCGTTGGTCATGGCTGAACCAGCGTCTTCGTGCGTTCTTTTGCTAGAGGTGACGGGACTCAACGGTATCGCTACGACATGCACTCGGCGACCAACTTTAGGCGCAGCGCCAAGGAGTACGGTGTCTCCTGAGGCAAGTCCTTCCAAGACTTCAACAGCGCCAAGCGTGCGTAAGCCCAAACGAACTTGACGCTCTTCTACGCGGCCATTTTTCTCAATCAAAACCGTAGCTGTCGACGCCAAGTCTGCTGGCGACGCACGAATTGCATCAGTAGGGACAATCAAAGCACGCTCACGGCGTGCTGTTTCGACCTCAATAGACAAGGTCATATCTTCGCGCAAAAAGACGGGCGGTGCTTGCACCAACGTGAATTTGACCTCGATAGCGCCGCGTTGTGCATCCACTAAGGGAGAGATTGATTGCACTTTCACGGCAAAACGCTGGTTAGGATAGGCATCAGCCACAGCGTCTGCGGTCTGTCCAACTTGTAATTGCCCAAGATAATGCTCATCCACTTGAGCCACCAATTGCAAAGGGCTACTCAGTGCCAAACTTAGCAAAGCACGTCCCGGCTGAACAATCTGGCCCGGCTCAACCAGACGAGTCAATACTTTGGCATCTGCTGGGGCCTTCACAAACGTTTGCTCTAAGCGCGCTTTAGCGGCGTCAGTGGCGGACTTGGCTAATGTGAGTTGTGCTTGCGCTTGAACCACATCTGTGCCTTGTTCAGTGTTGGCTGTTTGCTGCGCTTGGACACTTGCAAGCTGTGCTTGCGCAACGGAAACGGTACGCTGCACCTCATCAAGCTTTGCGTCGCTTAAAAAGCCTTGTTTGACCAACGCTTGGGTACGCGTAAATTCTGATTGAGCCGCAATCAGCACAGAGTTCGCTTGGGCTACGGCTGAGTTTACGGCGCTACGGCCCGTACTCCTGAGGCCAGATAGTCGAGCCGAAGCCTGTTGCGCATTGGCTTGAGCTTGAGCCAGTGCAGCATTTAGCTCATCGCTTTCTAGCCGAACCAAAACAGCGTCTTTTTTAACTTGTGCACCTTCCCGCACGGAAACTTGGGTCACACGCCCGGTCACGGTGCTGCCAATGTCTACACGTGATGATGTCGCCACGCGGGCGGAAAATTGCAAAGTGCGTACCAAGGGTGCCACACGCAGGTTAACACCAGATACTGCGGTAGAACGCGTCATCCACCATCCACCTGATGCCAAGATAAGAATTGCGACCGCAGCCAACACAAGCGTAGAACGACGAATCATAAATATCATTATTGCATCTAAATTTGAAATTAGGACGCTAAATCGGAAGTGACCATTCAAGGACTGCAATTTCTATACTTGCCTTGATGTGCGTCAATCTAGGTCAAAGCAGAATTGTGCTTTGATGCGCGGGTTAAAATGAACGCATTCAAAAAGCTATAACTCAAGGAGCATCCGAGATGGGCGCACAATGGAAAGCAAAAGGCAAAGAACTGGCGGCCAGTGCCAGAGGTAAATTGTTTGGCAAGCTGGTCAAAGAGATTGTGGTTGCTGCGCGTAACGGACCTGACCCTGCTGCTAACTCTCGTCTGCGCTTGGTGGTGGAGCAGGCGCGCAAAGTCTCCATGCCTAAAGAAACGCTAGAACGTGCGATCAAAAAGGGTGCTGGCTTGACGGACGAACCGGTGCATTTTGAACGTGTCATTTACGAAGGTTTTGCCCCGCATCAAGTCGCTGTGATGGTGGAATGCCTGACGGACAACGTCAAGCGTACAGCACCAGAAATGCGGGTGCTGTTTCGAAAAGGACAATTAGGGACTTCAGGCTCTGTGGCTTGGGACTTTGACCACGTTGGCCTGATTGAAGCCAGCCCGACTGCGACTGGCCATGACCCTGAAGAAGCAGCTATTGAAGCAGGAGCGCAAGATTGTGAGCCGGGAGAAGAAGCTGGCACAACACTTTTCATCACCGAGCATGCAGATTTGGACTTGGTCGCTCGTGCACTTCCTACGCACGGCTTCAGCGTCTTGTCGATGAAGTTGGGCTACCGACCTAAAAATCCTGTTGACCCAACCAGTTTGAGTGCAACAAATTTAGAAGAAGTCGAAGCCTTTTTAGCGGCTATTGACGCCCATGACGATGTGCAAGAGATTTACGTGGGTTTGGCTGGCTGATCTGAAGTCGAGCGTACTGAATCCGATCGCAACGCGGCTGCCGCAATATCTAGCGAGCGCAACCGTAGTGTTGGTTCAAAAATATCGCAAACCAACATGAATTCGTCAGCTTCTGTCGCTTCTGCCATGGCTTTGAAGCCTGCAAGCACAGTTGCTGGACCACCCACTACGGCACAGGCTAAAAAGTCCGAAATCGCAGCGCGCTCTTGAAGAGAGCGGTGCGCCATGAAATCAGCCACAGGTGGCAGTAAGCGGCGTCTGTCGCCTGTCAAGATGCCTAAAACTCGTTGGTAAGTACTGCTGGCAAGGTAATCGGCTTCATCGTCGGTTGGTGCAGCAATCAGCGGCAAGCCGACAATGGCGTAAGGTTTCTCAAGTTGGGCTGATGGGCGGAAATTGCTGCGGTACACGTCTAAGGCTTGCAAGAGCATGCGCGGTGCGAAGTGTGAAGCAAAGGCATAGGGCAAGCCACGCTCAGCCGCTAATTGAGCTGAAAATAAACTCGAACCCAACAGCCAAATCGGCACGTTTGTACCCGCACCCGGCATGGCGATGAGGCGTTGGCCAGTTTGCGGTGCAGACAACAAATGCTGCAACTCGGCCACATCGCGCGGAAAGTCGGATTCTGACTCGGTACGGTCACGGCGCAGAGCACGCATGGTAGCTTGGTCTGTACCGGGCGCCCGGCCAAGTCCTAAGTCAATACGGTTAGGGTAAAGCTCAGCCAAGGTGCCAAATGCCTCAGCAACAACCAGCGGTGCATGGTTGGGCAGCATGATGCCGCCAGAACCGATACGGATGCGTTGCGTGCCGCTTGCTAAATACCCAACCAGCACAGCAGTAGCGGAACTGGCAATGCCCGACATGTTGTGATGTTCAGCTACCCAATAGCGGGTAAAGCCTAGCAATTCGGCATGTTTAGCAGTACGCAGAGCAATTGCCAAGGCATCTGCAATGGTTCCACCCTCGCGTACAGCAACGAGGTCCAACATGGATACAGCTATCTTATGCAATGGTTTCATAGACATGATTGTCGCGTATTCGTGAATATCGGTGTTAACTGTTGATATATGTCATAGACATGGGTGTCACACCATCCGATAGTCGAACAATCAAATACCAAGGAGCACTGACTATGAAACTATTAACTGATCTTTTTTCAACCGACTACGGCTTGATGAGCATTGCAGGCATTGCTTTCATGCTTGGGATGGGAGTGTTTTTTATTCGTCTTTTTAATCGCAAGATGGCAGAAGATGGGCGTGCAGCTGGCTTGGAATAAACCAATTTAGTGCTTCGGAAGTTTTTTAGTTTGCGGATTAAAAGGTGACATCAGGCTAAAACAATTATTTTTCTAATTTTTTGCAAAAATTAAATTTTAAGATCTATTGTACTGGTAGGGGTATATATGTATACTCTACTCAGTATATTAAGGCATCTTATGAAATTAAAGTCAAAGCACATTGCACTTAGATTGGTTCATCAACTGCTACCTATACTGGGCGCATTTGTCATGCAACTGGCGTTAGCACAAGGAGGCATTCAAGTTTCTATAAGGGCGGTGCAGGTCAAATCTGTCGGGACTGGTTTTGAGTTGGATGGCGTTATTCAACCTGTCAAACAAAGCATTATTTCTGCACAAGCTGGCGGTCGCGTGGCCTCTTTTCTTGTCAAAGCGGGAGACAAAGTAAAAGCTGGGCAAGTACTTGCTTCTATAGACGACAGAGAAGCGCAAACAGGCGTTCAACGCAGCCAAGCGCAAGTTGCACAAGCCCAGGCTGAGCTGCGGAATGCGCAAGCTAACTTTGATCGGACAAGAGACTTACAGGCTAAGGGTTTTGTGAGTAAAGCGGCGCTAGATACAGCAGATGCCCAGCTCAAAGGTGCATTGGCAGGACGAGATCAAGCCAGTGCAGGCGCAAAGCAATCATCTCTAGCGCAGGGCTTTACCATAGTGACTGCCCCATACGACGGTTGGGTGCTTCAAACGCATGCAGAGACGGGCGATTTGGCAGTGCCTGGCAAACCACTCTTAACGATGTATGCACCCTTGCCGATTCGAGCGGTTGTGCAGGTGCCTGTTTCCCGTGCCGATGCCGCGCGTGCTGCGAGCTCTGTAGATCTATTTATGCAAAGCGCTGATGGCGTGCTTCAGTGGATACATCCAGTCGCAACCAGCACGGTACCCACGGCTGACCCAGTATCACAAACGATTGAGTGGCGTCTTGAGTTGCCAACCTATGCTGCAAAGTCATTCTTGCCAGGGCAACAAGTTAAAGTTCGTTTTGTCGGGGGGCAAACTGAAAGGATGGTGGTGCCAAGTTCTGCGATCTTGCACCGAGGCGAGTTGACTGCTGTATATGTGGTTTCAGGACAGAGTTTTATGCTGAAAGCGGTACGTCTAGGTGCAGATCATGGTGCAGACGGGGTTGAAGTCGTGGCTGGTCTGATGTCGGGTGATCGCGTCGCGCTAGATCCCGTCAAAGCGGGTTTAAATGGGGCGCAGCCAGTAATACGGCCAGTAACACAGCCTGCCATGGCTAAGTGAGATGGCAATGAATGACAAACCAACCATGGGCGTATCAGGGCGCATTGCTGCAGTCTTTCAGTCCAATGCGCTAACGCCGTTATTGGCTCTTGTGGCTTTGTTATTAGGGCTGTTTGCAGTCATGGTCACACCTCGAGAAGAGGAACCACAAATCAATGTCACGATGGCAAATGTACTGATTCCATTTCCAGGAGCAAGCAGTACCGATGTGCAAAACATGGTCGCGAAACCAGCCGAGCAAGTGCTCAGTCAAATTGCTGGCATTGAGCACACCTACTCAGTTGCACGGCCCGGCATGGCTGTTCTTACTGTGCAATTTAAGGTGGGTGTGCCGCGTACCGAAGCTTTGGTGCGTTTGTATGACGTGCTCAATGCAAACCAAGATTGGTTGCCGCGTGAGTTAGGCACATTGAGTCCAATCGTGAAACCCAAGGGTATTGACGACGTGCCGGTATTGGGCGTCACGTTATGGAGTCGAGAAGGATTGCCAGCTCATGAGCTAGAGCGGGTAGCCCATGCGGTAGAGGTTGAAATCAAAAGTGTTTCAGGCACACGTGAAGTTCAAACTATCGGTGGCCCTGGAAGTGCTGTTTACGTCTGGTTAGACCCTGTTCGATTGCGCGAACGTGGGATAGATTTGATCGGACTTAAGCAAACATTGGCTGCGGCAAATATGGGCATGCCCGCAGGAGCCGTGTTAGATGCTGCAGGCAAGTCGTCTCAGATGCTGAGTGTCGAGACGGGTGAATTTTTGCGTTCAGCGGAGGACGTGGGCGAATTGGTTGTCGGCGTGAGTAAAGGGTTGCCAGTCTATTTGCGAGAAGTCGCTCGGATAAAAGCGCATGCACAAATACCGCAACGCTATGTGTGGTTCACACCCGGCGAGGCCACTTTGCATGCAGACTTGTTACCGAAAGAGCAGCAGGGGTTAGGCAAGACTTCACCAGAGGTTAAAACAGCGGGTGTGTATCCTGCAGTTACGATTACGGTGACTAAAAAGCCTGGTGAAAACGCGGTGGATGTATCGCGAGCAGTCCGCGAACGCGTCGATGCATTGCGCAATACAGTCATTCCAAGCAACATTGAAGCCACTATCACCCGTGACTACGGTGAGACAGCCGCAGAAAAAGCCAACAAACTGATTCAAAAACTGGCGTTTGCAACAGGCTCGGTCATTCTTTTGGTCGGATTTGCCTTGGGTCGCCGTGAGGCTGTGATTGTTGGTACAGCTGTGATTCTTACCCTGACAGCGACCTTGTTTGCATCCTGGGCTTGGGGCTTCACACTTAATCGCGTATCGCTTTTCGCATTGATTTTCTCAATAGGTATTTTAGTGGACGATGCCATCGTGGTTGTTGAAAACATCCATCGACATCAACAACTCAGGCCGGGCGTTGCTTTGAAAGACATCATTCCTGGCGCAGTAGATGAAGTGGGTGGACCGACTATCTTGGCGACCTTGACAGTTATCGCCGCATTGTTGCCGATGGCCTTTGTCTCGGGCTTGATGGGGCCTTACATGAGTCCCATTCCCATCAATTCCAGCTTGGGCATGGCCTTGTCTTTAGCCATTGCTTTTACGGTTACGCCATGGTTAGCGCTCAAGTTGATGAAGCCACACGATCACCACGCTGTCTCTAGTAACCATGCGAATCCGAAGGGTTTGGGCCCCAAATTGCAAAGCCTGTTTAAACGCGTCTTGACACCTTTTTTAGACAGTGTGCGGAAACGTTGGTTTTTATTGGCTGGTATTTTGATTGCTCTGCTGCTGTCCGTGAGCTTGACACTGGTGCAATGGGTAGTCATGAAAATGCTGCCTTTTGACAATAAGAGTGAGTTTCAAGTGGTCGTTGAAATGCCGGCTGGAACCCCGCTCGAAAACACAGCCGCCACCTTACATGAACTGGGCGTATTTTTAGCCAAACAGCCCGAAGTTATGAACCTGCAAGCCTACGCAGGGACTGCTTCACCCATCACTTTCAACGGCTTGGTGCGACAGTATTATTTGCGTGCTGATGCAGAGCAAGGCGACTTGCAAGTCAATTTAGTGGATAAAAAGCATCGCAGCGAAAAGAGTCACGCGATTGCTCAGCGCCTGCGCCCAGAGCTTGAAAAAATTGGCGTTCTGCATGGCGCGCGAATCAAGGTTGTCGAAGTGCCGCCCGGCCCGCCGGTGATGTCACCATTGGTTGCCGAGGTGTATGGTCCTGATGAAGCTGGTCGTCAACAATTGGCTAGCCGACTGGCAAAGGCTTTTGGTGATACGCCAGACATTGTTGGCGTTGATACCTCACTCAAAGAAAACGCTCCCAAAGCCTATTTGCGCGTACGTCGCCAGCGTGCTGAATCGGTGGGTATTCCAGTTGCAGCTATCGCCCAAAGCGTGGCGATGGCCCTGTCAGGCACAGACGCTACTTATTTGCATGATGGCCAGTCTAAATATCCTGTTCCCGTGAGATTACAGTTGCCTCAAGTTTCGCAGGTCGGTTTGGATACTTTGTTGGCTATTCCACTTCGTGCAGCCACTGGGCAGATGGTGCCTTTGTCTGAGTTGGTGCAGGTAGAGCGGGGCGTGATTGACAAACCTTTATTCACCAAAGATCTGCAAGGCGTGAGCTATGTCTTTGGTGACATGGCGGGCAAGTTGGACTCACCTTTGTACGGGCTATTTTCAATCCGCAGCAAATTGGCCAATGCCGCCATCCCAGGTATGGGCGAGTTGGGTGAATACTGGATTCATCAACCTACCGACCCCTACCGTCAGTACGCCATCAAGTGGGATGGCGAATGGCAGATAACGTATGAGACATTTCGCGACATGGGCACCGCCTATGCTGTGGGTTTGATCTTGATTTACCTGCTGGTCGTGGCACAGTTCCGTAGTTACCTGACACCACTGGTCATCATGGCGCCCATCCCGCTCACCATGATAGGCGTGATGCCAGGTCACGCTCTGATGGGAGCGCAATTCACGGCTACCTCCATGATTGGCATGATCGCACTGGCAGGCATTATCGTGCGCAATTCCATATTGTTGGTAGATTTTATCGAGCTGCAAGTCGCGCAAGGTATGGCATTTAAAGATGCCGTGATTCAGTCGGCAGCGGTGCGTGCACAGCCCATTGCGCTGACCGGCTTGGCCGCCATGATTGGTGCCTTCTTTATCCTTGATGACCCCATTTTTAATGGACTCGCCGTTTCCCTGATTTTTGGAATTTTGGTGTCGACCCTGCTTACGCTGGTGGTCATTCCCGTCCTCTATTACGCCTTGTACTGGCGTCGTATGTAATCGCGCGCAGACGCGAAGGCTTTGAGCGTACACAACTTGAAAAATATAACTTAAGGAGACAAAAAAATGGCTCATATTGTCATCATGGGGGCAGGAATAGGCGGCATGCCAGCTGCTTATGAAATACGCGAACTTCTTGCCAAAGAGCACCGTATCACGGTTGTTAATTCAACCGACTACTTTCAATTTGTGCCCAGCAACCCATGGATTGCTGTTGGCTGGCGTGATCGCGAGCAGATTACGCTACCGATCGCCCCTTATTTGGAGCGCAAGGGAATATCGTTCATCGCCAAGGCCGTGACCAACATTGAAGCCATCGGCAACCGCCTGACATTGGATGGCGGCGAGACACTAGATTACGACTACCTCGTGATTGCCACGGGCCCCAAACTGTCGTTCAGTGAAGTGCCGGGTGCTGGACCGCTCACTTCGGGCGGTGGTGGTTTCACCCATTCAGTATGTAGCGTCGATCATGCGCAAGAGTTTTTTTCTGACTATCAAAAATTTCTTGAAAATCCGGGCCCTGTTGTGATCGGTGCCATGCCCGGCGCGAGCTGTTTTGGACCCGCTTACGAGTTTGCCTTTATTTTGGATACCGATCTGCGCAAACGTAAATTGCGCCATAAAGTCCCCATCACCTACGTGACCAGTGAGCCCTATATCGGCCATTTGGGCTTGGGCGGCGTTGGCGACAGCAAATCGATGCTCGAATCCGAATTGCGTGGCCGTGACATGAAATGGATCACCAATGCCAAGACCACCAAGGTCGAAGAAGGCAAGATGTTTGTCACGCAGCTAGATGATCTGGGCAACGTCTACAAAGAGCATGAACTGGGCTTCAAGCTGTCCATGATGCTGCCTGCATTTAAAGGTGTTGATGCAGTCGCAACCGTTCCCAACTTGTGCAATCCACGCGGTTTTGTCTTGATTGACGAGTTTCAACGAAGCAAAGCTTATAAAAACATTTTCTCTGCTGGTGTGTGTGTGGCTATTCCACCCGTAGAAGTCACACCCGTGCCTACTGGTACGCCTAAAACTGGCTACATGATTGAAAGCATGGTGGGGGCAATCGCGCACAATATTGCTGATGAGCTGGCTGGCAAAGTCCCTGAGGCCAAAGGGACGTGGAACGCTATTTGTCTAGCCGACATGGGTGACACAGGTGCAGCATTTGTCGCCTTGCCTCAAATCCCGCCACGCAATGTCAATTGGTTCAAGAAAGGCAAATGGGTTCACTTCGCCAAGATTGCCTTTGAAAAATACTTTATACGCAAAATCAAGACAGGAAATTCAGAGCCTGTCTATGAAAAGTATGTGCTCAAGCTTTTAGGTATTGAGCGCCTCAACAAATAGCATCCATTCTTTTTATCTTAATTTCAGGAGTTCTATCATGACTGTCCAACGCTACATTCTTGTTTTTGCAGGTCTTTTCATCATGATTTCACTGGCCTTGGGCGTCGAAGGCAGTCCGCTTTTTGTCAGCAAGTGGGCGCTTGCATTTACCGCTTTTGTCGGTGCCAATTTGTTTCAGTCGGGTTTTACAGACTTTTGCCCATTGGGCATCATTCTTAAAAAACTCGGGGTACCTGAATCAAAAATTGGCTGCGCCAGCTGATTCAGGCCCCATCGGCACTCAATCAGCCAATGCGCGCATGATCACCTCACGCGTATCGTTGCTCAAGTCGGTTTTGGCGGCGACGCGCGCAATCGCTTCGCGCGCGGCGCTGCGGTAGGGCTCGGCCAGTTTCTTCCAGCGGTCCAAGGCGCGAGCCAAGCGGGCGGCGACTTGCGGGTTGAAACTGTCCAATTCCATCACGCGATCGCTCCAAAACACATAGCCGGCTGCGTCTGCACGGTGAAAAGCTGCTGGATTTGCGCTGCAATAGCTGAAGGTCACGCTGCGGGCGCGGTTAGGGTTCTTCAAATTAAAGTCAGGCAGCGTCATCAGCTGACGCACGATGGGCAAGATGTTGCCGTTACGGTCTGGCGCACCAGCTTGCAGCGCAAACCATTTGTCCAATACCAGGGCATCGTCTTTGAACATGGCATGGAATTGGCTCAAAGCAGGTGCAGCCAAGTCATGTCCACTCACCACCAATGCATTCAGCGCGTTGAAACGGTCTGTCATGTTGTGCGCCTCTTTGAAGCGCTGGTAGGTTTTACCTGGCCAAATTGCGTCGCCAGTCTTTTTGGCGGCGAGACTCAGATGGGTCAAAGCCATACCCGCCAAGGCGCGGCGGCCAGCAGAAAGTGCGTCAGGTGTGTAAGTGCCGTTGTCTTGATGGGCTTCATAAGCCCACTGCCAATCGTCATGCAAGGCAGTAGCAATGCGGTTGCGAAAAGCCTCACGCACTGCGTGGATGCGCTGTGGGTCGACCACGCCCTGCTGCTCAGCTATGTAGCTTTCAGACGGCAGCGTCAACACCAGTTCTTTGAAGGCGGCGTCCAAGGTGCGGTCGCGCAACACCTTGCGCATGGCGGCGATGTAGCTGTCCAGCAAGCTTGAATGGTTTAAAATATCATTTTCAATGCCATTTTCTGAGATGGGCGGCGTATTAATTGAATTATTTGCTATTAAATTTGTAGCAATTTGCATTGCCAAGCGTTGCCCAGCTTCCCAGCGGCTAAAGGGGTCAGTGTCATGCGCGAGCAAGGTCAGCAATTCAGACTCGGTGTAGTCGTAGTCCAATGTGATGGGCGCGCTGAAATGGCGAAGCAGCGAGGGCACTGGCTGCGCAACGACATTCACAAAGGTCACCGACTGGCTAGTTTGCGTCAAAACGATGGTGCAGCTGTTCGCACTAGCCATGGTTTCACCGCTCAATTGCAAAGGCAATTCAGCGCCGTTGTTGTCCAATAAACCCATGGCCAATGGAATCACAAACGGCTCATTGCCAGCTTTGAGGTGTTGCGTGAAGGTCAGCGTGTAGCTATGCGCTGCAGCGTCATACACACCGCTGGCTTGTACGCAGGGCGTGCCAGATTGGCTGTACCAGCGCTTGAACTGCTCCAAATGCTGCACTAAGTTGGAGTTCAAATTCGCATCTGCAATCGCTTTGGCAAAGTCATCGCAAGTGACGGCTTGGCCATCAAAGCGGTGGAAATACATCTTCATGCCTTGGGCAAAACCGACTTGGCCCGTCGGGTCCGCCTCGGTGCTGACCAAGTTTTGCATCATGCGCACGACTTCAGCACCTTTTTCGTAAATCGTCGCGGTATAAAAGTTGCTGATTTCGACATAGCTGTCTGGCCGCACCGGGTGCGACATCGGGCCTGCGTCTTCCACAAACTGGGCGGCACGCAAAGCGCGCACGTCTTCAATGCGTTTGACGGCGCGGGCAGAGGCTACGCCTGCCATGTCTTGCGAGAATTCTTGGTCGCGGTAAACCGTCAAACCCTCTTTGAGTGAGAGCTGAAACCAGTCGCGACAGGTGATGCGGTTGCCGGTCCAGTTGTGAAAATATTCATGCCCCACAACTGACTCGATATTGCCAAAATCCACGTCCGTCGCCGTTGCGGAGGTGGCTAACACGTATTTGGTGTTGAAAATATTCAACCCTTTGTTTTCCATCGCGCCCATATTGAAGTCGCTGGTCGCCACAATCATGAAGCGCTCAAGGTCCAAACTGAGTCCAAAACGTGCCTCGTCCCACGCCACGCTGGCCATCAAGGAGTTCATGGCATGCTCGGTTTTTTCCAGGTCACCTGGGCGTACATAGACTTGCAGCAAATGCTCTTTACCAGTGCGCGATGTGATGCTTTGCTCGCGGCACACCAGTTGCCCAGCAACCAAGGCAAACAAATACGCCGGTTTTTTGTGCGGGTCTACCCATTTGGCGAAGTGGCGGTTCTCGTTACCAGTACCTTCTAAATCGCCTTGGGCTACCAAGTTGCCATTGCTCAAGAGCACGGGGTAAGCCGTTTTGTCTGCACGCAATGTGACGGTAAAACTCGCCATCACATCCGGGCGGTCTAGGAAATAGGTGATACGACGGAAGCCTTCTGCCTCGCACTGCGTGAAAAACGAGTCGTTGCTGACATACAAACCCATCAGTTTGGTGTTTTTGGCAGGTGTGCAGGTGGTAAAAATTTCTAAATCAAACTCATCTGGCAAGTTGTCCAACACCAAACGGTTACCTTCAATTTTGAAGCTGCAACCTTGGCCATTGACCAAAACGCGCGACAAATTCAACTCATCTCCATCGAGTTTCAAGGCTTGCTGTGGCGTCTCGGTATTGCGGCGTACATGCATTTTGTTCAGTACGCGGGTTTTGACGGGGTCAAGATCAAAAGTCAAAGCGACGGTGTCTACCCAAAACGCCGGTGGCGTGTAGTCTAGCCGCCGTGTGGTCAACACTGCAGGGGCAGCCGTAGCCGCGTCGATGTCGTCACGCAATGACATGAAGCTTCTCCAAAAAATCAGTTTCTAACAATTCTAAATAACTTGGCACCGCCGCCAAAACGTGCGGTCCGGCCAGTTCTTCGGCTGAATGGCCAGTACAAATAGCCACGGCGCGCATACCTGCACGGCGGGCGGCCTCAATACCAAACGGTGCATCTTCAAAAACAATACATGCATCAGGCGCTATGCCCAAACGCTGTGCTGCTGCCAAAAAAATAGCGGGTGTGGGTTTGCCGGTAAAGCCCTCGTCACCCCGTGCAATAGCATCGGGTGCGGGCTGCATCTTCAAATGGCCTAAAGCAAATTCTAGGTTGTGAATATCACCCGCTGTCCCCACGCCAATTTTGAGGCCACGCTGCCGCGCTTGCGTCGCAAACTGGGTAAACCCAGCAACTTCCGCAAAAATCGGTCCAAAAATATCACGGTACAGCTGCTCTTTCTCATGCACCATCGCCCACGCATGGGCTTCGTCCAAATCTGGTTGGTTCATGAGCACACGCACACACTCCAAGCCATTGCGGCCTGTGGTGCGGCGCATCATCTCGTCTAAGCTCAGGTCGACGTTGTACTGCTCGGCAAAAGCCAACCAACTAGTTGCATGGTGCGGCATGGAGTCGACCATGGTGCCGTCCATGTCGAAGATAAGGGCTTTTGTGGGGATTTGCATCATTTGGCGTTAAAAATAATCTATGCATTTATAATCCATTGGATTATAATTTATAACATGCAAACCGTTGTTGAATTGCCTGAGTTTAGCCGACAAGCGGCGCCATTGTTGAGCGCCGAATCGATAAAGGCGTTAGTGACTCAGCTTGCTACACAGCCTGAATCTGGTGTTCTGTTGGCCGGCACAGGCGGCGTGAGAAAACTGAGGTGGGCACGCGAAGGCATGGGTAAAAGTGGTGGTACACGCGTTATTTACTATTTTCACAGCAAACGTATGCCGCTTTACCTCTTAACCATCTTTGGCAAAAATCAAAAAGACAACATCAGCAAGGCAGAGGCGAATGAATTAGCAGGTTTGGTTCAACTTTTAACCCAAGCATCAGGAGTTTAAACATGAGTACAGCATTTAGCAGCATCAAAGAAGGTCTCATTCAAGCCACAGCGCACGCTAAAGGCGAACTTGCCACTGCAAAAGTGCATTTCCCTAAAGCGGTTGATGTCAAAGTCATTCGAACCAATGTAGGCATGACGCAAGTTGAGTTTGCCAACTCCTTCGGTATCAGCGTAGCAACATTGCGTCACTGGGAGCGCGGCGACCGCGAACCGCAAGGCCCTGCACGGGTTTTGCTGCAAGTGGTGGCGCGTCAGCCGCAAGCGGTTTTTTCTGCGCTAGCGGCTGGTTGATGTAATAGTTGATGTCAATTTTTACTGAAAACTTCACCCCCCCCCCAACATCCCAAATAATCCACTGTTAAACCGACATTGCGATAACACAATCACATGCATATTGCCGTCAGCTTTCTCGTGAGTTTGCGCGGCTGAGCATGCAAAATGTCCGATTTTCCCTTGCATGGCTAGCCACTTTGCTTTATCCGGCGCTGTTCGATCAGGGCTTGCTTCATCCGCATTCAAGGGGTAAAGCATTAACCGTGGGCCATCTGGCAAGATCACGGGTTTTAGCTGTTTGCCGTCGTCAATATGTATGACGAGCGCATCGCCTTCAATGCCAGTGACTATGCCAGTCGTTAAAATGGTTTTTTGCCCTAGGTATTTCAAATCTTTGAGACCCGAGTCACTGTGTTTGTCTGCAAACATTTGCCACAAAGTGCGTGGGTAAATAAGTTGAGTTTTTTCTGAGTTGTAGTCATGCCATACGAAAAATACACCAAGTAGCGGAAAGCCAATAGACCACCATTTCACCGGAATCCAAAATAGTGCATGCCGCTGGATGCTGACTGTTTCTTCGTCAGTTGAATTGTCACCATCAAGCTTCAAAACTGAATCAGGATAACGGTCTAACCACTTACTTGCAAACCAACAAGCGACACCACTCAATACACCCGTCAATAGCCAAACCCAGTCATGGCTATCACGGTAATGCTCACCATCTGGCACGCCAAACCAATAGTTCGTACCCGAGTCAAACGCAATGTGAATCACCACCCACAACACAAAAGCCAACCAGCCCCAGCCACGCCAGATCACTAGCATGTTCTAAGCGTTCATGTGTTTTGCAGCACGCATTCTCTTGAACCTCGCCCAAGCTTTGATGAGATACAAAACAACGCCATCTGCTGAAAATGCGCCGAGCGTAGTTAACCCAAACAAACTAAACCAATAACGTATTGGCGACCCTGCAGCACTCACACCAGCGGTTTTGAAGGTTGAGTTCCCGCTCACCCAAGCCGCAAACCCCAAACGGAAAATCCACCATGACCAAACCGCCAATACCAACACTGCTAGCAAGCTCATACTGATATTGAAATAGGTAGGAGATTTGACGCTGTCGGATGTGACTTCGGAAAGTAAGTGGATTTTGAATTTTGTGAGCATATCCTCAAACCAAGTTCAACTCTTAGTCTGCGGTAAGTAGATTACTGCTCTGAACATTGTGATTCACTAAAGGATTTATTGCTAGAAGATGATGCTTTATTTTCACGGCAAATCAGATTTGCATTATTGCCAACCCAATCAGCGAATTCACGGCGAGATTTAGATTCACCTCGGTAGTACGTTACGCCATTGGCGCAATAAACTGTACAAGAGTATCTTTTAAGACTTGGTATAGTCTGATTATTCACTTTTGCTGGCTTGTTCGATTCAACACGATTGTTTGAGCTTGCTGTGGAATTATTTCCATCTATCATGTTCTGAGCCTTACCAAGTAATGAACCAAGTGATGTTCCGCTGGCGCTTGAACATGAACCTTGACATGTTTTTTTGCAACCTTCAATAAGTATTCTTGTTCCTAACTGAGCCATAAAGCCACCAGAGTATGGGAAAAATCGAGCACAACCGTCATAACATGCTTCTAATTTTGGTCTACAAGCCGCCATTCTTTCAGCTTCTTGAGCCACTCTTGCTCGCTGTTCTTGTTCACGCTGTTGAACACAACTGGGTGTGCGTAAGCATTTCTCTTCGGCAGCTTGAATCGCTAGTGCAGCTTGACGTTTAGCAGTTTCTGCTCTGCGTTCTTCGTCTATTTTCCGTTTCACTTCAATTTGGCGCTGCTCTTCGGCTAGTATTTCATCCATTTTTTTACGGTGATCATCTGTTCGCACGAGTAAGCGTGCGGCCTTAGCATCAGCAGGGTCCTTAATAAGCAAATAAGCGTTGTAATATCCTTCAAATGTGTTTTGCGCACGCATACGTCCTATTAACGCCACAAATACTTGAGCCGCGCGTTTATCAGGATCATTTTTTGCGAAGTCAATTAAAAAATCTTTCATTTGATCGGGTGTTGCAGCTGGATTACTAGCAACATTGAAATCTCTATCGTAGCGTTCACGGAAAAGTGGGTCAATTCTGTCGAAATACTTTGCAGACTTCCTATCCCACCCTAGGTAATCGAGACTGTAAGGTTGGAAGCCATCAATTGGCTCCATAAGTAAAAACATCGTGTCCCTAGGTTTTAAAATCAGTGCAACTCTGCCGCGTTGATCTTTAACTTGGGTTACACCATCAAAAGTGACAAGTCTAGAAGTTTGCGTAGTTTTTAAATTCGTCAGTTGCAATGTATCTGGTGAAATAATCGCGCTGCTGGGCTGTCCTAGTCGTTGCAAGCCCGTGATTTCAAGTAAAGTACCTTTGCTGCCAACCCACATGCGCTCTAGTTTAACGGCAGGATTGCTGGGATCTTCTTCAAAAGCTTCTGAAACAAGACTGAGCTTATGCTCGCGTGCGTCTGGGTTATCAATTTTAAATTGCTTAAAAATTGCTCTTGTTGTATCTGCAAGAACTGTTTGTAAAATCTCGTTTTCTCCCAAAGGTACATCTAGCATTACTCCCAGCAAGTTGGATTTTGAATTGGTAGTTGTTTGTGCAAATATTGACGTGCCAATTAATACTGCAATAGCGGCTATAAAGATGAGGATGCGCCGCACATGATGCTGGACATTTATGTTCATTGGTAAGCGGATTCGAGTATTGATTATTTGCTAAAAGCATTTTTAACGTTGTTAGCAAAGTCACCAACATTCTTCATGACATTATCTAAACCATCTTGCAGACGATCTCCCCAGGTTGTGCCACCAACCTTGTCTGCACTTTCACCTAATACGATGACATCTGTTCTGCGATTGGCTTGTCTACCATCTGGCGTGTTGTTGTCTGCAATAGGTTGTGCAAAGCCCAGTCCTTTTGTTGTCATGCGTTTTGCATCAACGCCAGCTTGTACAAGTCCTGCTTTTACCGCAACGGCGCGTCGCTCTGAAAGTTGAATGTTAATTGAAGCAGAGCCGACATTGTCTGTGTGACCTTCAATCACAACATCTTTCTTCGTTTTAGTTTTCAGCATGACCGCCATGCGTTCTAGAATAACTTTTCCATCTGACGTAACTTCAGATTTTCCAGTGTCAAAGAAAATTTGCTCGTCAGCAGAGATCAAAGTTCCACGTTCTGTTTGCGTAACTTTGATCGTTTTTCTTCTTGCAGCATCTGTACTAGTATTTCCGGCATTTGAACCCGAGCCAGATGAAGCGCAACCCACTAAAACTAGCGCTGAAAATCCAATTGATAGAGCACCGAGTAACTTACGCATTAAAACTCCTAGATTTTTAATATTGGGAAGACACATTTAGTTCAAATCATGTTTGAGACAATGATTTCAAATTAAACGCCTTCTAGGAGAATATACATTCTGTTACTTAAACACCTTGCTTCAGCGAAGCCTCAATAAACAAATCCAAATCCCCATCCAGCACCTTCTGCGTCGCCGAGGTTTCCACATTGGTACGCAGGTCTTTGATGCGGCTGTTGTCCAGCACGTAGCTGCGGATTTGATGGCCCCAGCCAACGTCTGTTTTGGTGTCTTCCAGCTTTTGTTGTTCTTCGAGTTGTTTGCGCATCTCCAAGTCATACAACTTGGAGCGCAAGCGCTTCCACGCCACCTCGCGGTTGCCGTGCTGGCTGCGTCCATCTTGGCATTGCACCACCGTATTGGTCGGAATGTGCGTTAAACGTACTGCAGAGTCTGTTTTGTTGATATGTTGACCACCCGCACCACTGGCGCGGTAGGTGTCCACACGTACATCGGCAGGGTTGATGTTGATTTCAATCGAATCATCAATTTCTGGATAGACAAACACCGATGCAAACGAGGTATGACGGCCACCCGACGAGTCAAACGGCGACTTACGCACCAAGCGATGCACGCCGGTTTCAGTGCGTAGCAAACCAAACGCGTATTCGCCCTCAATCTTGATGGTCGCACCCTTGATGCCGGCGGTATCGCCCGGCGTTTCGTCTTCAATGACGGTGGTAAAGCCTTTGCGCTCTGCGTACTTGAGGTACTGGCGTAGCAGCATGCTGGCCCAGTCGCAGGCCTCGGTGCCGCCTGCGCCAGATTGAATATCCAAAAAGCAGTTAAGCGGGTCAGCCGGGTTGTTGAACATGCGGCGGAACTCCATCTGAGCCACTTGCTCTTCGAGTTTGCCGGCTTCGGCTTCAATGTGTTCTAAGCTGTCAAAGTCGCCTTCTTCCTTGGCCATGGCGTACAACTCTTGGTTATCGGCCAGTTCGGTGTCCAGGGTTTGAATCGTCAACACCACGCCGTCCAGCGCTTTTTTCTCGCGCCCGAGTTCTTGGGCTTTTTTCGGGTCGTTCCAGACCGTAGGGTCTTCTAACGAAGCGTTAACCGTGCGCAGACGCTCAGATTTGGCATCGTAGTCAAAGATACCCCCGTAAATCAAGCGTCCGAGTGGTCAAGTCGACCAAGTGGCTGCCAATGCTGTTGATTTGTTCTGCGTCCATGAGGAATCCTAACTTGCGGTCGTTTTTGCTGTCGTGATGGTGTGTCCTGAAGAGCTTCAGAACCTAACCCAGCATTTTCTCACGTTTGCATGTGATTCCCCGTAATCACCATAGTCATTTCCCCCGTAACCTTAGCCCTTCACAAACCCCTCAATCATCCCCGCCAACGCCTGCGGCTGGTCATGGTGCAGCATGTGGCCGGCGTCGTTGATGACTTGGATGCTGTAATTGGGCACGCTTTTCAGACGCTCGTGGTACATCGCCAGCGTGTAAACGCCTTTCCACCACTGGCTCAATGAGTCGTCACTGGCCTCCACCGCGAGTACAGGAGCAGTGATGCAGGCGTACAAGGCCAAGGCTTCGGGCACGCTGGAGAGGTTGGCGTTGATGATTTTGTGCGCGGGGTCGCCCAAAATGTCCCATTTGCCTTGTGCATTTTGAGCTGCCCAGTGGCGCGCTAGCCAGTTGGCTTTGGCTTTGCTCGGGTCGTCGCGGGCAAGGCGGGGGTTGGTTTTCATCAGGCGGCGGGCGACGCCATCTGCTGTGTCATAGGCTGTCAGGGCCATCTCACCTTTGTATAGGCTCTTAATTTCATCCATCCACTTGGCGTAGCGGCCGGGTGCTTGGGAGGGGCGGTTTTCAGGCATGCCAAAACCTTCTAAATTGACCAAATGGCGCACCCGTGCAGGGCGGCAGCCCGCGTACATCATCACCACATTGCCCCCCATGCTGTGGCCGACCAAGTCAACAGCTTGGTTGGGCGAGTAATGGTCGAGCAGCAAATCCAAGTCGGCCAAATAGTCGGGAAACCAGTAGTTATCCGTCACTGGCCCCGTTGTTTTGCCATAACCGCGCCAGTCGGCAGCGATGATCAAGCGGCCGCCCACAAAATCATCCGACAGCGCATCAACCATGAACTGGTACGACGCCGCCACGTCCATCCAGCCGTGCATCAGCACCAGCGGTGGCAAGGTGGATGCGCTAATGTCAGTATTGCCCCACACCAAAACGTGATAACTCAAGCCCCGAATCGGGATAAATTCACTGCGCGGTGTTCGCTTTACACTGTACATTGGGGTTGGTGAGGTGCTAGAAGGGGTGTCTACAGAGGTATGGTGCATTGCAGCATCATAAAGAAATTAAGGGGCGCAAAGGTGAATCAACAATGAAAACGAGTCAACTACAAGACAGCTACGCAGCATTGCATAGCCAGTTTCGCTGGCTTGTCCCCGACGACTTCAACATCGCCCAAGCCTGCTGCGCCCGCTGGGCCACGCAGACGCCGCACAAGGTGGCGATTCGGGAGCACGTCTCTGGCAAATCTTCAAAAAAATCAAAGACTTACACCTACCTCGAGTTGCAGCTGGCAGCCAATGCGCTGTCTGCCAAACTCGCTAAAGCTGGCGCGAACGGGGGTGTTAAGCGCGGCGACCGCGTGGCTATCGTCTTGCCGCAACGTTTTGAAACGGCCGTTGCCTACATAGCGGTGCTGCAAATGGGCGCAGTTGCCGTGCCGCTGTCCATGCTGTTCGGCCCCGACGCGCTAGAGTACCGCATCAACGACTCAGACGCCGTCGTCGCCATCGTGGACGAGGTCTCAGAGCCCGTTGTGCGTCAAATTCAGTCAAATTGCCCCAATTTAAGGTTAATTTTGCCTGTAGCCGGTGTATTTATTGGTTATTTAGCTATTAAAAATATAGCAAATATTAAAAATAAAAACAAATACCAAGTCACAACCCAGGCGGATGACGGTGCGATTTTGATCTACACCAGCGGCACAACAGGCCCGCCAAAAGGTGCGTTGATTCCACACCGCGCACTGATAGGCAACTTGACCGGCTTTGTCTGCAGCCAAAACTGGTTTGGCTTTGATGCTGTCAAGAATACATCGTCAAAAGCCGTCTTTTGGAGCCCTGCCGACTGGGCGTGGTGGCGGGCTGATGGATGCCTTGCTGCCCACGCTGTATTTTGGCCGTGAAATCATCGCTTTTAATGGCAGATTCAGCCCCGAAGCCGCTTACGAGCTGATGGCGACGCAAGGCGTGACGCACACCTTTTTGTTCCCCACGGCGCTCAAAGCCATGATGAAGGCGTTCCCCGAGCCGAAAAAGCAGTTTAAATTACGCCTAGAAGCCATCATGAGCGCGGGCGAGGCCGTGGGCGATGCGGTTTACGATTACTGCCGCGATAAGTTAGACGTGGTGGTGAATGAGATGTTTGGGCAGACTGAAATCAACTACATCGTGGGAAACTGCAATCGTTTTTGGCCTTCAAAACCCAACAGCATGGGAAAACCTTACCCAGGCCATAACGTCGCGGTGATTGACGACGAAGGCAATATCTGTCCCGACGGCGTGCCTGGCGACGTCGCGGTGAACCGTTTTGACATCCACGGCCAGCCAGACCCGATTTTCTTCTTGGGTTACTGGAAAAACGAAGCCGCAACCCAAGGCAAATTCACGAGTGATTGGTGCCGAACCGGCGACTTAGCCAGCCGCGACGCCGACGGCTACCTTTGGTACCAAGGCCGGGCAGATGACGTTTTCAAAGCCGCCGGTTACCGCATTGGCCCCAGTGAGATTGAAAACTGCCTCGTCAAACACCCCGCAGTTGCCAACGCCGCCGTGGTGCCCAAGCCCGATGCCGAGCGCGGTGCGGTGGTCAAGGCGTATGTGGTTTTGGCTGCAGGCTACGTGGAAAAGTACAATCTTAAAAATACTATAAATTTAATAGCTGCTCAGGCAACAAATACGCCGGCTACAGAAAAAAATGACCTTGAAAACACCACTTTTTCAACAAACGCCTTGGTTTTGGAGCTGCAAGCCCATGTTAAATCGCTACTTGCACCTTACGAATACCCCAAAGAGATTGAATTTATCGATGCCCTACCCATGACCACCACTGGCAAAGTGCAGCGGCGGGTGTTGCGGCTGCAGGAAGAGGCGCGTTTTGCAGCTGCGCGTGCAGCAAAGAATAGCGCATCTGAGTAAACTACCTATCGACTCCTATTTGTTGACATCAGCTACAAAAAATCCACACAACCCATGAAAAACGAAAAATTAGTCAAACTCGGCTCCAGCGACCTGCACGTCACCCCCATCTGCCTAGGCACCATGATTTTTGGTGAGCAGGTGGACGAGGCCACTGCCCACGGCATCATGGACCGCGCCTTGGAACATAGCATCAACTTCTTTGACACGGCTGAGATGTACGCTGTGCCGCCACGTCCGGGCACCTACAACGCCACTGAAACCATCATCGGTAACTGGTTTGCTAAGCGCCCGGATGCACGCAAGAAGTTAGTGCTTGCTACCAAGGTGGCCGGCCCAGCACGCGGCATGAACTGGATTCGCAATGGCGACGCCGACTTGACCGAGCAGATGATGCTGGACGCTTGCGACGCCAGCTTGAAGCGCCTGAAAACCGACGTGATTGACCTGTACCAAATCCACTGGCCATCACGCAACGTGCCCGCCTTTGGAAATTTGTACTACGACCCGAGCAAAGACCAAGAAGTCACCCCCATCCTCGGTCAGCTGCGGGCGCTGGACAAATTAGTCAAAGCCGGCAAAGTCCGCGCCATTGGTTTGTCAAACGAGTCGCCCTACGGTGTGCATGAGTTTGTGCGCTTGGCTGAGCAAGATGGGTTGACCAAAATTGCCACCGTGCAAAACCCGTATTGCCTGCTCAACCGCACACTGGAAAACGGTTTGGACGAAACCATGCACCGCCTAGGTGTGTCGCAAATTCCTTACTCGCCATTGGCGTTTGGCTTGCTGACGGGCAAGTTTGACAAGAGCGGCTTGACGGGTGAGGGCGCACCCGCCGAAGCCCGTTTGGCGATGTTTGAGTCCACCCGCAAGCAGCGCTGGGGCCGCCCAGAATCTTTGATTGCCGCCCGCCGTTACAACGCCTTGGCCATTGCCAACGGCATGACACCGACGCAGATGGCCTTGGCTTTTTGCTACAGCAAATGGCAAATTTCCAGCACCATCATCGGCGTGCGCACCGTGGCGCAGCTAGATGAATGCGTAGCCGCCTACGGTACAACGCTGTCGCCTGCAGTGTTGGCTGAAATTGACAAAATCCGTTGGGAGCTGCGCGACCCTTGCCAGTGATGGCGTAATTCTTGTCAGCAATGGCCAAAAAAGACCACGTTTCAGAAACGCCCGCCACCCAGTTCTTGAAAGCGAATAAAGTCGCCTTCAAAGAACATGTCTACGAATATCTGGAACACGGTGGTGCCCAGCACAGCGCCCAGACGTTGGGTTTTGACCCGTTCATGGTCGTCAAAACGCTGGTCATGCAAAACCAAGACGGCAAGCCACTGTTGGTGTTGATGCATGGCAACCGCACGGTATCAACCAAAAACTTGGCGCGGCAGATCGGTGCCAAATCGGTCGAACCCTGCCTGCCAGAGGTGGCCAACAAGCACAGCGGCTACCTGGTAGGCGGCACATCGCCGTTTGGTACGCGCAAGGTGATGCCGGTGTACATCGAGTCCAGCATTTTGGCGCTGCCTGAAATTGCGATCAATGGTGGCAGACGCGGCTATCTGGTGGGGCTTGACCCGATGGTGTGTGTCACGCTGCTGGGTGCAAAATCGGTGCAATGTGCCTTGACCGATTAAAGGCGCGACCTTGCGTGCACACACATGCACGCCTTCATGCCTTCTCAGGAGACGAATTTGAATTATCTGTACGCAAGCGCAGCCGTGGTGCTGGCCTATTTACTCGGCTCGCTGTCGTTTGCCGTGATCGTCAGCCGTTGCATGGGCCTCAAAGACCCGCGCAGTTACGGCAGTAACAACCCCGGCGCTACCAATGTGCTGCGCTCCGGCAACAAGTTCGCTGCGGTCACTACCTTGCTGCTCGACGGCCTGAAGGGCTGGCTGCCTGTGGCGTTGGTCAAGTTGTTTGGGCACGACTACGGCCTGGACGAAGGCACCATTGCCGCCGTAGCGTTAGCGGCTTTTTTCGGGCACCTGTACCCGGTGTTTTTTAAGTTCAAGGGCGGCAAGGGCGTGGCCACGGCCGCAGGCGTGCTGTTTGGTGTTGACTGGCTGCTGGGCCTGGCAACCCTGGCAACGTGGGCAATCGTGGCTTATTTTTCGCGTTACTCGTCGCTGGCCGCGCTGGCGGCTGCGGTTTTTGCGCCGCTGTACTACCTGTTGGGTGACCGTGCGGCGTGGTATGTTGACCGGGGAATATTGGTGGCGATTTTTGTCATCAGTGCCATGCTGGTGTACCGTCACCGGGAGAACATCACCAAGCTGCTCAAGGGAACAGAGTCAAGGCTGGGCGGCTCTAAAAAAGCAGCGAAATAAGCGAGGCCCGCTTGGTCAGTAGCGCTTGACGAGCGTCATTTGATCGTTCTCGCGGGTCATTGCAAAACGTGTCAAAAAGCTGTTGCCCAGCAACATGAAGGGCATGGCTTGCGGCGTGACGACGGCATCTACATCAAACACTTCCACATCGCCCACCCGGACTGACGCCAGTTTGATGCGGTAACCCTGCGCATTGCCGTTGGCCGTAGCCACCATGACACTCTGGCCGCTTTTGTAATTAATGCTGGCGCGCTCGGCGTCCTGCACGCCCATGGCCACAGAGGTTGCGCCGGTGTCCACCATAAACTGCACGGCTTTGCCGTTGATCTGGCCCGCCGTCATGAAATGGCCGCCATTTCCGGCCAGCAGCACAATACGGTTGCCCTTGCCGCTGCCGTTGCTACCACTGCCCATGTTCACAGGGGCCTCGCCCACCCGCAAGGTGCGGCGTTTACCCGCTTGCTCAATCACGGCTTCATCTGCGGTGGTTGAAATCACCTTGACGCCCAGATGCGTTTCACCCGCTGCCACGGTCTTGGGCGCCGTCCCCTCAACCACCAGCAGCGCCTTGCTGCCCAGCATGCCCGCCAGCGAGAGCGACTCGGCATGCGCCGCGCTGCACATAAGAGCCAGGAAGGCAGCAAAGTGAAGTGCAGTACGCGAAGCGACCAGCGTGGGGGCCATATCTAGTCCCGGAAGTTGTTAAAGCTCAAAGGAAAGTCTACGTTTTCAGCTTTGATCAGCGCCATGGCCGTTTGTAAATCATCGCGTTTGCCGCCCGTCACGCGGACCTTGTCTTCCTGAATGGCAGCCTGCACCTTGATTTTGCTGCCCTTGACGAGCACCTGGATTTTTTTGGCCAGCTCGGTCTCAATGCCGTTGCGCACTTTGGAGACTTGTTTGACCTTGTCACCACCAATTTTTTCAACCTTTCCCGGTTCCAGAAAACGCGCATCAACCGCGGCTTTTGTGAGCTTGTTGCGCAAGACGTCATTGATCTGGTCCAGCTGAAAATCACTGTTGCCAATCAGGATGATTTCCTTGTCTTTTAGCTCAATGGAGGCTGGCGTGCCCTTGAAGTCAAAGCGCGTGGCGATCTCCTTGGCGGTGTTTTCGACAGCGTTTTTGACCTTCACGAGGTCGGCTTCCAGCACGGTATCAAATGAAGGCATGATTTTCGGTATTTCGGGTGAGGAGCCCACGCGGGCCGGAGAGACAATCCAGCCATGTTAGTCGAGAAAAATGTCCCGCTCCAGTCTTTCAACACCTTTGGCATTGTGGCCAAAGCGCTCAGCCTCGTTCGCATTCAGGACGAGGCCGACATTGACGCCTTGCTGGCTGACCCGGTGCTCAGGGCGGCCGCCAAATTCATACTGGGTGGTGGCAGCAACATCGTGCTGACAGGCGATGTCAAACCATTGGTGCTCAAGGTCGAGATCATGGGCAAGCGGCTGGTGGGTGAAACGGCCAAAGCCTGGATTGTGGAGGCTGGTGCTGGTGAAAGCTGGCACGACCTCGTGACCTGGACGCTGCACGCGGGCTACCCTGGCCTTGAAAACCTGGCTTTGATCCCCGGCAGTGTGGGCGCATCGCCCGTGCAAAACATCGGTGCTTACGGGGTCGAGCTGCAAGACCGCTTCGATTCGCTCGATGCAGTCGATTTGACGACTGGCCAGCGCTTTACCCTGAACGCCGCGCAGTGCGCGTTTGGTTACCGTGACTCGGTGTTCAAACACGCCAGCAAGGCAGCGGGCGGCCTGCCCGGGTTTGGTCTGGCCGGCAAAGCGCTGATCACGCGGGT
>JAYVSU010000171.1:0-10887 GCA_043775055.1 Polaromonas sp.
AACAACGGCGGTTGGCAATGGGCGAGCTCAAGTGGTTGCGATGCGCAACCCTATTTTAGAATTTTCAACCCGAAGAGTCAGAGTGAAAAATTTGATGCCGAAGGTAAGTTTATTCGTAAATATTTACCGCAGCTAGCCAAATTACCCAACGCATTTATCCATGAACCTTGGAGGGCTAGCCCTGTAGATTTAGCGGCTGCAAACGTCACAATCGGCCAAGATTATCCTCAACCCATCGTAGAACATGCACAAGCGCGCTTGCTTACACTCGAAAGATATGCTGTCGTAAAAAAAGCGCTGCCAAAATAATTAGGCAGCGCTTTGAGCTGAAAGAGTAGTCAATTGGAAATTAGGCAGACTCAGTTGCTGGTTTTTTTTGCGTTGTATGTTGCCGCAAGACAGCAAGCAAGCCCTCTTCTGAATAGGGTTTACCGAGGTAATTGTTTACACCGAGTTCTTTAGCCAATTCACGATGCTTTTCAGCAATCCGAGAAGTAATCATCACGATAGGTAAATGCTTTAAACGAGCATCTGCTCGAATATTGCGAACCAGGTCGAACCCATCCATACGTGGCATTTCAATATCAGACAAAACGACTGCAGGAATCTCGTCACCCAATTTTTCAATCGCTTGCAAGCCATCAACAGCCAAGACGACTCTGAACCCTTCACGCTGAAGCATACGCTGTGTGACGCGGCGCACCGTGATTGAATCATCAACCACCAATACCAGCGGAGTGTGCTGATCTGTGGCTGCATCCGACGGCACAACTCTTCCGTCAGATTCTTTACTGCCGATAGCTGGCGTGTAAGTTGAACTGTATTGTTGCGCAGCAGTACCATATACAGCGGCTAAAGCAACGGGGTTATAAATCAATGCAACAGCACCAGAGACCAAAATTGCCATGCCAGCCAAACCCGGCAACCGAGCTAATTGAGGACCTAGGTTTTTAATGACCACCTCTTTGTTACCAAATACTTCATCGACATGAATGGCAATGCGCTGACCGGCACTTCTGAAAATAATAACTGAATTGGTTTTTTGCAGCGGTTCGCTGCTGCGCTGCGAGGCTTGCAACAAAGCGCCCGACCAATAAAATGGCAGTGCATCCTCCTTGGTGCCCCAATATCCGTTGAGGTAAGCTTTTTCAACATCAACTACTGGTGAACGACGGACAAGCTCAACTAAATGCGCTGGGACGCCAAACGATAAACCGCCCGAACGCATCATAACCACCTGCGTCACAGCCGTAGTGAGCGGCAATACCAACTTAAATCGTGTGCCTTTCAAGACTTCGCTGGCAACCTCAATGCGCCCACCCAATGCCATAACTTCAGAACGAACCACATCTAAGCCGATACCTCGCCCTGACAACTCAGTTACTTGAGACGCTGTAGTCAAGCCAGGCGTAAAAATTAAATCAGTTGTTTCAACATCAGATAATTTAGCGTTCGCCGTGATCAACTTCTGAGAAATAGCTTGTTCACGAATTCGTTGGAAATTTAAACCAGCACCATCATCACTAAACTCAATGACCACATCATTACCATCTTGCAGCAAGCTAATAGCAATGACTCCAATCTCGTCTTTGCCTGAAAGTTTCCGCTTCTCATTGCTTTCAATACCATGAGCGACACAATTTCTTAGAAGGTGCTCAAAAGACGGCGTCATACGTTCAAGGACACCGCGATCCATCTCGATAGAGCCGCCAATAATATCTAGCTTGACCTGTTTGTTGGTATCTTTAGATGCTTGCCTAACAACTCGGTACAAACGATCAGAAATGCTTTCAAACTCCTCCATGCGAGTTCGCAATAAATCACGCTGTAAATCACGCGTTTGCCGCGCTTGGGCAACCAAATCATCCTCGGTCAGTTCTACAGTGCGTTGCAGACTGCGCTGCACAGTAGCAACGTCGTTAACCGACTCCGCCATCATTCGCGTTAACTCTTGGACTCGTGTGAACCGATCAAACTCTAGTGGATCGAATCCCTTTTGTGAATCCTTTGCCTGCTCCATCCGTGATTGCATCTGAGTTTCAGCTTGAAACTCAACATCACGAAGCTGTTGGCGCAGGCGATCCAAGTTGCTTGTCAAATCACCCAAAGAACCTCGTAATTGCCCAAGTTCAGACTCGATTCGAGTACGGGTCAACATAACTTCACCTGCTTGATTGACCAAGCGATCTAACAATCTAGCGCGAACTCGAACCGACTGACGCGATTCTTTTTTCTCTGCAACTAAGATACTAGCTGCTGGTAGCGCAATGATTGCTTTAGCAGTGACAACGACAGGTGTGCTTGTGCTTTGCAATGGCGTGCCATTAGATGACAACGCATCTTTAATTTCTTCTTCACGCTCGGCGGAAATATCAATGTGTTCTGGAGCAACCGGTTCATCAACTTCTGAAGGAAGATGCAAGCTATCAAAATTATTTTGAAGGACATCTAAGCGCACGAGCAAGGGCTCAAGCAACTCTTCTGTTAAGTTCTCAGATCCCAGCTCTTCGATTTCTGACTCCATACGATGCGACAACTCTCCAAGCCGCATGGCACCCGCCAATCTTGAACTACCTTTAAGCGTATGAAGCGTACGGAGAATTTCAGAACGCGCACTTAAATTCTCTGGCCGCGTAATCCATTGCCGCAGTGCACTTCCAAGTCTCGGCAGAAGCTCTTGTGCTTCTTCCTCAAATATATGGAACAAATCAAGGTCTAATGCATCAACCAATTCGATGTCATCATCGTCATGAACATACGCCTGCGCTTGGCTTTGGATATGTTTAGGTGAGATTGCTTTGTTACTTGGTGTCGCGGCTGAAAAAATAGTCGCAAAACTAGGCTTAGCTGGCACCGCCATCAACGCAGGGGCAGCCACTTTAAGTGGCATTAATTTCTCTACGCTTTGTGCTGAAAAATCAAGATTAGCAAGTTGATCTAAGATTTTCTCGCTGGGCTCTTTTAAAAACCCTGCAGCAAATTGATGCAATAAACGATGGCACTCTTCTGCCGCACTAGAAAATAACTTGGCTTGCTCGCTGGTTCCATTTGGTTGTTGGTAGGCTCGCTCTAGCGCATGCTCTAACAGTTTAGCCAAGTCTGCCAAACCTTTAAAGCCAACCGTGGCTGAACTTCCAGCCAACGAATGGGCTAGACCAACAGTCGAATTTTGTAACGGACGATGCAATTCAAGCGCCCATTCATCAAGCTCAGTGACCAGACGTCTTGCCCACTCATCTGCTTCATTCAAATAAACGTTGTATAGAGGAATGCCAATTTTTATTGAGCCGATAACTTTAAATTGTTCATCGTGTTGATTCGCACTTACCTGTAATTCAGAAGTCTCAACTAAAAGTTCTGGCATGACTGTTGACACGCTGTCAGAACTTAGTATCGCTAGATTCCTACTTTGATCTACTTTTGATTCAATTTTTTCATTATCAAATTCACCTAAAACACTGCCGGCTTCTTTGCTTTCAATAGCTACTGAAGCTTCGCGTAGCTCTGCTAATGCTGGTGTCTCTGGCACGATTGCATCATGCACAGCCGAGTCCAAAACAATATCTAAACTCTGTAAAGGTATAACAGGGTGATGAATTTCTAAGGATCTCGATTGCTCATTGATAACAAGCGCATCCGAAGCTTGCTCAGAACTCGACAATTGCAAGCTTGCAGCGGTGGTTGAGTCTGCTGTTATAGGCTTGCTCTCTTCATGGAAATCGCCAGCCAAATGAGGCAGTGAAAGTCCGGTGACATCCAAACGACTTTCAATGCGCATGGCGTTAGCAGCACTTTGAAAAGGAAGCGCAGACCAGTGTTCCGCTTTACTTGCTATGAGATCACGAACCCATTCGGCAAAAGTATTCAAGGCTGCGGTAGACAATGTGCACAAATCCGAGCTGAAAAGCTCTTGATCAGCTAGCTTGGAATTAAGCAGCTGTTCAAAAGACCAGCCAGCCTCACCAAACTCGTTCAGACCAACCATTCGCGAACTACCCTTAAGCGTATGGAATACTCTACGCAAAGTGGCCTGTGCTTCTAAGTTATGCGGAGAAGCCGATAAAGTTTCCACAGTTTTCAATCCGTTAGCGATGACTTCATTCGCTTCTTCGAAGAAGATATTTTTCAATTCCAGATCATCTTCAAGTTGCTCTTCAAAAGTCTGAGCCGAAATGATCGGAGCATGCGCAATAGCGGACGGAGATGAAACCTCAGGCCTATCAATCACATCAGCAGATAAAACTTGTTCACTTACTTGTATATCTGGCTTGACAATTTCTTCACTTATCAAGGCTTCAGCAGCACGTGTTTCTATCGCGTTGCTGACGCGACCCATAAGAGGATTTAAATCACCAGTTCTTTCATCAAAAATGAACAACTTTTTAACCAGCGCAGGTTGGTAATTGAGCATGTCAATTAAAAAACCTAATGCGCCCAAATTGTTACCGAATTTATCAATACTCCCTTTTACACGCGCTTTCTCAAAATCGAATTTGGAATGAGAAAATTCTTGGACATTCTCACGCATGGCACTTACTGCGCTTGAAGCCTGCTCCAACCCTAAGACTGAGAAAATTCCACGCATTTGTCCTAATTTGCTTGGAACAGATTGCAGAACAGCTTGGTCCGCCGGTGTTCGGAAATACTGATCAATGGATTTCTCGATATCTGTTAGACAAATACGCAATTCACCCACGACACTACCCATGGACTCTCTGTCGCTAACCCTGCGATACAACTCCTCTATCCAAGGCTCTACTGTTTTTGCTTGACCACCTGTGCGAACATGCTCCATCCGCGCGGCAAGCCCAGCTGCACGTAATGCCATCTCGGCATCTGTGGCCCCCCATTCTTCAAAAACTGCCTCCAAATAAAGTATTGCAGTAGCTACTTCCATCGCCAATTCTGTTGGTGGCGGCGCTTTAGAAATAGCTACAGCATCTATCGCATTGGTCAGTGCATATGCTAATGGGGCACTTGACGGGTAGAGTTTGAGTAATGAATCAGTAACTAATTTGAACTGCTCAGATGTTCCCCTGATTTTTTGAATATCTCCACTCGAGAGCGCTGTCCACAACTCTTTCGCGACAACAATTCTTTTTCTAGACAAAGCCAACACGGCTGGATCAAAATGGCCGTAGCGACTAATTTCGTAATCAATCACTGTATGTGGTTTTAAACTCCACGCTTTCTTGACGGCAGCAAGTAACGGTGTCTCTACAGAGCTGTCCGATATTGCTTGATCGCAAAAAAACAGCATGTCATGCATGAACTTGTCAGAAAAAACCCAATCACCATGCTTCATGTTGTTGTAATGAATGACAACACCAGAGGCTGCTCGTTTCACATACAGATCAACCGGCAACAATTTACTAGAAATTGCCTCAAAAAATGCTGCACATATTTTCCAAAATACCCCAGCTTTGAAATTTATTTGCGTCTCAGACAAACCTAAACTTATTTTTTTCAAACTTGATACTGCTTCGACATCTGCTGATTGCATTAATCTAAGAAGTGCAGCATCTACTTCTGAACGCAAGCTGGGTTCATAGCTCAGAGAGTTTTGGCTTGCAGGCATATGCGGGTCAAGCCATTCAAAGGACGCTCTATCCCATAAATCTGCTGGATGCACACGCTCTGCGCCTGCCAACATTTTTACATCTCGGTATTGAACAAACAAAGCCAGCGAGGACACCGCTTTGCCTGATAGCAAGCACTCCAAATACTCCATGACTGCAAAACTGGTCTTCTCTAGTTTGCTAACGGCATCCTCAGTGGTCAAACCAGGTCGCTGAATGAGTCGCTGTACGACTTGCTCCATTGCGCCGACCAACAGACCAGTCTCACGCAAGCCCAGCATATTGAGTGCACCCAAAGCTTGATGCAATTGCAATCTGGCTGCACGCAGCTGCTGTGGATCTGCTGCAGCCAAGTCTGAGCCTGGAGCAGCATCGGCCTCACGAATAAATCGCTTCAAGCCCTTGATTGAAGCGTCCAAGGATTTACGCAACTCCTCAAATACCCACGCCAATGGCCCCAAGTCCATAACGGCCGCATTTACTTCTGGAGTCATTTTGTTATCGTCAAGTTGCATAAATGAATCGCAAATGTAAAGTATCAGAACTGACTATCAAGCGATTTTGAATCGAGAAACTGACTCACGCAAATCGTTAGCCATTTTCGACAACTCACGCACCTGTTGCGCTGTTGCTCGTGTGCCTTCGCCTGTTTGTTCAGTCACAGCAAAAATATGTTGCATGTTATTTGCAACGATATTGGCTGAAGTCGCTTCTTCAGAGGTGGCAGCTGAGATTTGCTCAATCAACTCTGCCAACCGACGAGAGACTTTATCAATCTCAGTCAACGATGTTCCTGCAGAGTCTGACAATTTGGCCCCCTCAACTACACCCTGAGTTGAACGCTCCATAGCAGCAACTGCATCTTGTGTATCCGTTTGAATAGCCTTCACCAAAGCGGAAATCTGTCTTGTCGCATCGGCAGAACGCTCCGCCAAACGCTGCACCTCTTCAGCAACCACCGAGAAACCTCGCCCGGCCTCACCTGCAGAAGCCGCCTGAATCGTTGCATTCAAAGCCAACACGTTTGTTTGCTCTGTAATATCCGAAATTAGCTCGGTAATTTCACCAATTTCCTGGGAAGATTCACCCAATCGTTTGATACGTTTCGATGTTTCTTGAATTTGATCACGGATAGAATTCATACCACCAATCGCGTTTTGCACGGCAGCCAAACCTGATTCTGCTGCCGTCAAAGATTGACGAGCGACCAAAGCGGAGTCTTGCGCTTGGATCGATACTTTGTTGATTCGGCCAGCCATATCAAGCACCAATTGACCGGTTGCATTGATTTCTCGAAGCTGCTCCGTCGATGCTGCCAACAATTCAGTAGATGTATTCTCAACCTGTGATGTTGTTTGGGCCACGCGTCCCGCAGTGCTCTGCACGTTACCTACAAGCAAGCGCAGCTCTTCTACCGTGTAGTTTACTGAGTCAGCAATCGCTCCCGTAATGTCTTCTGTAACTGTTGTCTCTTGTGTCAAATCACCCTCAGCAACAGCTTGCAACTCATTCATCAAACGCAAAATCGCCGCCTGATTACCGTCGTTCACACGCTTGGCTTGTTGCTCTTGCCCCTCTGCCGCTAATTTTTGTTCTTGTGCCAACATTTGTTGACGTTTGCTTTCTTGCAACTGTACGTATGCCAGCCCAGCAGCACACAGCAACGAAAACAAGGTAGACAAAATCAATGCTGATAATGCTCCTGCGCTTAAGCCTGACTGCGTTGATAGCTTGCCTTGCAAATCTTCCAAATTACGACGCAAAGGCTCACTATCAGAAATAATAGAAACTTGCGCTTCACGCGCAGAAACAATACCTTGCAGATTTCCCAATATAGCGCCAGCTTGAACACGCGTTTGCTCATACAGCTTCATCAAGGCATCCAAACGTTCACTGGTTTGAGCATCTTTAGTTCCTGCCAAACGCAGTTCTGCGCTACCCGTTTGCAAGCCTTGCGCAATCTCTTTGAACGAATTCAAATCTTTACCCAGCAAGAAAACAGCTTCAGGGCTAACGCCCTCCATCGTTAAAAACTCATTGGCAGACTTACCAATCCGCTGCGTCAACATAACCAACTGTCCTGCTGCTGAAATCTCAGTAGGCGCAGCATTTTGCTGCAACTTCAATGAGGACACCGTTTCAGCAATTTCCAGCAAATCTGAAGATTGACGATTGATGGTACGCAGCGCAGTGCCCACCTGGGTCAAGATTTTTTGTTGCCCCAACACTGTTTTGGCACTTTTCTCAGCACGCTCCATCAATGGCGCAATTTTCTCAATATCTTGTTGCGCCTCTTCAGGAACCGCTTCGATGCGCATGGCTTCATCACCCGCCTTCAAGCCGCGAACCGTTTTTGCTAAAACTTCTGCGCTCTCTTTCACGTCTGGGAAAGCCTGTGGACTGCCCACCAATGCTTGTGATACAGATTTCGCCAAACGTTGCGACTGCATCAAAGCCTGACCCGTTGCGGACAGCTGCTGGGAAACTTTATCCGCTTGCGTCAAAGCAAAGAACGTGACCAGAGCCAGTACAAGCAACGCTAAAGCCAGTAACGCCGCAAAAATCCGCTGATGCGCAACTACTGTGCGTTTGCCAAGGATAGGAATATTCAGCAAATTCTGATCTGACTCAGCTTCACTAGTTTTGAAGTCGACGCTCAAAGGCATGGCTGGTAGTTCGATATTCCGCTCTACCTTCGGCACCGCTTCAGCAGCGAATGCGGCACTACTAGGCACATCTGAGGGGGCCTCAACTAATATGTCAGCCATAGAGGCATCTTGCATCGATGCGCTTGGTTTACGTGAAAACAGTTTTTGGAAGAGATTGAGTTCAGACATGAAACGGCCTTAAAGAAATCAGTACGCGTTAATATTTAAAAAATTATTTTGCTGGGATAGCAACTGCAGATTTATTTCTTGCCAGTGCACGCCATTCAAATCTATATATGTATGCCCAAAGTATGAAGGCGCATTCTCCTCTGGCTTCATGGATTCTTTGAAGGACTCAGCGCTTCGCAAGCCTTCCAAGCGATCGACAAACAATGCACAATTGACTTCAAGCGTGTTGCTTAAAGTCACAAACCGAGACTCTGAACGTGACACTTGGCTGTGGACTGAAGGCTTTGACTGCTTCACAAAACTCGCAAAATCTGCAATGCCAAACAAAGATCCACGCAAATTGGCAACTCCCAAATACCAATCTTGTGTGTGCGCAACTTTGTGCGTAACAGTCCATGGGAATATCTCACCCGACTGACTCAGGGGAAAGAGGTATTTGGAGTCGTCGGATACAACAGCCAGCCAAGCAGCCGAAGAAGCGATGTCTCCAGCTCGGACGGCTTGCAATTTTTCAGCCAAACGGCTTTGTAGGTCACGTAGGGTTTTTCGCTTATCCATGCAATATAAGGCTTAAAAATCAGGTAGAAGTTATTAACCTTGAGCGCGAATTTTTGCAATCAATTCATCAGGATCAAAAGGCTTGGTAATGTAGTCTTTGGCGCCTTGACGCAAACCCCACAACCGATCTGTTTCTTGATTTTTACTGCTGCAAAAAATAATAGGCACTTGTGCATACAGCGGGTCACGCGCTATCGATCTGGCAAGCTGAAAACCGTTCTTACCCGGCATCACGACATCCATCAAAATCAAATCAGGTGTTTCAGCTGACAGGCATTTAAACGCTTGATCGCCATCATCGGCAGTTGTCACAGCAAAACCATTTTTTTGCAAAAGATCCGAAATAAACATCAACTCTGTTTTAGAGTCGTCAACTACCAGTACTTTATGAATCGCCATTATTGAGCCCCGTGTTTTGTCCCTGCGAAATGCTGCACTGATTGCAACAAAGCGTCTTTGACAAATGGTTTGGTTAAATATTGTTGCGCGCCCACCATGCGGCCGCGCGCTTTGTCAAACACACCGTCTTTAGATGACAACATCACAATCGGGATGTCCTCATAGCTGGGGTTTCTTTTGATGATGGCGCAAGTTTGGTAGCCGTCTAAGCGCGGCATCAAAATATCGCAAAAAATCAAATCCGGTTTGTGATCACAAACTTTAGACAAAGCGTCAAAGCCGTCCTCAGCAAGAAACACTTCGTGCCCGCCTTGCTTCAAAAACATCTCTGCACTTTGTCGCACAGTGTTGCTGTCATCAATGACCAAAACCTTATAAGTCGATTTAACTGTATCCATTGACATACCTCTGTCTATTGCCCCCCGACTGGGAGAAAGTTTAAATCTCAACCATTTCAAAATCTTCTTTGCGCGCGCCACATTCAGGACAAGTCCAATTCATGGGAATATTCTCCCAACTCGTGCCTGCTGCTATACCCTGCTCTGGCACCCCTAATTGCTCGTCGTAAATCCATCCACAAATCAAACACAACCAAGTTTTGGTTTCAATCACAACAGTCGCGCCTCAGTACAAAGATTAGAATCAGACCATTGTAGCCAGCCCAAATCGATGTTTACACTTTTTAACAACTATGTGTAGGCAATATCCGACAAGTTACATTTTTTCTTCTGGCTAGTTAGCGTGGTGTTTTAGTTGGCTATGCCTTGCAAGCACACAAATATTTGTCGAATCGTCTAGGGTTTACCGCTAGTTTTTTAGATTTACCGTGTTTACGCGTCTTTGCGACGATTACAACTTATTGCTTACAGCCAACTCTATTTTTCGGCAACAAATAAAATCCTTATATGACATTAAGCACATTTACTGACCAAAATGCCTCCTTGTTTGAGCGCGCCAAGCGCAGCATCCCAGGCGGTGTGAACTCGCCTGTCCGCGCCTTCAAAGCCGTAGGCGGCACCCCACGCTTTGTGCAGCGCGCCCAAGGTGCGTACTTTTGGGACGCCAACGGCAAGCAACATATAGATTACATCGGCTCTTGGGGCCCGATGATTTTGGGCCACGGCCACCCCGCCGTGCTGGAAGCTGTGCAAAAAGCTGCTTTGGATGGTTTTTCGTTCGGTGCACCGACCGAACGCGAGGTCGAACTGGCTGAAGAAATCATCAAACTCGTGCCTTCTATTGAGATGGTGCGCCTCGTCAGTTCTGGCACCGAAGCCGCCATGAGTGCGATTCGCTTGGCACGAGGCGCAACAGGTCGCGTCAAATTCATCAAGTTTGAAGGCTGTTACCACGGGCATGCCGATGCGCTCTTGGTCAAAGCAGGCTCGGGTTTAGCCACTTTTGGCCACCCCACTAGCTCGGGCGTGCCGGCAGATGTGGTCAAAGACACGCTGGTATTGGAGTTCAACAACATCGCCCAACTGGAAGAAACCTTTGCCCTGCACGGCAAAGAA
>JAYVSU010000172.1:0-7365 GCA_043775055.1 Polaromonas sp.
AAGAGTTTACTTTCAAGTGCCAGGACTTTAATAAGACAATTGAAGAAGCGTCATCATCCGATATTATCTACTGCGACCCTCCTTACATTGATAGGCATGTGGATTATTACAATGGGTGGAATGATACTGATGAAAGAAATCTTTTTAATAAACTTTCAAGTTTTAAAGGTAAATTTATTTTATCAACTTGGCATCATAATGATTATCGTGAAAATGAATATGTAAAAACTCTTTGGTCTTCACATAATATTCTTACACGTGAACACTTTTATCACGTAGGTGGAAAAGAAAAAAATAGAAATCCTGTTATTGAAGCTTTGGTAACGAATTTCATTACGCCAACGACAGAACACCTCGAAGAAAATCAGACCCAATATACGCTCTTAGAACCTGAAAAAAAATACAGCATGGCATAACAATTCGTTAAATTGGGCACATAAACCCCCACACACAGTTATAACCAACTGATCACCCCCCCCCCTCACCCAAACAAATAATCCGCCCCCACCGTCTGCCCCACGCGCAGGGTAGAACCCTCGCCTTTGAGGATGATGGCGTTCATGCCGAAGGTGACGCCGTTGTCCATTTGGGGGGTTTGGCGGTAGGTTTGTAAGGTGTCGCTGACTGCCGGGTTGGTTTTACCGGTTTTGGGGTCTACCGTGGGGATGCTGCAGCGCACGCAGGGTTTGACGTGTTTGAGTTGCACATCGCCCTCTTTGGTGGTGATGTGCAGGGTGTCTAGGCGGTCTTCGTCATGCGCTTCTACGCCGGTGAGGACGATGTTGGGACGGAAGCGCTGCATGGTGACTTGCTGCTCGCCGGCGGCTTCTAGCTTGTCGTTCAACTCTTGGAGGGATGCGGTGCTGGTAACCAAGACCGCAAAACCGTCGTCAAACCCGTTTTTAGCCTCGATACCGTTGGTCCATTTCATGCTGGATAAGCGGGTTTGATCAGGGTCAAAACGGACCAAGCGCACAGTTTTCTTCAAAAAGGTGCTGAACCAGTCTGCAGCGTCGTCACCCATGTCGAAGGCTTTGGCGGTGTCTTCCCAGACTTTGACGCTCACCGCAGCGCCGACTTCTTCAATCGGGACGTGTAGCGGCTCCATGCCGGGGGCTTTGAGGATCATGTCAAAGGTGTTGAGGAGCGGCTGAATCAGCGTCATGCGCGGCAATTCACGCTGGGTGACGAACTCGCCAGCCTCGTCGACGAGCATCCAAGCGCGGTCAAGGTCTAGGCCGGTGTCGGTCAACAGGGCTTCTTTGAGCTCGATGGCGCCGCAAGATTTGATGGGGTAAATGAAGAGTTGGGCGATTCTGGCTTTTACTTCAAAGTTGGAAGCAAGTTTGGAAGCAGTCATGGCGGTAAGTAGTTTTGAGGTCATGGCGTGATTTTACCTTGTTTTAACCTGTTTAAAAGCTTTTTTAGGGCTATTTTTGGCTATAGCCGGCGTATTTATTGGTTATTTAGCTATTAAATATATAGCAAACTTACAGATTAGCAAGATTTGGAGATGCTTTTACAATGAAGGCTATGAGCCAATCTCCATCTCAACCCATAGGCAAACATTACGACGTCTGCATCCAAGGCTCGGGCATTGTGGGGCGCACGTTGGCGCTGCTGTTGGCGCGAGAGCGGCTGCGTGTGGCGCTGGTGGGAGCGCCTGCCTCTAAAAATGCGAAAGCTGACGTCAGAGCAGATGTTAGAGCTTATGCGCTCAACACGGCCTCGCGCACCTTGCTGGAATCTTTGCGCGCATGGCCAGAAGCCCCGGCCAGCACGCCAGTTTTTGGCATGAATGTGCAAGGCGACGCCAGCGGCAAGTCGCAAGGCATTGTCAATTTTAGTGCGTTGGAGCAAGAAGTGGCGGCGCTGGCTTGGATTGTGGATGTGCCGGCGCTGGAGGATCAATTGCTGCAGGCGGTGAAGTTTCAGCCGCTGATTGACATCATTGAGCCAAGCTCCACAAGCGATATAGCGACAGTGAGCGATAACTTACAAAATCCGGTAACGCATCAGATTCGCGCCGATTTGACGGTGATTTGCGAAGGCCGCAACAGCTTGACGCGCGACACCTTGGCGGTGGACTTTGACGTAACGCCCTACAACCAGCACGCGGTGGCGGCACGTTTGACCTGCGAGTTTGAGCATGACAACATCGCGCGGCAATGGTTTCACAACGGTGAAATCTTGGCATTTTTACCGCTTTCGACCCTAAATACAGCCGATTCTACGCTGCAGGGGAACTCCGTGGCGTTGGTGTGGTCTGTCTCTCCAGAGCGGGCGGCTGCGCTAATGGCGCTGAGCGCTGAGGATTTTGGCCGTGAAGCGGCTTTGGCCGGCGGCCAAGCCTTGGGCGACATGCAGTTGTGCAGCGAGCGGGCTACTTGGCCGCTGCAGCTGGCGCGGGCCAGCCGCTGGGTTGGCACACACGCGACTTTGGGCAGCTGGGCGCTGGCGGGAGACGCAGCGCACTCGGTGCACCCGCTGTCTGGGCAGGGTTTGAATTTGGGTTTGGCAGATGTGGCGGAGTTGGCTAAAGTGTTGTCCATCACCGAAGGACAGCGCGAATATTGGCGCAATGTGGGCGATGTGAAGCTGCTGCGCCGATATGAGCGGGCCCGCAAGACGGATGTGCTGCTACTGGGCTCGGTGACGGACGGGCTGCAGCAGTTGTTTGCGCAGGGTTTGAACACGGACGGTGTGCCAATCGGCACGCTGCCTTGGCAAATGCTGCGCAATTTGGGCATGCAGGGCTTCGAGCGCAGCGGCGGATTGAAGCATTGGGTGACCAAGCGGGCGATGGGTTTATAAACGGCATTTGGGTGACATTGACTTTGATAATTGGCTTGTTAGATTGAACGGAACACTATGCAGAACACGATGCACAACACGATGATGACTTTGAAAAATATAACGCGCAAGCTGGCAATCGCCTCGGTTTTTGGGGCTTTAAACTTCTCTGTATTGGCGGACGAAGCGATGATTCGCAAGAATTTGACCGAACGCATAGGCATTGCGACCATTGATGAGGTGAGCAAAACGCCGATGGCGGGCCTCTTTGAAGTGCGTATTGGCACCGATGTTTTTTATACCGATGCTGAAGGCAACTACTTCATTCAAGGCGCGTTGATTGACACCAAAGCCAAGTCCAACTTGACCGAAATCCGCACCACCAAGCTCAGCGCGATTGATTTTGACAAATTGCCGCTCAAAGACGCCTTCACCATCGTGCGCGGCAACGGCAAACGCAAGATTGCAGTGTTTGAAGACCCGAACTGCGGCTACTGCAAACGCTATGAGCGCGACATGCAAAAGGTCGACAACGCCACGTTTTACATGTTTTTGTACCCCATCTTAGGGCCAGACTCGACCGCCAAGTCCAACAGCCTGTGGTGCGCCAAAGACAAAGCCAAGGCGTGGCAAGACTGGATGGTGCGTGATGTTGCCATTGCCGCTGCAACCTGCGACACCGCTGCTTTGACACGCAATGTGGAATTTGGCAAAAAGCACAAAATCACTGGCACGCCCACCATGTTTTTTGCCGATGGCACCCGTGTGCCTGGCGCGATTGACTCAGCGCAGGTTGAAAAATTACTGGCTTCAATGAAGTAGTTACGCTCTAGTCCGACGGGGGAAACTCCATCGGATTGATTTAATTGTTGCCATATTGCGACAAATACATGAAGTATTGCTCGTTTTAAGGGTGATTCTCCCGTTTCTGCGGATTGCCAAGCGGTATTTTTGCGTCAAGAATAACTGGTCAGCAAAATGCTGGCGCACGCGCGACATAAAAGCAATTGACTACACCTGACTTAGGAGAATTTCATGGCCGGTAAATTTGAGCTGAAAAAATCTAAAAACGACAAATTCTTCTTTAACTTGCTCGCCGGAAATGGGCAAATTATTTTGACCAGCGAGATGTATGAGTCCAAAGCCAGCGCGCTGAATGGCATCGCGTCGGTACAAAAGAATTCCCCAGATGACAAGCGCTATGCGCGTTTAGAAGGCAAAAACAAAGCGCCTTACTTCACGCTCAAAGCTGGCAACCACCAAGTCATTGGTCAAAGCCAGATGTATGAGTCTGAAAAAGCACGCGACAATGGCATCAAGTCTTGCCAAACCAACGGCGCCGGCGCCAAAACGGTTGATTTGACCACTTAATTTTTCTCGCGTCAGTTATTTTCTTCAAAGCGCTGGGTAGCTGCTGGTCAGCAACATCCGGCGCTTTTGTTTTTGTGCGTCTGCTGACTGCCGGTTTGCGTCTTGGGTTATTCTGTAGCCTATGGCCACTTCTCAAAAATCCGCAAAACAATCTGCGCCCGTTCACTACGCTGTTGAACTGCTTGACCTTAACGCCCACCTCTTCAACATCACCCTGACCATCGCTGCGCCAGCAATGACACAGCATGTCTCGCTGCCGGTGTGGATTCCGGGCAGCTACTTGGTCCGCGAATTTGCGAAGAATTTGCAAAACTTAGAAGCGCATCAAGGCAAGCAGCGTTTGGAGGCCGTGCAAGCCGACAAATGCTCATGGCAAATTGATTGCAACCCCGACAAACCGCTCGTTATCAGCTACCAAGTGTTTGCGCACGACAACTCGGTGCGCACCGCTTGGTTGGATGCCGCGCGTGGCTTCTTCAACGGCACCAGCCTGTGTTTACGGGTTGAGGGGCAAGAAGATGTTGTCCACATATTGCACTTGAAAGCACCGGCCAAGCAACGCGATTGGCAAGTGGCCACAGGTGCCACTGCGCAGGACATCAACAAACAGGGCTTTGGTAGCTATAAGTTTAAGAGCTATGACGAATTGGTGGACTGCCCGTTTGAGCTGGGTACGTTTTGGAGTGGCGAGTTCAAGGTGCGAGGCGTGAAGCACCGCTTTGTCGTGGCCGGTGCGGCAGCGACGTTTGATGGTGTGCGCCTGCTCGCAGATACGCAAAAAATCGTTGAAACTGAAATGGCGTTTTGGCATGGCAAACTAGAAAAAACACCGCATATCAAACCGCCATTCAAAAACTATGTTTTCATGCTCAATGCTGTTAATGATGGCTATGGCGGCTTGGAGCATCCCAACTCGACCGCGCTGATTTGCAAGCGCCAAGATTTGCCACGCACCGATGTAGCCGCATCAGCCAAACCGGGCGCAGGCTACACCACACTGCTGGGTTTGATCAGCCACGAGTACTTCCACACCTGGAACGTCAAACGCCTCAAACCGCGCGACTTTGCTGAGTTGGATTACAGCCAAGAAAACTATACCGAGTTGTTGTGGTTTTTTGAAGGTTTTACCAGCTATTACGACGACTTGCTACTACGCCGCGCGGGTTTGATAGACGATACACAGTACCTCAACTTGCTGTGCAAAACCGCCAACCAAGTGCTGCAAACACCAGGGCGCGAGGTGCAGTCGGTCGCGCAAGCCAGCTTTGATGCATGGGTGAAATACTACCGCCCTGAACCCAACACCGCCAACGCCACCGTGAGCTACTACACCAAGGGCGCACTGGTGGCGTTGTGCTTTGACTTGACGCTGCGCCATGAAGGCAAAACCACGCTCGACGATGTGATGCGTGCGCTGTGGGCGCGCTGCCATGCGCAGCCGCACCAGCAACGCCATGGCGCAGGCGCCATGAGTGAGCGCGACTTTGCCACCGTGCTAGAAGATTTGGGTGGCCGCTCGTTTGCCAAAGAGATTGCCGCGTGGATACATGGCACTGAAGAACTGCCAGTACAAGCTTTGCTAACCCAACACGGCGTGACGGTGGCGAACGAGCCTGCGCAACTGCAGCAACGCTTAGGGCTACGCGTCACAGAGAACAAAGGCATGGACATCAAGGTCGTGCTTCGCGGTGGCGCTGCTGAAGCTGCAGGTTTTGCAGCGGGTGATGAATGGCTGGGTATTGAGCTGCCCGCCAGTAAAACGCAAGCGGCGCAAAGCTGGCGCCTGCATACACTGGAGGAGTTAATGCTCTACGCTGGTGGCCAAAAACAGGTGATGGCGCTGGTGGCACGGGATAAGCGACTGCTCAAACTGCCGCTGAACCTAGCCACGCCGGCAGCCGTGTCGACCACTTGGCGGCTGGCGGTGCAAGACGCCAAGCGGGTGAGCGCTTGGCTGTCTAGCTAAGCTAGCAAGTCTAGTAAACCTAGCGAAAAGTTTACTTCGCCGCCAATTTGCGGCGCGCCAACACACCTTCAGACAGCACATCTAGCACGTTGACGGAGTCTGCCCAGCCGATGCACGCATCAGTGATGCTTTTGCCGTATTCGAGCCCCGCAATTTTGTCTTTGCCGGGTGTGAATTTTTGCGCACCGGCTTCTAAGTTGCTTTCCACCATCACGCCAAACACGCTGTGTGAACCGCTGCTGAGTTGCGCGGCGATGTCTTTGGCGACGTCGATTTGCTTTTCATGCTGCTTGCTGCTGTTGGCGTGGCTACAGTCAACCATCAAGGTCGCCGACAATTTGGCGGCAACCAAGTCTTTGCAAGCCGCTGCAACGCTGGCGGCGTCGTAATTGGGCGCTTTGCCGCCGCGCAAGATGACGTGGCAGTCGGCGTTGCCATTGGTTTGCACAATCGCGACTTGGCCGTTTTTGTGGATCGACAAAAAGTGGTGACCACCGGCAGCGGCTTGGATCGCATCGGTGGCGATTTTGATGTTGCCGTCGGTGCCGTTTTTAAAGCCAATCGGCGCAGAAATACCTGAAGCCAGCTCGCGGTGGACTTGACTCTCAGTCGTGCGTGCGCCAATCGCGCCCCAGCTGATGAGGTCGCCCAGGTATTGTGGGGAGATCACGTCCAAGAATTCGCTCCCGGCTGGCAAACCCATGCGGTTGATTTCAATCAGCAGCTGACGCGCCATGCGCAAGCCTTCGTCGATGCGGTAGCTCTCGTCCAAGTACGGGTCGTTGATCAAACCTTTCCAGCCGACGGTGGTGCGGGGTTTCTCGAAGTAGACGCGCATCACGATTTCTAGCGTACCGGCGTATTTGGCGCGTTGGGCGATGAGGCGTTTGGCGTACTCCAAGGCGGCTGCAGGGTCGTGGATGGAGCATGGGCCCATCACGACGAGCAAGCGGTCGTCTTTGCCAGCCATGATGCTGTGGATGGATTGGCGGGTCTGGCTGATCAACGACTCGGCAGCGGTGCCGCGAATCGGGAAAAAGCGGATCAAATGTTCTGGTGGAGGTAGCACGGTGATGTCCTTGATGCGTTCGTCGTCGGTTTGACTGGTTTTGTCGTTGGCGTTGACGTGCGGATACCAGGTATCGTTGGCGGTTGTCTTGGAAGTCATGTGGTCGCTCCTAAAGTTTAAAAAATCGAATGGCTATGAAAAGACAAAAAAAAACCGCCGGGCTGTT
>JAYVSU010000173.1:0-9603 GCA_043775055.1 Polaromonas sp.
GGCTTGCTCTAGGGCGACCTGGATTTCAGCCAGCGCCGGAATCGGCACCCACAGCGGCAGCTCTTCGTCCAGCACATGGTCTTCCCGCACATAGCCGTGCGCCAGCACATAGTCGCCCAGCTGCTGGGTGTTGCGCAAGCCGGCGCAGTGGCCGAGCATGATCCAGGCGTGCGGGCGCAGCACGGCAATGTGGTCGGTGATGTTTTTGGCATTGGCTGGGCCAACACCGATGTTGACCATGCTGATACCCGTTCTGTCAGCCCGCACCAAGTGGTAACCCGGCATTTGCGGCAGGCGTGGTGGTTGCACGCCGAGAGCGTCTGTCGCCTCTGCAGTCAACCCGACGCGACGCGTCACCACGTTGCCCGGCTCGATGAAGGCAATGTAGTCGCTGGCTGGGTTGGCCATCTCCTCATGGCCAAGTTTGACGAACTCGTCGATGTAAAACTGGTAATTGGTAAACAGCACAAAGTTTTGAAACCACTCAGGCGCTGTGCCGGTGTAGTGGCGTAGGCGGTGTAGCGAGTAATCCACACGCGGTGCGGTGAACAGCGACAGCGGCTGCGGCTCCCCCGGGCGCGCCTCAAACGTGCCATTGGCGATGCCATCGTCCATCGCCGCCAGGTCGGGCAGGTCAAACACATCGCGCATCAAGCTGCGACGCTGTGCGCTCATGCTACCTTCAACGTGGTCGTGCTCGGCGAATGAGAAATGAATCGGAATCGGCTGCGTGCTGGTGCCAATTTCTAGCACCACTTTGTGGTTTTGCAGCAGCAGGCGAAATTGCTCTAAATAGTAATTGGCATACAGGTCTGGCCGCGTCAAGGTGGTTTCATAACGGCCCGGCTCGGCGACAAAGCCATAGCTCAAACGCTCCAAATCTGGCAACTGGGAGCGTAGCGCAGTGTCGGTGTGGATACGCACAAACGGGTAGCAGGCGCGCACCTTGGTCTGCGCGGTGAGCGGCGTCATCTCATCGCCATTGGTTACAAAAGCCTGCATGGCTTGCCGTAAATGCTCGATTTGAGCGGCGTAAATCTTTTGCACCTGCGCCAAGGCGGCGGCAGCGTCGGTGAACTGAGCGGGGGCGATGAAAGCGGGGAGTTGATGTAATGATTTGGGCATGTGGCTATTGTGCTACGAGCTGGTTACAAGTGCGTCACAAGGGGTGAAGGTCAATATAACTGTGCGCAGGCTATTAAGACCGATTAAAGCTCCATTTTGAGGATGGGGCCAAGGTCGGGACTGGTGCGCATGAAGTCCTCACGTTATAAAGTGTTGATACTTGCATTAAACATGTTTCAAACTTTGTAAACTAAAACGATGAACATAAATACCCATTTATCGCGACGTCAAGCCATCTCGTTGATTGGTTCCAGCACCGCTGCAGTCGGCTTAAATGCGACTGCCAAATGCCCCGCAAACCCTCTGAATATCTGTAACGTCACACACTTGAACAATGTTCAGGCCGCTGGCATTAAGCAGATTCACAACACCGAAGAGATTCAAAAAGCATTAAAAACTTGGCAGGGGCATATTAGTATTGGCGGAGGGCGGTACAGCATGGGTGGGCAAACGGGCACTCAAGGCGGCTTGCAGCTTGATATGCGACCTTTAGACAAGCTTCTGCATTTTGATCCCATTAACCGGACAGCACGCGTTCAATCGGGAATGCGCTGGCGCGATTTGCAAGAAATTATCGACTCAAATAATTTGTCAATACGAACAATGCAAAGTTACGCCAACTTCACGGTGGGTGGATCGCTGTCTGTCAATTGTCATGGTCGGTATGTTGGGCATGGCGCTGTCAGTAATTCCGTCAAAAGCATCAAACTGATACTTCCACACGGAGAAGCTTTAGAGGTCAATCGGGAATCTAACTCAGAGTTATTCCATGCTGCTATCGGTGGCTACGGCGGCGTAGGCGTCATTGCTGAGGTTGAATTAAATTTGGACGAAAACTTCAAGATTGAAAAGTCTGCCATTCACGTTCCGCTTGATGACTATCCAGCATGGTTTCGAGAGAACATCCTCTCAAATAAGAACGTTCTGCTTCATAACGCAGACTTGCAGCCACTGAAGTTTAATCTGCCCAGATGCATCACTTGGACACGAACAAATAAACCAGTGACCGTAAATGAACGCTTACACCCCAAAACTAGCAGCTACCAGAAAGAAAAGTTTGCCCTTTGGGCGCTCACAGAGCTACCCGGAAAGGATATTCTTCGCAGGAAACTTATTGCGCCGCTACAAGAAAAGCATGAAATTGTGTGGCGAAATTATGAAGCAAGTTTGGATGTTGCTGAGCTTGAACCAGCAACACGAAACACGTCAACTTACGTTTTACAAGAATACTTTATCCCTGAGCAGAATTTTTCTAAATTCGCCACAGCAATGTCTAATCTGATGCAAACTGTAGCAACAGGAACTGTCAATGTCTCGATTCGTCACTCGAACGCAGACAAGTCAACACTTATGTCTTGGGCGCAGCAAGATGTTTTCTCTTTTGTCGTTTATTACAAGCAACGCATTAGTGCAGACGCAATGCGTGAAGTAGGAAATTGGACCAGATCAATGATCACTCTAGCCATTGCGCTCGAAGGAACTTATTACCTGCCATATCAACTTCATGCATCGAAAGAGCAATTTCTCCGCTGTTATCCTGCAGCTGCAAAATTCAAATCATTGCGTCAAGAACTCGGTGCATCACGACTTACTAATGCCATGTGGCAGCAATATGGAATTTAATTCCTTTGATCCAAACTGCAAGATTAATTTCTTTGCATTAGGACTTACATGTTACAAATTAAATAGCGGTTTCTATAGCAATAGTATTCGCTACATCCATGAATTTTTTTAGCTCGAAATGCGTCACTTACTTTTCACAGGCTCCCGCATCGTCACAAACTCCTCTGCCGCCGTTGGGTGGATGCCGATGGTGCTGTCAAACATGGCTTTGGTGGCGCCGGCTTTCATGGCGACGGCGAAGCCTTGCACCACTTCGCCGGCATCTGCGCCTACCATGTGCAGGCCGACGACGCGGTCGGTCGCGTCTTCAACCAGCAGCTTCATCAAGGTGCGCTCGGTGCTGCCGCTCAGGGTGTGTTTCAGCGCTTTAAACTCGCTGCGGTAGACCGTGACAGCGCCAAACTTCTTACGGGCTTCGGCTTCTGAATAGCCCACCGTGCCGATATTTGGGTGGGTGAACACCGCTGTGGGAATAAATTCATAGCTCATACTGCGCGCTTGTTTGCCAGCGGCGGGGCCAAACAAATGGTCGACCAACACCATGGCCTCGCCCAGCGCCACGGGCGTGAGCTGGACTCGCGCCGTCACATCCCCAAGGGCGTAAATGCTGGGGACGCTGGTTTGGTAGCTGTCGTTGACCACTATCGCGCCGTCTTTGCCCTGCGCCACGCTCACGGCTTCTAAGCCCAAACCTTTGACGTTGGGTACGCGGCCGGTGGCGTACAGGATGGTATCGAACACGATTGATGCCGCCTTTGAACCAGTCAACGTCACTTGCAGACCCGCCGCCGTGCGCTCAACCGCTGCCACATCAGCCCCAAGCTGTAAATCAACGCCGGTTTTGAGCATCTCCGTCGCAATGAAATGCCGCACCTCGTCGTCAAAACCGCGCAACACCTGCTCGCCACGGTACAACTGCGTCACTTCAGCGCCTAAACCATTGAAAATCGAGGCAAATTCGCAGGCGATATAGCCGCCGCCCACAACCAGCAATCGTTTGGGGAAGGGCGTGAGGTCAAACATCTCGTTTGACGTCACCACCAGTTCGCGCCCCTTGATGTCTGGCACGCTGGGGTGGCCGCCTGTGGCGATAAGGATATTTTTAGCGGTCTGGCGCTGGCCATCTGCCATTTCTACCGTGTGTGCATCGACCAGCTTGACCCGCTTCAGGATAACAGTCACCCCTGCGCCACTGAGCAATTGGCCGTAAATGCCGTTCAGACGGCCGATTTCTTTAGCGCGGTTCGCTTTGAGGATTTCCCAATTTAAAACAGGGGCTGCGCCCTCCCAGCCAAAACCGTGTGATTCTTCAAAGCTTTCCGCAAAATGCGCCGCGTAGCTGTAGAGCTTTTTCGGGATGCAGCCGACGTTAACGCACGTTCCGCCCAGCCCCGCATTGAAGCCGCTTTCATCACTGCTCCCATAAACACCGCCCGCCTCGGCCAGCGCCACCCGCGCACCACGCTGCGCCGCCATACGCGCAGCGCGCACGCCACCGCTGCCGCCGCCAATGACAAAAAGGTCAAAATCATAGGTTTGCATGGACAGACTCTTTCAGTTAAAACTTCAAAACACTATAAATTTAATAGCAAAATAATGAATAAATACGCAGGCTACAGCCAAAAATACCCTTAAAACAGCATTTTTGACTTGTTTTCCCGCCTAAAACCCCTATTTGTAACAGGGCGTTCAGCTCGGTCAAACTGCTATTCTGGACTTAGGATACGCTTCCAACCATTCCAGCTTCGGCTTAACCCTTCTTTACTCAAGTTCATCACCATGACATTTCAACTCAAATCTACCCTTTGCGCAGCCGTCCTGTTGTCCGTGGCACTGGCTGTCCCTTCCGTTTGGGCACAATCTGCCGCCGCTGCGGCTGCGGCCAAAGAAGCGGGTGCGGTGGTCACGGCCAGTGGTTTGGTCTACCGCTCGCTCAAAGAAGGTACGGGCGCGCAGCCAGCCAGCAGCAATGACACCGTCAAAGTGCATTACCGTGGCACGCTGCCGGACGGCAAGGAGTTTGACAGCTCGTATGCCCGCAACGCGCCGATTGACTTCCCACTGAACCGCGTCATCCCTTGCTGGACAGAAGGCGTGCAAAAAATGAAGGTTGGCGGCAAAGCCAAGCTGACCTGCCCGCCTGAAATTGCTTACGGCACACGCGGCGCAGGCAATGCTGTGCCGCCGAATGCGACGCTGCATTTTGAAGTCGAGTTGCTTGGCGTTAACGGCAAGTAATTAGGAAAATAAGTCTGCAATGTTGAAATTTACCTGTTGTGGCGCAGTGAGCCAGTTTGCCAGCCCCGCACAAGCGAAGCTGTTGCGGGGCATCCAGCGTGGTTACGAGCGGGAGTGTTTGCGGGTGGATGCCAATGGCAAGTTAGCGCTCACGCCGCACCCAGCCCTTTTGGGTTCTAAACTCACGCATCCGTGGATCACCACCGATTACTCGGAAGCGCTGCTCGAATTCATCACCCCGCCCTCAAACGACCCCGTGTTTCCGCTGCAATTTTTGCGTGAAATCCACCGTTTCAGCGCAGCGCAGCTCAAAGACGAAGCGATGTGGGCCGGTTCCATGCCCTGCATTTTGGGTGAGGACAAGGACATTCCGCTGGCCAATTACGGCACCTCCAACTCCGCGAAAATGAAGTACGTGTACCGTGAAGGCCTGGGGCTGCGCTATGGCCGTCACATGCAGACCATCGCTGGGGCGCACTACAACTGGTCGTTACCTCAAGCGTTTTGGGAGTCGCTGCACAGCTGTTGCAAGTCAACTTTGAGCCTGCAAGACTTCATCTCTGAGCGCTACTTTGGGCTGATTCGCAACTTTTTACGCTACGGCTGGCTCATTCCCTACCTGTTTGGCGCGTCGCCAGCGGTTTGCGAGTCGTTTTTGCAGGGTCGCAAGTCGGATTTGGAAGAACTCACCCCCGGCACGCTGTACGGCCCCTACGCCACCAGCTTGCGCATGAGCGACTTGGGCTACCAGAACAACGCGCAAGACAAGCTGCACGTCAGCTTCAACTCGGTTGTGGAATACACGCAGGCCTTGGAAGCGGCCATCCGCACGCCCGACCCGTTTTACGAAGAGATGGGCGTCAAAAACAAAGAAGATGGGCATTGGCAACAGCTCAGCGCCAATTTACTGCAGGTTGAGAACGAGTTCTACGCCGGCATTCGCCCCAAACGCATCGGCAAACACGGCGAACGCCCTGCCAAGGCCTTGGCGACTTATGGCGTGGAATACGTCGAAGTGCGCTTGTTTGACCTGAACCCCATGGTCGACATCGGCATCACACCCGAGCAAAGTACCTTTGCCGATGTGCTGTTGATGATGTGCCTGTTCCGCGACAGCCCGCCGATTTCTGCCCGCGAGCAGGCTGAAAACGACGAAAATAAGCGACGCATCGTCAACCGTGGCCGCCAGCCAGACCTGCACCTGCTGGTGCATAACCGCGAACAGCCCTTCCGCCCGATAGCGCACGAGCTGTTTGACGACATGGCCCCGTTTGCCGACATGCTGGACGCTGCTTACGGAAGCGACAACTACGCCAAAACCATGGCCACCCTGCGCCAGCGCATCGACAACCCCGATTTAACGCCCTCCGCCCAAGTGCTGGCTGCTGCGCGAGAAGCGGGTGGCTACTTCACTTACGCCAAACACATGGCCCAGCAGCATCACCAAAGCTTGCTCGCAGCGCCTTTGGATGCGGCAACGACGGCGCGTTTTGTGGACGCGACGCAAACATCTATGGCCGAGCAGCGTACTTTAGAAGCTACCGACCAAGGCAGTTTTGCGGATTATGTGGCGAAGTATTATCAATAGTTGCTTGTTTTTACTATAAAATATATAGCAAACTATTGATTAAATACGCCTGCTACAGCTATTTTTACCTCTAAAATAGCCGTTTCAGCAAATTTAAAGCAATTCTCAGCGCAACTGGTCAACCACGGCCAACACTGGTAGCAAAACGCCCGCACCCAGCTTTTTAGAGCGCTCGCCACTCCAGCCGACCCCCGCGTCGGGCAGGTTGGCGTTGTCTTTGAAGGGCATCTCAATCGTGTAGGCCAAGCAGCCAAACTGCTGCGCGACCCAGTTGGTAGCCAGCGTCGGGTTGGCGCTGCGCTCGGCCATGCGGCCATAGCCTTGCTCGGTCTGAAAGTCGGGGCTGGTTGCCAGCCATGCGGTTTTGAAAGCGTTTTCTAGCGCTTCGATGCGCGGCGTGTAGCCGGGGTTGCCTTCTGAGCCGGCAACAAAATTGTAAGGCAAGCCTTCGTCGCCATGGGCGTCTAGGCACAGGTCTGCGCCCAGTGCCAGCATTTTTTGTCGAACCAAAAACACTTCAGGCGAATACGCCAGCGTGGGTTCTAGCCACTCACGGTTCAAGTTGGCACCGGCTGCATTGGTGCGCAAGTTACCGCGTACGCTGCCGTCAGGGTTCATGTTGGGGACGACGTGGAAGATGGCTTTGGACAGCAAAACGCGGCTGACCGGGTCGTCCACATCCAGCAGGCGCTCTAAAAAACCTTCGGCAAACCATTCCGCCATGGTTTCGCCGGGGTGCTGGCGGGCGATGAGCCAGAGGTGCTTTTTTTGCGCAGCAGGGGTGGGGCTGGACGCATCGGTGATGTGCAGCACATTCATATCGCGGCCATCCAGCGTGTGGCCCAAAAACTCAGAAGTCACATGCTCAGACTCTGCCGCCGAGCCGAGCAAGTCCAAATGCCGCTCGTAGGAATAGGGCTCGAAATAGGCAAAATAGACGCTGTTGGTGTCTGGTGTCAGGGTTGCGGTCATGACTTGGCCGTCAAACGCGGTGTCGATACGGAACCACAGCTGGCGGTCGTAACTGGCGACGACGCGGTAACCCTCCCAGCCCTTGGGGTAGGCGGTTTGCCCCGCGTTCAAAAAGCGTAGCTTGAGCGGTACGCCCGCCGCGCCTTGCAGCCTGAAGTAAAACCACTGCGCGAATTCTGAGGCGCCACTGACGCCCTGATCTGCCCGAATATTGAGCTGAATGTCTTGCGGGTTGCTGAGGCTGACGACCTCTATCGCGCCAGAATCAAACTGGGTCGAGATGGTAAGTTGCGGCATTTGTTGTGGCATTTGGGCGATTTTGGATTGTTCAGACATCGTATAAAACAAGGGTTGCTAGTTGTCAGACAACTAGTGATAATATGGAAATTGCGGTGTAGCCCTTGTGTCTGATACATCAAGGGCATCGCCTTAAGATAGAAGCCTCATTATTCATCAATTCTCACTTCAAAACTTTACTGTACCGCCCATGACCACCACCACGACAAACGCCTACCCTCACGTTCAACTCATGATCAACAACGAATGGCGCGCCGCTCGCGGTGGTGCAGTCATTCCGGTACACAACCCTGCTACCGGCGAGGTGATTGGCAGCGTCGCCCATGCAACGATTGCCGATTTGGACGACGCACTGGCCGCTACCGCCAAAGGTTTTGAGATTTGGCGCAACACGCCAGCTGTGGAGCGCAGCAGAATCATGCGCATCGCAGCGGGTTTGCTGCGTGAGCGGGCGGACAGCATTGCCCAAGTGATGACGCTGGAGCAAGGCAAGCCGCTGGCTGAGGCCAAAGGCGAGCTGGGCATGTCGTCCGACATCATCGAGTGGTTTGCCGAAGAAGGCCGCCGCGTCTATGGCCGCATCGTGCCGCCACGCATGCCCAATGTGCAGCAAATGGTGCTGAAAGAGCCGGTTGGCCCGGTAGCGGCTTTCACACCGTGGAACTTCCCCGTCAACCAAATTGTGCGCAAACTCTGTGCAGCTTTGGCAACGGGTTGCTCCATCATCGTCAAAGCGCCGGAAGAAACCCCCGCTTCACCGGCTGAGCTGATCCGCGCCTTCATCGACGCTGGCGTACCCGCAGGTGTGATTGGCTTGGTCTATGGCGACCCAGCTGAAATCAGCAACTACCTGATCCCACACCCCACCATCCGCAAAATCACCTTCACCGGCTCCACGCCTGTGGGCAAAATGCTGGCGGCTTTGGCAGGCAAACACATGAAGCGCGCCACCATGGAGCTGGGCGGCCACGCACCGGTGATTGTGGCGGCCGATGCCAATGTGGCCCATGCGGTGAAGATGATTGCCGGCTTCAAGTTCCGCAACGCGGGGCAAGTCTGCATCTCACCGACCCGCTTTTTGGTCGACGAAGCGGTACGTGAAGAGTTTGTGGCGGGCTTTTTGGCCTACACCCAAAAAATCAAAGTGGGTTCTGGTTTGGACGGCAGCAACACCATGGGCCCCATGGCCAATGCCCGCCGTGTGGACGCGATGCAACAATTGACCGCAGATGCCGTGAAGCGCGGTGCGACGATTGCCACTGGCGGTGAGCGCATCGGCACGACGGGTAACTTTTTCGCCCCGACCCTGATTTTGGACGCCCCGCTGGACAGCGACGTCTTCAACACCGAGCCCTTCGGCCCCATGGCCGCGCTGCGCAGCGTCAAAAACCTGGATGAAGCCATTGCAGAAGCCAACCGTTTACCCTTCGGCCTGTCCGCCTACGCCTTTACCAGCAGCATCAAAAATGCACATCAACTCAGCAGCCAAGTGCAAACCGGCATGTTGTGGATCAACCAACCCGCCATGCCGTGGGCCGAGTTGCCGTTTGGCGGGGTGAAGGATTCCGGTTACGGCTCTGAGGGTGGGCCGGAGGCGTTGGAGTCTTACTTGAACACCAAAACGGTGGCGATGACGAGTGTTTGAGCGTCGGTGAACGTCGATGAACTTCGGTGAGCGTCGTTCAGTGTTGTTGGGCGCTGTTTAGGTAAAAATACGCAAAATAGAGGCTAAATTTGGCTTTAGCCGGCGTATTTATTGA
>JAYVSU010000174.1:0-12792 GCA_043775055.1 Polaromonas sp.
TTGGTTTTAGGAAAGTCTTCTCTGAAGACAATATGTTTAGGCATTTTGTAGCCCGTCAAATGTTGCCGGCAATAGGCGCTGACATCTGCTTCTGTCAACTGAGGGTCTTTTTTGATGACGAACAGTTTGATCGCCTCGCCAGCTTTTTCGTCCGGCACACCAATGATGGCGCACTCCAATACGCCAGGGCACAATGAGACAACGTTTTCTAACTCATTCGGATAAACATTGAAGCCACTGACAATGATCATGTCCTTCAAACGGTCCACAATCTTGGTGTAACCGCGCTCGTCCATGATGCCAACGTCGCCGGTGCGGAAGAAACCATCGTCCGTGAAAGCTTTGCCGTTTTCTTCCGGTTGGTTGTAATAACCCGTCATCACATTTGGCCCTTTGATGCAAATCTCGCCAGATTGACCTTGCGGCAAGTTGTTGCCCGCTTCATCTTTGATAGCAATCTCAACACTTGGCAGTGGCAAACCAATTGTCCCTGTGAACTCTGTGCTGTTGACCGGGTTGTTGGTGCCCATGGCCACGGTTTCGCTCATGCCCCAACCTTCAATCATCGGGCAACCTGTGACGGCAAACCAATTGCGCGCCGTTCCCTCAGACGCAGCCATGCCGCCAGCTTGCGACACATACAGCGTTGAAAAGTCGATAGTTTTAAAATCAGGGTTTTGCAGCAACGCATTAAACAGCGTGTTAACTGCTGGCAGCATATGAAAAGGACGCTTCTTGAGTGTTTTTACAAAACCAGGAAAGTCACGTGGATTCGGAATCAACGTCATGTGCGCGCCCCAGCGCATAGACAGCAAACTCAAGTTGAGCGCAAAAATATGGTACAGCGGCAAGGCTGCAATACCATTGATGTTGCGAACGTCGCCAACACGCTCCATCGCCGGTGTGAACCAAGCCTCACCTTGCAGTACAGCAGCCACAATATTGCGATGCGTCAGAACAGCACCCTTGGACAAACCTGTGGTGCCACCGGTGTATTGCAAAAATGCAATTGACTCCATGGTCGAAGTGTTCGGCTTCAGAGTCATGCGCTTGCCTTTGGCGATGGCTTCATTGAACGAAGTGACCGTCAAACCATTCGTTAGCGGCAACTGGTAAGCAGGCACAGCTTTCTTGAGATTGCGTACGGCGAAAGTGATCCATTTGCCGTAGAGGCCGCCTAGCAAGTCGCCAACTGATGTCATCACCACACGTTTGATCGGTGTTTTGCTGATCACTTCAGCCAAAGTGACGGCAAAATTTTCTAAAATCACAATCGTTGTTGCACCAGAATCGCGCAGCTGGTGCTCTAACTCGCGTGGCGTGTAAAGTGGGTTCACATTCACACAGGTGTAGCCCGCACGCAAAATACCCGCCATTGTCACTGAAAACTGCGGCAAATTGGGTAGCATGATGGCCACTCGCGCACCTGGCTCCAAACCTTGGCTTTGCAACCAAGCGCCTAATGCCAGAGACAACTCGTCAACTTCTTTGTACGTCGTCCAACGCTCCATACACACTGAAAAAGGACTGGCCGCATTTTTCTTGAACGACTCCTCCAGCATCTGCGTCAATGAGCCGTAGATTTCAGGATGAATTTCAGCAGGTACGCTGCTTGGGTAACTCTTGAGCCAAATCTTATCCATATCGACGGTCTACTTTCTTGATGATTTAAATGGGTTCTAAGGCGTAACGACGTGAGCAATCAACTGGATTTACCCAGCAGGCCGTCTTTGAGTTTCCAGTCAGCAGGGTTAGGGCCCAACCAGATACGCAAAAGAGCGATGTAAAACTCAGCTTCTTTAAAGGGCTCGCCTTGCGGTTTGCCTTTGACCGTCAGCACACCGCCGGTGCCAGGAATCCAATCAAAGGTAAAGCTATCGCCAACGAGCAGTTTCTTCTGATCCGTAAAAACTTGACTCATGCGAATCAAGCCCGGGATCAACTTAGACATTTCGGTTTTAGGCGCGTTGTCTTCAACACCACGGGTGAACAATTTGCCCAACTCCGACGCGTCAATATCACGCAGCATGGTGATACTGATGCGTTTGCTCCCCGCTAGTGACAACGCTTCTTCAGCGGTGCTGACCTTTTTAGGCAAATACAGACCCGCCGAATAAACCTTGAAAACTGCCTTGTATCGTACGCCCGTTCCATTCAATACCAATTTGCTGCCACGCAGGTCAGCGGTATCTTCAAACTTAACGCCTGCAACCTCCACGGTGGCTGCAGCAGCAACAGACAAACCCGAGGTCAAAGCCAAGACCACCAAGAGGGCGCGAAGAAGTGTATTCATGATGATTGAAGTGTAAAAACGAACGACCGTGCTATTTTTGAAGGCTCAATTATCAATCGCAAGCGTATTTTTTTTGCCTCGGGTTTACGCCTAAGCATGCAAAAATCCACGCATTTAGTAGCAACGCCCTAAGAGTTTGCTACACTGGCAACTTATGTTCATACATCGCGCCCACTTCACAGGCTCAAGCACCAGCCAAAGCACAGGTCACAGCGACCGAGGAGCTTGGCTTTGGCGTCCCTCACGTTAAGTGCATCGTAGGCACGTTTGCTTCGCGCAAAACGTGCTCATTGCTTGTGTAGGGAAACTTCGCTAGACGACCCAAACAAGCGCCCCATATTCGCACTGCTAGTTTCTATTCCGCGATTTTTTTGCATGCGGCATGAGCTACGCAACGCATCTCACTAGGTTAATTGTGATGACTGAATTTGAATTTAACAAACTTAAAAGCCAAGGCTACAACCGCATCCCTTTGATGCTGCAAGCCTTTGCCGACCTTGAAACCCCGCTATCTTTGTACTTAAAGCTCACCCAAAGTGGCAATAAAGATGATGAAAAAGATAGCAAGTTAGTCATAAATAACGCCGGCTACAGCCAAAATAAGTACAGTTTTTTGCTGGAGTCGGTCGTTGGCGGCGAGCGCTTTGGGCGTTACAGCTTCATCGGCTTACCGGCCCGCACCTTGCTGCAATCGATCGGTTTTGGCGTGGATGCTAAGACTGAAGTCGTGACCGACGGCCTCGTTGTCGAAACCAGCCGCATAAACCCGTTGGACTTCATCGCCAGCTACCAGCAGCGCTTCAAAGTCGCGCTACGCCCTGACTTGCCGCGCTTTTGCGGCGGTTTGGCCGGTTATTTTGGCTACGACACCGTGCGTTACATCGAGAAAAAGCTAGAAAAATCATGCCCACCCGATGAGCTGTATTGCCCCGACATCCTGCTGCTGCAATGTGAAGAGCTGGCGGTGATTGACAACCTCTCCGGCAAACTCTCGCTGATTGTCTACGCTGACCCCGCGCAGCCCGATGCTTTCAACGCCGCCCAAGCGCGTTTGTTGGCCTTGAAGGAAAAGCTCAAATCTTCCGTCAATGCCCCCGAAATTCACCCTTCGACCACACATCCTGCCGTGCGCGACTTTGCCAAGGCGGACTACATCGCCGCCGTGCTGCGTGCCAAAGAGCTGATCGCCGGCGGCGACTTCATGCAAGTGCAAGTCGGCCAGCGCATCAAAAAGCGATACACCGAGTCGCCACTCAGCCTCTACCGCGCACTGCGCTCGCTGAACCCGTCGCCGTACATGTACTACTACGACTTTGGCGATTTCCACGTCGTCGGCGCGAGCCCTGAGATTTTGGTGCGCCAAGAAGCGGTCATAGACGACGGTAAATCAGCACAAAAAATCACCATTCGTCCGCTAGCTGGCACGCGCCCTCGCGGTGCAACACCCGAGTTGGACAAAGCCGCTGAAGTCGAACTCATCACCGACCCCAAAGAGCGCGCCGAGCACGTCATGTTGATTGACTTGGCCCGCAACGACATTGGCCGCATTGCCAAAATCGGCTCAGTCAAGGTGACCGAAGCCTTCGCCGTCGAGCGCTACAGCCACGTCATGCACATCGTCAGCAACGTTGAAGGCATTTTGAACGACGGTCCGCAGGGGCAAAAGCTAGGCGCGATGGATGTGCTCAAAGCCACCTTCCCAGCTGGCACGCTGACCGGCGCACCTAAAGTTCACGCTATGGAATTGATTGACCAGTTAGAACCCACCAAACGCGGCCTTTACGGCGGCGCGTGCGGTTACCTCAGCTTTGCGGGCGACATGGACGTGGCCATCGCCATCCGCACCGGCATTATCAAAAACGAGACCCTGTACGTGCAAGCTGCAGCCGGCGTGGTGGCTGACAGCGTGCCCGAGCTGGAATGGGCAGAAACCGAGGCCAAGGCGCGCGCCTTGCTGCGAGCCAGCGAACTGGTCGAGGAGGGCTTGGTATGAAAACGACGAACAATTCTGGAAGAATTAAAGTCTTGATGATCGACAACTACGACAGCTTCACCTACAACATCGTTCAATACTTCGGTGAATTGGGCGCAGAAGTCGAGGTTTTCCGCAATGACGAAATCACCTTAGAAGGCATCGCCGCCCGCAATCCAGACCGTTTGGTCATCTCCCCCGGCCCTTGCTCACCAGCAGAGGCGGGCATCTCCGTGAAAGCGATCACTCACTTCGCTGGTAAGCTGCCGATTTTGGGCGTCTGCTTGGGCCATCAGGCGATTGGTGCGGCACTGGGTGGCAAAATCATCCGCGCGCAGCAACTCATGCATGGCAAAACAAGCGTGATCACAACGACGCAATCTGGCGTGTTCGCGGGTTTGCCAGAGAAGTTCACCGTCAACCGCTACCATTCCTTAGCGATTGAACGCGCCACTTGCCCCGCCGATTTAGAGATCACGGCGTGGACGGACGACGGTGAAATCATGGGTGTGCGCCACAAAACCCTGCCGTTTGCCGTGCGTATGGAAGGCGTGCAGTTCCACCCTGAGTCGATTTTGACCGAGCATGGTCACGCGATGTTGAAGAATTTCCTCGTCTAAAAGCAAAAAATAAGGCGTATGACATGAACGATCTAGGCATACACAACCTCGTGCTGTTCATCCTCGCCGGTTGGGCGCTTAACCTCACGCCCGGGCCGGACGTGTTTTACATGGTCACCCATGCGCTCAAGGGCGGTTGGCGCGCAGGCAGCGTGGCGGCGGCGGGCATTTTTGCCGGTTGTTTGGTGCATGTGGCGGCGGCCACGGTGGGTTTGAGCGCACTGGTTGCTGCGTCCAGCACGGCGTTCACCGTTCTCAAGTTCATGGGCGCGGCGTATTTGGTCTACGTGGGTTTTAAAATGTTCATGTCAAAATCCACAAACGCTATTAATAGTATAGCTAATGAGGCAATAAATACGCCGGCTACAGCTAAAAATAGCCTTAAAATTGACTATTTGACAGTATTTAAGCAAGGTTTTTGGACCAATGTGCTCAACCCCAAAGTCGCGCTCTTCTTCCTCGCCTTTTTGCCGCAATTCATCAGCCCAGCTTCCGCGCACCCGTCGCTGGCGTTCTTGGCTTTGGGCATTTTGTTCAACGTCAGCGCCATCCCTATCAACATGGGTTACGTCTTGTTGGCTGCGTGGTTGAGCCAGCGCGCAGGCCTCGTCCAGCGCAGCATGCATGGGCTGGAGCGCGTTGCAGGGGCTGTGTTTATGGGCTTTGGCGCGAAGTTGGCGCTCACTGACTTGCCGCATTGAACCACTGACAGCCAGGCCGTTATCATTTCAATCAAAACCCTAAATCGTTACCTCTTCACACCATGACCCACAAAATCACCCCCCAAGAAGCGCTGTTACGCACCGTTGAGCATCGCGAAATCTTCCACGACGAAATGCTGCACATCATGCGGCTCATCATGAGCGGCGAGATGTCGCCTGTGATGATGGCCGCACTCATCACCGGTTTGCGTGTCAAAAAAGAGACCATTGGCGAAATCACCGCCGCCGCGCAGGTCATGCGCGAGTTTTCGACCAAGGTTGAGGTGGCGGACAAAACCCATCTGGTCGACATCGTCGGCACCGGTGGCGATGGCTCGCACACCTTCAATATCTCGACCTGCTCCATGTTTGTCGCCGCCGCAGCCGGTGCCAAAGTCAGCAAACACGGCGGCCGCAGCGTCAGCAGCAAGTCCGGCAGTGCGGACGTGCTGGAAGCCTTGGGCATCAACATCAACCTTTCCCCCAAAGCGATTGCCCAGTGCATTGCTGAGGTCGGCTTAGGCTTCATGTTCGCACCCAACCACCACCCCGCCATGAAAAACGTCGCCCCCATTCGCAAAGAAATGGGCATGAAAACGATTTTCAACCTGCTCGGCCCGCTCACCAACCCAGCCGATGCGCCCAATATCTTGATGGGCGTGTTTCATTCCGACCTGGTCGGCATCCAAGTCCGCGCCCTGCAACGCCTTGGTGCCGAGCACGCCGTGGTGGTCTACGGCAAAGACGGCATGGACGAAGTCAGCACCGGTGCGACCACCATGGTCGGCGAGCTGAAAAACGGCGAAGTCACCGAGTACGAAATCCACCCCGAAGACTTCGGCATGGCCATGGTCAGCAACCGCGCCCTGCGGGTCGAAACGGCCGAGCAATCCAAAGCCATGCTCTTGGGCGTTTTAGACAACCAGCCCGGCGCCGCCCGCGACATCGTGATCCTGAACGCCGGCGTCGCCCTCTATGCCGCCAATGTGGCAGATTCAATGGCAGCCGGCGTATTGCTTGCCAAGTCAGCTATTGAATCAGGAGCGGCGAAGGCGAAGTTGGCGGAACTATCGGACATTACGAAGCGGTTGACGGCGTAAAATTTAAAGACAATTGTTTGCTAAACTCGCTACTTTCATCCTGAGCCTGTCGAAGGGCTTTAACTTAAATTAGCCAACATGCAAACCAAAACACAAGTTACTACCCTCAAATCGGTCGTTTTCATAGGAGCGATTGCTTTGTCAAATCTGGCTTTTGCGGCAGATTGCGATACCAACTTCGAAACCAAGGGCAGTCTACTCACGGGGCAAAGTTATTCAACGACTGCTGGTTTGTCTGGTGTATCCGAAGGGGTTGCATATCAATCGGTACAGCAAGCGATGGTGGCTGAAGGTTGGAAAATCACAAGCACTGAGCCTGAAAAGGGCATCATCAGCGCTTTGAACGGAGCAAGTACGCGTCCTGCTCCTTTGACGGTAATTGTTCAAAAAGCACCAATGGGGTCATCTCGCATTGGCATGTTGTATACCAATCCGGCAGGTGCAATGTCTCCAGAGGCGGCCATCAAGGCTCAATTTTGTAAACTAATTGCGGCGGCTGGTTCTGCGCCCGTTGTGGGCGCTGCTGCACCAGTTGCACAAGTGGCTCGGACTGTATTTACCGGCAACCCAAATTTGGCTGCTTTGTCAGATGCTCAAGCGGCAAAGTTGGATACCGCATTGAATAAGCCGTTACAAGACGCAAAAATGAACGGGATGGTTGCAGAAGCTAAACCCATTATTCGTGATGTTATTGGAAAGCTTGCGTGTTTGAAAGACTTTGACACTACGACTTTTTCTCGTTACGTTGCCCCTAACAGCAACCAATACCACTATGCACACGGCCCAGCTAGCTCAACGCAATACCACAATAAGTCAATATGTTTGACCGTTGAAAAATTCCGAGATTGGTCTGCTCTTGCGTTGAACGCATTCAAGTTTGAAGTAGTGTTTCTGGCGGAAGACAGTGGTGAATCCGTCAACAGAAAATATAAATTGATCAAACAACCTGACGGAGAGTGGTTGTTTAACATGATCAAGGGAGAGTATTGATGTTTGCTGTGCCGAAAAGCTTAAAGAGAATCGCTAATTTGGCTTTTGTAGTCGCAGCCCCATTGTCACTAGCTGCTTGTCTAGTCCCCGAAAAATTCACCGCTTCTTACAGCTTTAAGCCGACGGGTGACTTCACATACCACTACGACGGCACGGCAAAAGATGTTATGACACTCTCGATGCAGGCAGACGCTAAGCAAAAAAATCGACCTGCACCTGAGAAAGAAATTCAGGGACTACGTGTTGAGATGCAAAAATTGAGTAAAGAACCAAGTGTCACAAGCTTTAAAGATTTGGGAAATGCGACATATCAGCTAGTCTACGAAAAAGACTTCAAAATTGGGCAGAGGCAAGATGTTCTACCGATAGCGCAAATCTCAAAAGATAAAGCCGGTGTTTACACGGTCAGCGCCACACCTTTCAAACCCAAAGACGCCGAACAATTCAAAATGTTAGGCGTCAAATTAGATGGCACAGTTGAAGTGCGTCTGCCGTCAAACGCCAAAGTTATCTCAAATGATGCAACTGATACACCGGGATTTTTTAGTAAAGCCTATGGGTGGAAAATGAATTTTGAACGGCAAAAAATGGAAATCAAATTTACACTGTCGTAAGTATGCGATGGTTTATCCAATACTTGCATACTGAATATGTCAAAGCATTCGCCAACTCCCTTGATTCATCTCGATGTCCTTCGACAGGCTCAGGATGAAACGTCTGTGAGTTTCGGATTGTTAGAGGATGCTGAAGACATATCTGCACACCGCCTCCGTGCAGCAGAGCAAAACCTAGCTTTTGCCGATGTTGTATTGGCTTTGCAGCAGTGCGAGAAGCTGTGACTCTGTCAAAATAGGGCATTACGCAGATTGAAAAATACCCCTATGACAGACATCCTCACCCAAATCACCGCCGTCAAACGCGAAGAAGTCGCTGCCGCTAAAAAGCGCAAATCGTTGGCCGCCATGCGGTTTGACGCTGAATCCCGTGTGCTGACGCGCGACTTTGTGGGTGCTATGCGCGCCAAAATTGCTGCTGGCCAGTCCGCCGTGATTGCTGAAATCAAAAAAGCCAGCCCGTCCAAAGGCGTGTTGCGCAGCGACTTTATTCCGGCAGACATTGCCCAAAGCTACACCGAGTTTGGCGCGGCTTGCCTGTCTGTCTTGACCGACAAACAGTTTTTTCAAGGCGAAAGCGACTACCTGCGCCAAGCCCGCGCGTCTTGCCCGCTGCCGGTGCTGCGCAAAGACTTTATGGTGGATGCCTACCAAATCTACGAGTCCCGCGTCATGGGGGCTGATGCGATTTTGCTGATTGCCGCCAGTCTGAGTGATGCTCAAATGGTCGAATTCGAGCAAATCGCCCGCAGTTTGGACATGGCCGTACTGGTAGAAGTGCACGACAGCGCCGAGCTGCAACGCGCCCTGAAGCTGAAAACCCCGCTGGTTGGCATCAACAACCGCAACCTCAAAACCTTTGAAGTCACCTTAGACACCACCATTGGCATGCTGACCGATGTGCCCAAAGACCGCCTCTTGGTCACCGAATCCGGCATCGCCACCCCCGCAGACGTGGCCCGCATGCGCGCAGCCGGCATTCACGCCTTCTTGGTCGGCGAAGCCTTCATGCGTGCCGCCGACCCAGGCGAAGCGTTGGCGAAGCTGTTTGCGGTTTGAGTTGCTATTATTAATATAGCTGAATAATTAGAAAATACGCCGGCTGCAGCCAAATTTTAGCTCTAAATGGCGTAAATGTGACTTTCAAGCGGTTTTGACTAGCTCGCCGTCTTAGGCCTTCACCTCTAGCTCGGTCGCAGGGCTTGAGGCACAATCTTTGGCATGACCGCTAGCCAAATCATCGTCCTTGCGACACCTGTTTTTATTCTGCTTATCGCATTGGAGTTTGCGTGGGCACGCCATAAAAAGCGGGAAGTTTATGGACTGAGTGACGCTATCAACAGCATTGGCTTGGGGGTGTTGAGCCAAATCAGCGCGGTGTTTACGCGGCTGCTGCGGGTGGGGATTTATACAGTTTTTTATAGCATGGTGACGTGGTTTCCGCCCGAGCAGGCGCAGGTGTTTTGGAGCACGTGGTACGGCTGGCTGCTGGCGCTGGTTTTTTACGATTTTTGCTATTACTGGCTGCACCGCATGGGGCACGAGAGCGCGGTGCTGTGGGCGGCGCATGTGGTGCACCACCAAAGCCAACGTTACAACTTATCGACGGCGCTGCGGCAAACCAGCAGTGGTGCGCTATTAGGCTGGGTTTTTTACATTCCTATGGCCTTGGCAGGTGTGCCACCGCTGGTGTTTGGCATCGTGGCTTTGGTTGATTTGCTGTACCAGTTTTGGGTGCACACCGAGCTGGTCGGCAAGTTGGGCTGGTTTGACCGGGTGTTTTGCTCGCCCTCCAACCACCGCGTGCACCATGCCGTGAACGATGCGTACGTCGACAAAAACTACGGCGGTATTTGGGTGGTGTGGGACCGGCTGTTTGGCACGTTCAAGATGGAAAACGATGCCGAACCCTGTGTTTACGGCACCCGCAGCCCCTTAAACAGCTGGGACCCGCTGTGGGCCAATGCCGAGGTTTACAAAGCCTTGCTGCATGACAGCTGGCGCGCCAACAATTGGCTCGACAAGCTGCGCGTTTGGCTGAAACCGCCGGGCTGGCGGCCTGCCGATGTGGCTGCCAAGTTCCCCAAACCGAGTTTTGACATAACGACGCTGCAGACCTACCAACCCAGCTTGTCACGTGGCCGAGCATGGTTTTGCGGCTTGCAGTTTGTATTGCTGTTAAACGGGGTGACGGCATTTTTATGGCTATCGCACACCTTCACGCTCACGCAGTCAGCCATCTGGTTTGGCGTCTTGACCGCGTTTTTGTGGGCGATTGGCGCAGTGCTGCAGGGGCGGATGTCGGTATTGATGGCGCTGATGGTTGAGTCTGCCGCTTTAGCCACCGCCAGCGGGGCGCTGCATTTGACGCAGCTGCACTATATTTTTAAGCCATTAACCTTGCTTATTGCTATTATTTATGTAGCTAAACAAGTAATAAATACGCCGGCTATAGCCAAAAATGCCCCTAAAAACGAGATTGGAGCCGGTTTTGGCCAAGATGGGTTGCTGCTGGCTGGTTTGACGGCTTCCTTGGTGGGCGATGTTTTTTTGATGTTTGAGGGGTATTTCATCGCCGGCTTGTTGGCGTTTTTAACGGCGCATCTGTTCTACATCGCCCGTCTAAAGCGCGGCGTGCCATGGTTTGCCAGCCGTGGGGCGTTGTTGGTTACCTTGGGTTTTGGTACTGGGATGTTTGCGTTTTTGGCGCAGGGCGGCTTGCCGGCGGGGCTGCGCCTACCCGTGGCGGTGTATGTTTTGGTGATTTCTTTGATGGGGGCGCAAGCCATCGGTCGGGTGTGGGTGTTGCGCGGCTCGGCGTTTGGCTCAGCAGCAGGGTGGGTAGCCGTCGGCGCGGTGTTTTTCATGGCCAGTGACACCTTGCTCGCTATCAACCGCTTTGTGCAGCCACTGCCGTTGGCGTCGCTTTGGGTGCTGGCAACGTACTATGTGGCACAGATGCTGATTGCCGCGCACGTCAACTCAGCATAGGCAGAGACTTAATTGCCAAAGTTTGCCCTCGTTTTGCTACTTATTTCATAGCAAAATAATGAATAAATACGCAGTCTACAGTCGAATTTAACCAAAAAATGCAACAAAACGAGCTTTTTCAATCTTCCAGCCAACTTCAGCGCTTAAAGCAGTGGAATCCCAACAACTGGCCTGTCGCAGCGGGTTGGGATGCTACAGTTGCTGAGTTTTTAACCAGTTTGACAGGTCAAAAACTGGCGACAGCGTTGCAAGCGCGGCTGGACGCAGGGGCTTGTGTGTTTCCGCCCGCGCCGTTTCGGGCTTTGGAATTGACACCTTTGAGCCAAGTGCGGGTGGTGATTTTGGGGCAAGACCCGTACCACGGGGCGGGGCAGGCCGAGGGGCTGGCGTTTTCGGTAGCGCCGGGGGTGAAGATTCCGCCATCTTTACGCAATATTTTCAAAGAAATTACGCGTGAGGGTGGGGATGCATGGTCAAAAACTGCCAAAATTGATGCTGTAAGTGGGTTTAAGGATGGTTCGCTCGTGCGATGGAGCGAGCAAGGCGTGTTGTTACTCAATACCTGTTTGACGGTGGAGGAGGGGCTGCCGGCCAGCCACGCCAAGTTAGGCTGGGAGGCGCTGACGGACCAACTCATCAGTTTGGTGACCAAAAGCAACAAAAATGTGGTCTTCATGCTGTGGGGCGCGCATGCGCAGGCCAAGCAGGGCCTCATTGCAAAGATTGAAGCGGGGGCTGGCGAGCATTTGGTGCTGTGCGCGAATCATCCGTCCCCACTGTCGGCTTTGCGTCCACCGTTGCCGTTTTTAGGTTGCGGTCATTTCGCGCAAGCCAACGCTTTTTTGCAGAAGTGCGGACAAGTAGGCATCGCCTGGCAATAAATAGTCCTCAATCGGTCTGAAATAGTCGCGAAATAGAGGGCAAGTCTTCTCGGGTGTCTTAATTCCGTGGCATAATTCTAGGTTCGACGCGGAGAGATGGCCGAGTGGTTAATGGCAGCAGACTGTAAATCTGCCCTCTTACGAGTACGCTGGTTCGAATCCAGCTCTCTCCACCAGTCGTGATAAATAAAGTGCGGTGCCGATTGAGTGGTACAGGTAGCGAATTTCAGGTGATGAATAGGCGGGATTAGTTTAATGGCAAAACCTCAGTTTTCCAAACTGATGTCATCAGTTCGATTCTGATATCCCGCTCCAATTTGTCGGTGCGGCACAAGAGAAAAGCAATCCTCTAGACGGGGTTGAGAGTTCGCCCTTTTGGCTCAGTGGTAGAGCACTCCCTTGGTAAGGGAGAGATCCCGGGTCCGATTCCCGGAAAGGGCACCAGTTTTAAGTCGCGGGCTTTTTCACTACTTAGTGTGGCTTGCGGTAAATAGTTTTTGATCAGTAGTTTTATTCTTGTTGGAGAATTGAAAAATGGCAAAAGAAAAATTTGTACGTACCAAGCCCCACGTCAACGTCGGCACCATTGGTCACGTTGACCACGGCAAAACCACCCTGACAGCGGCAATC
>JAYVSU010000175.1:0-40738 GCA_043775055.1 Polaromonas sp.
ATCTGTTAGCAGGTAAAAGTTAGCGAGAAAAGTGAACGCTATATTATCTATAGCTACTTAGGCAATAAATACACCGGATAGAAGCCGAAATAGCCTTAAAAATGCCTAAAATTGGGTTTAGTGTGTAAATAGCGTGATTGACAATGCGATTAATAATATTAATAATCGTACTCTTAATCATGTGATAAATCACACTTTCAATTCAAAACCATGCCTCAATTAACCGCAAACGACCTCAAAACCCGTGGAGTCGCCGCCATTGAATTGCTTTTGGCTACTCAGCCCGAGGCGATGATTTCTGTGCGCGGTAAAGAGCGCTATGTGGTGATGGATGTAGCGCACTACCACTACCTGCGGGAGTGCGAGCTGGACGTGGCGCTGATGCAAACCCAAGCCGATGTGGCCGCTGGGCGTGCTGTGGTGGAGTCCGCCCAAGCCCACATGGACAGGTTGGAGGCCATGCTGGCTGCAGATCAGCCGAGTTTGTAAGCCCAGCCTTCGCGTCAGATGCCGTTCCAACTCGTTTTTACCGAGGCTTATACCGAGCGAGCTTTTCGGTTTTTAAAGCGCCACCCAGACTTAAAGCGCCAATACGCCAAAACCCTGGCGTTGCTGGAGGCGAATCCTTACCACCCTTCACTGCGCTTGCACGCTTTGGCCGGAAAGCACAAAGATTTGCACTCCGTGTCCATCAACCTGTCATACCGCATCACGCTGGAACTGCTGATCAAAGACCAACAGATCACACCTGTGAACGTGGGTGATCATGATGCGGTTTATTAGGTATTCATAGCAAACTATTTAATCGTTCAATGAACGGTATCATTCCCCGGCATATACGCTTCGCCGGTTTGGAGCTTGAAGAAGCCGGACCCGCACGTCCCTGTGCCAATCTCATCCAGCGTCGCTTCGCGTACTGAAATCACCTTCAAACTCAGCCGAATCGCCATGCCCGCCAGCGGGTGGTTGCCGTCTAGCACGACGTGTTCTGGGTAAATATCGGTCACAACGTAGACCATGTTTTTCGGAATCGCATCCGTGCAACCTGCCGGCAAAGCGCTGCCTTCAAAGGTCAAGCCTTCTTCGATTTCTTTGGGGAAGAGGCTGCTGGCTTCTAAAAAGATGAGTTGGTCGTCAAAGTCGCCAAAGGCTTCTTCGGGTTCGATGTGCAGTTCTAGCTTGTCGCCGGCTTTGTGGCCTTGCAGAGCTTCTTGGATTTTGTCGAGCAAGTCTTTGCCACCGACTAAAAACTCGACCGGTTCGTCTAAGACGTCTAATTCAGTGCCCAGCGTATCTTTCAGCGTCCAAGTCAGGGCGACGACGCATTGTTTGGTGATTTCCATAGGACAATTGTCGCATGACAACTTCTTCCTCCCCAAAACCTAATATCGCAAACCCCCACCCAGCCCCGAACTTACCTTTGCAACTTTTAGGCGGCATCAGTCCGGCTGAATTCATGGCCAAGTATTGGCAAAAGAAGCCGTTGCTGATTCGCGGGGCTATTCCTGGCTTCAAGCCGCTGCTCTCACGCACTGAGTTGTTTGAGATGGCGGCGCAGGAGGATGTGGAGTCGCGGCTGATTGTTCAGGACGCTAAAAAGGGTGCTAAAGCTTGGACGATGTCAAAAGGGCCGATGTTGGATAAGTCCTTGCCATCATTGAAAAAATCAAACTGGACGCTGTTGATTCAAGGAGTCGATTTGCATGATGCGGCGATTAATGCGTTGAAGAACCAGTTCCGTTTCGCACCCGATGCGCGACTGGACGATTTGATGATCAGCTACGCGACCGATGGCGGCGGCGTGGGGCCGCATTTGGACAGCTACGACGTGTTTTTGCTGCAAGCACAAGGCACACGGCGCTGGCGCATTGGCAAACAAAAAGACATGACGATGCAAAAGGGCGTGCCGCTGAAGATTTTGGTGAATTTTGAACCGCAACAGGAGTTTGACTTGGAGCCGGGCGATATGCTGTATTTGCCGCCTAAATATGCCCATGATGGCGTGGCGGTGGGGGAGTGCATGACGTATTCCGTTGGCTTTAAAGTGCCTGCGGAGTTGGATTTGGCGCGCGAGTTGTTGCAGCGCTATGCGGATGACACGATTGAAGACGAGCCAGAAGATGACGAATCAGAGGATATGGTAATTACGCCACCGGTTTTGTACCGCGACGCTGGGCAAGAGGCGGTGACGCATCCGGCGGAAATCCCGTCGGCGTTGCTAGATTTTGCCAAGCAAGCCGTGGCTAAGGCGATGTCTGACCCAGACGCATTGGCACGCAATTTGGGCGAGTATTTGACCGAGCCGAAAGCGAACGTGTGGTTTGACGAGCCAGAACAGGCGGTGGATGTGACGCAGCAAAGCAGGCTTGATCTAGCGCTACGCAGCCAAATGATGTACGAAGCGCGTCACATTTTTTTGAATGGCGAGAGCTGGCGGGCTGCGGGCAACGATGCCAAGCTGATGCGTCTGCTCGCTGATCAACGCTATTTGGATGGCAAAGCCTTGGCCAATGCCAGCGAGGGCGCTTTGGCCTTGCTGCAAGACTGGGCGGATGCGGGTTGGTTGTCTTAATGTATAGCAACCAAATCAGGAAGGATAAGCGTTGCTAGCTTTGTTTAACATTTGCTCACCGTTACGGATTCACCACAATATTTTCAGCAAATTGGAGGCTGACTCGGACGTGGCTGCGGGTTTAGGCTAAAAAGCAACAAAACCCAGCTATAATAGTAGGCTTAGGTAGAAGGAACTCGAGTATTTTCTATCTATCGTTAAAGCTTTCATGCTTTGGTGGCTACTCACTTCGACTGAAATGAATAGGCACTCAATGTGTGGCGTTTTGACAATTTCCGGAAATTGTTTTCTCTTAATTTTATTCAAGGAATCTGAAAAATGAACAAGTCACTCGTACTCGCAGCCGTTATCGCTGCTGCTGCTCTCGCTGCTTGCGGTAAAAAAGAAGAAATGCCAGCTGCTCCTGCTGCACCAGCTGCTGCTGTTGCTCCAGTTGTTGAAGCCGCTAAAGACGCAGCTGCTGCTGCGACTACAGCTGCTGACGCTGCTAAAGGTGCTGCTACTGCTGCAACTGACGCTGCTAAAGGTGCTGCTACTGCAACTATGGATGCTGCCAAAGCTGGCGCTACTGCAACTACAGACGCTGCTAAAGGTGCTGCTAATGCTGCAACTGACGCTGCTAAATCAGCTACTGCTGCCGCTACTGCTGCAACTGACGCTGCTAAGAAAGCTGTTGAAGCTGCTCCTAAGAAGTAATTCTTACCCGATGAACGGCTTACACATGGTGTAAGTTTCTCCCAGCGAGATTCATCAATCAAGCCGCCATCTCGTATGATTTGGCGGTTTTTTTACGCCTATATGAAGTCAAAGTCAGGGCTAGATTGTCTGCCAAGGCGTGCCTGAGTCCGCTTTCGCAATCACCACGTCATTAGGCGTGCAGCCCAGCACGCTGGCAATACAGTTTTGCGCCAACTCAGGGCGGTTGTTTTGCAAACTCAAATGCGCAGCAGCTACATGCCGCAGGCCAGCATGGTTCAGCGTTGCCAAAACCTCAGCGGCAGCCGCGTTGGATAAATGTCCAAAATCACCGCCCACGCGTGACTTTAAAAAAGCAGGGTAGCTGGATTTGGCCAGCATCTCGGTGTCGTGGTTAAACTCTAAGAGCAAAGCGTGGCAGTCGACGAGTTGTTCCAGCACATGGCGGCTGGCGTGGCCTAAGTCGGTCAAAATGCCAAGCTTTAACGCACCGTCGCTACAACTCAATTGCAGCGGCTCGCGTGCATCATGTGGCACCGTAAACGGCGTGAATTGCAACTCACCCACAGCGACGGGGCAGGTGTCTTGCGCAATGCGAACGAGGTCTTCAAAATCTGGCGCGAAAGTAGATTGCTTGAAAGCTTGTTTGGCGTCTTTTCGCAAGCGCATGTCTTTGAGCGCAGCATGTGTGCCACGGCTGGCCCAAACGGGGATGTTGTAGCGGCTGGCAAACTGGGTGACGCACCCCAAGTGGTCACCATGCTCATGGGTGATGAAGATGGCGTCAATATCAGTGGGCGCAAGGTCTGCAACTGCCAATGCTGCTAGCAAGCGTTGCAATCCCAGCCCACAATCGACCAACAAGCGCGAGGTGAAAACGCTACCAGTGCCTTGCGCTGTACCGGCTTCAACCAAAGTCGCATTGCCGGTGCTGCCACTGCTCAGGCTTTTAAAGCGCAGCACGGTTTCTCAAAGATCAAAGAAGGAAGTTTACTTCAGATCGTCAGCCAATACTTTGACGATGTTTTGTGCATCAGCCACCACAGCAGGGCCACCGGTGGCGTTCAGAATACTGACCGTCGTCATGTCAGCGCCGCTGGCTTTGACGGTGATGCGGTACTTCAACAAAGGAATAGTTGGATCAGGTGAAAACAGTTTAGTCAAAAAGCCTGGCTCTTTTTTGTCAGTATTGATAGCAACATAGCGAACAAAATACACGCCTTGCGTGCGGTCACGGTCTTCCACGGTAAAACCTGTGCGGTCCAAGGCTAAACCGACTCGGCGCCAAGCACGGTCAAAGCCTTCGTCAATCTGAACCACAGGTTGGCCGTTTTGCGTCACGATTTTGGAGGTCAATTTAACGGGAGCCGCAGCGGTTTGCTGCTTTGATTGCGCTTGTGTTGCACCGAGTTTGACCATCATGCGGCGCAAGAACTCAGCTTCTAATTCAGGGTCGGCAGGGCGGGTCGTCCATACAGAACCGGTCGCTGTTGGCGAGCCTGCGGTGGTCTGAATCTTTTCAACCATGCCACGGTGGCTGACATAAATTTCAGTTCCGCCCGAAGCATTGCGTTCAATGCGGGTGCGGAACTTGTCGCGTTCGCCGGTTGAGTAAAGCGAATCAAGAACTTTGCCCAAAGTGCTGCGAATGACGTCTTGCGGCAATTTGGCGCGGTTCTCGGCCCAATCAGTTTCCATGATGCCTAAGTTTTGCTCATCCGTCGTCAACAAGAAGCCGCTCTCGCTCCAAAAATCACGCAGCAAGGGCCACACTTTTTCAGGCGCGCGGTTAACGACTAGCCAACGCTGGCTACCAGCACGTTCAATTTGCACATCGCCAACTACCAAAGCGGCAGTGGGCGTACTGGTCGGTTTAGCCGCTGCAGCGTCAAAGCTGCTGGCGGTAGAGCTGGCACCGCCGGGGATGGTGTAACGGTTATCGCGGCTGAGTTGAACCAAATCGGGGGGCACTTCAAGTGAGTTGCCGCGCCCTACGTTTTTGTAGTCGATTTTGTCTTCTTCAAGCACCGAGCAAGCGCTCAAGCTCAAACCCATCAGCATGGCCATGCTCAGTGGCGCTAATTTTGCAGTACGACTAAATTTAACAGTTTGATTCACTTCATTTCCTTAACTTGGCTTCAATATTCGCACAACCATCAGTTTGACGACTCGCTAGGCAATTCGTTCAAAAACTATTCCAGCAATTTAATTCAACAAGCCAGCGCTTTTCATGGCAGCCTCAACACCGGGTTGGCTGGCTGCAGTTAATTCTGTCAAGGGCAGGCGCAAGGTTGGTCCGCATAAACCCAAGCGAGTCATGGCCCATTTCACAGCAATCGGGTTGCCTTCTGTGCCCATTTGTCTGTGGACGGCTAGTAGCTTAAATTGGATCGCCATGGCGGCCTTAACATCGCCAGCAATCGCAGCAACGCACAACTCATGCATCAATTTAGGTGCAATATTCGCAGTCACGCTGATGTTGCCATGACCGCCGCAGAGCATCAAAGCCACAGCCGTCGCATCATCGCCAGAGTAGATGGCGAAGCCTTTGGGTGCGTCTTTGATCAGCCACTGTGCTTTCTCAATATTGCCGCTGGCTTCTTTGATACCAACAATGCCAGGTACTTGCGCCAAACGCAGTGTGGTTTCAACCGACATGTCGGCCACCGTGCGGCCAGGCACGTTGTACAGCACCATTGGCAAGGCAACGGCTTCTGCAATGGCTTTGAAGTGCAGGTGTTGGCCCTCTTGCGTCGGCTTGTTGTAGTAGGGGACTACTTGCAGCTGGCAGTCTGCACCGACTTGCTTGGCAAACTTTGCCAGTTCAATCGCTTCAGTGGTGGAATTTGCCCCACAGCCCGCCATGATGGGCACGGTTTTGCCTCCGTGGGTTGTCGCGTAGGCTTTGGCCTGCTCGACGGACACACGAATAATCTCGCAGTGTTCTTGCACGTTGACAGTAGGCGACTCGCCCGTGGTGCCGACCACGCCAATGCAGTCTGTACCTTCGGCGATGTGCCAGTCAATGAGCTTGCGCAGGGCGGGGTAGTCCACGCTGCCGTCAAGTTGCATCGGTGTGGCCAATGCCACGATGCTGCCAGTAATACTTCCGGCGTTGGTTCCAGTAATAGGTGTCATAGTTGTGAGGGTTTCAAAGCGGTAGAAATCACTAATCTTGCATTCTACCTAGAGAAAACGCGCGCAGCTAATGAGAGAGGTAAACGATAGGTAAACAAACACTAAAAGCACAGCCAAATCTGATTGGCCAGCAGGACCAAAAAGTCGGGTTGTTGGTACATTTCAAAAACGGCCAACAACACCAAAGCACCCGCCAGCCACCACAAGCTGCGGGTGAGTTTGCTTAATCGGGGAGCGTTTAGCAGTTGCACTTAAGCGCCTTATGCAGTTTGTAAAGACGTTTTACGAGTCAAGCTGTTCTCTTTGACAGGTAAATTAATCAAAGCGCCAAACACGCCCAGCGCAATGATGATGTACCACATCACGTCATAACTTTTATTAGCATCAAATATTACGGCACCCATCCAAGCACCTAAAAACGAACCAATCTGGTGGCTAAAAAACACAAAACCGCTGAGCATGGACAAATGCTGGATCCCAAATATCTGCGCCACCAGCGCATTGGTGGGCGGCACGGTAGACAGCCACAACAAACCCATCACACTGCAAAATATGTAAACGCTCATGGGTGTGAGTGGCGCGAGGATGAAAATCGTCACTGAAACCGCTCTGGCAAAGTAGATAAAAGAGAGGATTTTCCGCTTCGCCATTTTTTGCCCCAAGGAGCCGGCAATGTACGTACCAAACACATTGAACAAACCCACCAAGGCCAGCGCATAGCTTGCCACTTGGGGTGAGAGGCCTTTGTCTTTCAAATAACTGGGTAAATGCACCCCAATGAACACAACTTGAAAACCGCAGACAAAGTACCCCGCCATCAAAAGCTGAAAACTGGGGTATTTAAAGGCTTCTCGTAACGCCTCCATAATTGTTTGATCGCGTTTCGTCGGTACAGAGCCGTTGGAAAAAGCAGACTCACGCAGCCCGAAAGACAGCGGAATCATCAACAGCGTGGCAAAGCCCAACATCATCAGCGCTTGCTGCCAGCCAAAGTTGCTGATTAAAAAGCCCTCGGTCGGCACCATCAAAAACTGTCCAAACGAGCCGGCCGCTGCTGCCACACCCATCGCCCAGCTGCGCTTTTCAGCCGGTACATTGCGGCCAATCACGCCGTAAATCACGGCATAAGTCGTACCGGCTTGCGCTGCACCAATCAAAACCCCGGCAGACAATGCAAACAACAAAGGCGTTGCCATGGTTGCCATCCCAAAAAGTCCCAGTGCGTACAGCAAAGCGCCACCAATGATGACCTTGAAAGCACCAAACTTGTCCGCCAACATGCCTGCAGCAATACCGGCCACGCCCCAAGAGAGGTTTTGAATGGCAATCGCAAAAGCGAAATTCTCACGCGTCCAGCCGTATTGAGTGGTGATAGGCTGTAACCACAAGCCAAAGCCATGGCGAATGCCCATCGCCAATGTGACGATGGCAGCGCCGCAAATCAGGACTTGTGCCAAGCTGAGGGGGTGCGAGGTTTGAGGCGTAGGAATAGCTTGAGTCATAGCCTACGAGTCTAACGAATTAATGGGGAATATGCTGTCGCGCACGGCGTGCATCCATGTGTATACTGTAATTAAATACAGTTATTTTTTGATTCATCCCAGTACAACAATTACAATCCCGACTTATGGCCGTTAAATTACCCACTGAATATTCTGAAGGTTCAATCCGCGTTCTCAAAGGATTGGAGCCCGTCAAACAACGTCCGGGCATGTACACCCGTACCGACAACCCGCTGCACGTCATCCAAGAAGTGCTGGACAACTCGGCCGACGAGGCCTTGGCCGGGCACGGCAAGAAGATCAAAGTCACGCTGCACACAGACGGCTCCGTCAGCATTGAAGACGATGGCCGTGGCATCCCGTTTGGCATGCACCCGACGGAAAACGCACCGGTGATTGAACTTGTATTTACCCAGTTACACGCGGGCGGCAAGTTTGACAAGGGAAAAGGCGGCGCCTACAGCTTTTCAGGCGGTTTGCACGGCGTGGGCGTGAGTGTGACGAATGCCTTGGCCAAGCGCTTAGAGGCCACCAGCTACCGTGAAGGCTCTGTCGCGCGCTTGGTTTTCCAAGCTGGCGATGTGACCGAGCCCTTAGAAATTCGCAAAACCGGTGAAGGTGACCGCAAAACAGGTACTACCGTGCGCGTTTGGGTCGACCCGAAATACTTTGAAAGCGCCGTATTGCCGATACCTGAGCTGACGCATTTGCTGCGGAGCAAGGCCGTGCTGATGCCGGGCGTTAGCGTCACGCTGTTCAATGAAAAAACCAAAGAATCACAAAACTGGCAATACAAAGGCGGTTTGCGCGACTATTTGATGCAAACCTTGACTGGCGACCCCGTCATCCCCTTGTTTGAAGAAGAAGGTTTTGCCGATGGTCAAAGCGAGAGTTTTGCTGAAGGCGAGGGCGCGCAATGGTGCGTGGCCTTCACCGAGGACGGCACCCCAGTGCGGGAGAGTTATGTTAATTTGATCCCGACCAGCGCTGGCGGCACACATGAAAGTGGCTTGCGTGATGGCTTGTTCACAGCAGTTAAAAGCTTCATCGATTTGCACTCACTTCTGCCGAAAGGCGTGAAGTTGATGCCCGAAGACGTGTTTGCGCGGGTGAGTTACGTGTTGTCTGCCAAGGTGTTGGATCCGCAGTTTCAAGGCCAGATCAAAGAACGCCTCAATTCCCGCGATGCGGTGCGCTTGGTTTCGGGTTTTGTCCGTCCAGCCCTGGAGTTGTGGCTGAACCAGCACGTGGACTACGGTAAAAAACTGGCTGAACTAGCCATCAAAGCCGCTCAAACCCGTCAAAAAGCCGGGCAAAAGGTTGAAAAGCGCAAAGGTTCTGGCGTGGCGGTGCTGCCAGGCAAGCTGACTGACTGCGAAAGTAAAGACATTTTGTACAACGAAGTGTTTCTGGTGGAGGGTGACTCGGCTGGTGGCAGCGCCAAAATGGGTCGCAATAAAGAAAACCAAGCGATTTTGCCGTTGCGGGGCAAGATTTTGAACACCTGGGAGGTCGAACGCGACCGATTGTTTGCCAATAACGAGATTCACGACATCTCGGTGGCGATTGGCGTGGACCCGCACGGACCGAACGACAGCCCTGATTTAACCGGTTTGCGCTACGGCAAAATCTGCATTTTGAGCGATGCGGACGTTGATGGCTCACATATTCAGGTACTTTTGTTAACCCTGTTTTTCAGGCATTTCCCCAAATTGATTGAAACTGGGCATATCTATGTGGCACGGCCGCCCTTGTTTCGGGTCGATGCGCCCGCACGTGGTAAAAAGCCCGCTTCTAAGGTTTATGCACTAGATGCTGGCGAATTGACCGCAATTTTGGATAAACTGCGCAAAGACAATCTGCGCGAAGGCAGCTGGGCCATCAGCCGCTTCAAAGGCTTGGGCGAGATGAACGCCGAGCAACTGTGGGACACCACACTCAACCCAGACACCCGGCGTTTGCTACCGGTGGAATTGGGCAAATTGGACTTTATGCAGACCGAGAGCATCATCACCAAACTCATGGGCAAAGGCGAAGCCGCCTCCCGCCGTGAACTGATGGAGCTGCACGGTGATTCTGTAGAGGTAGATATTTGATGACCATTTTTAGCCATTTTAAGAGCATAAAACGCCTTTTTCCGGCGTATTTATTGGTTTCTTTGCTATACTTTTTAAGTAGCTCTGCGTTTGCCGACGTTTGGGGCTATGTTGATGCCAAGGGCGTAGCGCACTTTGCGGCAGAGAAAGTCGATGCCCGTTACGAGCTGTTTTTCAAAGGTGGCGAGAGTTTTGACACTGAAAAAGGCTTTGCCGACAAATCAGCTGATAAGTCTGGTTTGAGTGCCAACGGACTGGTTTCTGAGCAGCAAGCCGCTAAAAACACCAAAATCCAAGCGTATTTTGATGTGTCCCCCAATTACAAATTGGTCAAACACCACATGCGCGAGGCTTCTAAGACGCACAGTGTGGACTTTGAACTCTTGCAAGCACTGATCGTGGCCGAGTCTGGTTTTGACGCGCAAGCAGTGTCACCCAAAGGTGCTGTCGGCCTGATGCAGCTGATGCCTGCGACGGCGCAGCGCTACGGCGTACGCGCCGACAAGATAAAAACAGTCGAGCAAAAGCTCACCGACCCTAAAACCAACATCAGCGCGGGTGCCAAGTACTTTCGCGCGTTGATGCAGCTTTTCCCCGGAAAATTGGAACTGGCCGTCGCCGCTTACAACGCGGGTGAGGGCGCGGTGCAACGCGCAGGCAACAAAATCCCGAACTACAAAGAAACCCAAAATTACGTCAAAACCGTGATGCAAACCTACCGCGCCTTGAAGCCGCCGTCTGGTATTGCAGACTTGATGAATAGCTCGAACAACTCGCCAACCCGTGTGCGCATGGAGATGGGTGGCCCCGTTGGCGGAGCGGTTGGTCGTGGCAACATGATCGCACCAACGAGTCCTAACCCTGCAAACAAGCTCATCAGCGCCCCAGCAAGTGTGCCTGCAGGTACACCAATGACACTACAGACTCTTCAGATTCCCGAGCATTCATGAGCGACCAACCCCTTTTAGATTTAGCCACCCCCGAGTCTGACGACGAACTCAACTTAGCCACCTACGCACAGCGCGCTTATCTTGAATACGCCTTGAGCGTGGTCAAGGGCCGCGCCTTGCCCGATGTCTGCGATGGTCAAAAGCCCGTCCAACGGCGCATTTTGTACTCCATGTCGCGCATGGGCCTCGGGTTTGGTGGGGCCAATGGCAATTCAGGGGCAAAACCCGTCAAATCCGCCCGCGTGGTGGGTGACGTTTTGGGTAAATACCACCCGCACGGTGACTCTGCCGCCTACGATGCCATGGTGCGCATGGCGCAAGACTTCTCACAGCGCTACCCGTTGGTTGACGGGCAGGGTAATTTTGGCTCCCGCGACGGTGATGGCGCAGCCGCGATGCGCTACACCGAGGCCCGTTTGGCCAAAATCACCAGCTTGCTGATGGACGAAATCGACCAAGGCACGGTTGATTTTGTGCCCAACTACGACGGTAGCGAAACCGAGCCCAGCCAACTGCCCGCACGCTTGCCCTTCGCCCTGCTCAACGGCGCCAGCGGCATTGCTGTGGGTTTGGCGACAGAAATCCCAAGCCACAACCTGCGTGAAATTGCAGACGCTTGCATTGCACTCATCAAAACGCCCAAGCTCAGCGACGATGAGTTGAACCTGCTCGTGCCCGGCCCTGACTATCCGGGCGGGGGCCAAATTATCAGCAGCGCGGCAGACATTGCAGACGCTTACCGCACCGGCCGTGGCTCGCTCAAAGTACGTGCCCGCTGGAAGATTGAAGAGCTGGCACGTGGCCAATGGCAATTGGTCGTCAACGAGTTGCCGCCCAACGTCAGCTCGCAAAAAGTGCTGGAAGAGATTGAAGAAATCACCAATCCCAAGGTCAAAACTGGCAAAAAAGCCCTGAGTTTGGACCAAACCCAGCTCAAAGCCAGTATTTTGGCCGTGCTGGACGGCGTGCGCGACGAGTCGAGCAAAGACGCCGCCGTGCGCTTGGTGTTTGAGCCGAAAACCAGCAAGATTGAGCAGCAAGAGCTGATCACCGCCTTGTTGGCGCACACCTCGCTAGAGACTTCTTCGTCCATTAACCTGACCATGGTCGGTATTGATGGCCGGCCGACACTCAAGTCGCTGCGGCAAATGCTGAACGAGTGGATAGAGTTCCGCCACATCACCATTGGCAAACGCTCGCAGCACAAGCTGGACAAAGTGTTGGACCGCATCCACATCCTTGAAGGCCGCGCCTTGGTGTTCTTAAATATTGACGAGGTGATTGCCATCATCCGCCAGTCAGACGAGCCAAAAACCGCGCTGATGGAGCGCTTCAAGCTCTCCGAGCGCCAAGCTGAAGACATTTTAGAAATCCGCCTGCGCCAATTGGCACGGTTGGAAGGCATCAAAATCGAGCAAGAACTGAGCGAATTGCGCGCCGAGCAAGGCAAGTTGGAAGAGATTTTGGCCAATCCGGCGAGCTTGCGCCGCCTGATGGTCAAAGAAATCGAAACCGATGCCAAGCAGTTTGCGGATGCTCGCCGGACGTTGATTTTGACTGAGAAAAAAGCGGTTGTTGAAGTCAAAATCGTTGACGAAGCGGTGACGGTCGTCGTTAGCGCCAAAGGCTGGGTACGCGCTCGTACCGGTCATGGCCACGAGGCCTCCAGCTTCGCCTTCAAGGCGGGCGACGGTTTGTATGGCACGTTTGAGTGCCGCACGGTCGATACAATCTTGGCTTTCGGCAACCAAGGCCGCGTCTACTCCGTCCCAGTGGCGATGCTACCCGGTGCGCGGGGCGATGGTCAGCCAGTCACGACCTTGATTGAACTCGAATCTGGCACTCAGTTAGTGCATTACTTTGCAGGCCCGAGCGCGGCAACTTTGCTGCTCTCCAGCACCGCAGGCTACGGCTTTTTGGCAACGGTGGACAGCATGACCTCGCGGTTAAAAGCTGGCAAAGCCTTCATCACCTGTAATGAAGGCGAATCCATCTGCCGTCCCTCACAGGCGTCTGCCAGTGTGAGCAATGGGTTCACATTGACCGGTGGTACAGAGCAACCCGCTGCTAGCGTCCGCACTTGGGGCCCCGCCACCCATGTCGCTTGCGCCTCCACCGGCGGGCGGATTTTGACCTTTGAAATCACCGACCTCAAAGCCATGACCAACGGCGGCCGTGGCTTGATGTTGATTGATTTAGAAGCCAAAGACACCCTGGCCGGTGCAGCAGCCTACACCCGCAGCATCAAAATCACCGGCATAGGCCGTGGCGGCAAAGACCGCGAAGAAACCCTAGAAATCCGCAGCCTCAACAATGCCCGCGCCGCCCGTGGACGTAAAGGCAAAGCAGCAGACTTGGGCTTCAAACCGGCGGATATTTCACGGCTTGAGTGATAAATACGTCGAGTTATGGCTATTTTGATTTAAATTTGGCTGTAGCCGGCGTATTTATTCAATAGTTTGCTATACTATTGGTAGTGAATTGGTTCAAAACTTTTATGATTTAACTCAATGAATCGACCGTCCCCGCGCTTTTTGGATGCCATTGTCACGACTTGGGACACGGTCTCCAAGGCTTCAATCCCGCCTTCAAACCCTTCTTCGGCGGCTGTTCAAAGCGTCATCAAGCGCTCAGATGACGATTCCAAGCTAAGCATAGACATCCAAACCCCGCAATACACCGCTACGATCGCAGCGTGGGAGCAGGCGTATTGCCTGGACATCACTCTGATTGAGCACGCAACCGGTTCAGGTGTCGAGCTATCCGCAGGTGAATGCACCTCGCAGGAGCAGATGCAGGAGCGGATCACGCTTTTGTGCGAGATGTTGATGCCGAAATGAGCAATTTTAGCGTAAATATGGGTGTAGTCGGCGTATTTACTATCTATTTTGCTATTAAATTCATAGTAAATTGAGGTTGAATCAAACCCCAATCTCAAAACTCACCCCCTGCGCCAGCGGCAGGCTGGTCGAGTAGTTGATGGTGTTGGTTGCTCGGCGCATGTAGGCTTTCCAGCTGTCGGAACCGGCTTCGCGGCCGCCGCCGGTTTCTTTTTCACCGCCGAAGGCACCACCAATCTCGGCACCGCTGGGGCCGATGTTGACGTTGGCGATGCCGCAGTCGGAACCGCTACTGGCCATGAATTGTTCAGCTTCGCGCAGGTTCAGGGTGAAGATAGAGGACGACAGGCCTGCGCCAACGGCATTGTGCAGGCGTAGCGCTTCATCAAAGTCTCTGTAGCGCATGACGTACAAAATCGGCGCAAAGGTCTCGCGCAACACCGGGCCGGCGTGTTCTGCCAGCTCGACAAGGGCGGGGCGGGCGTAGTAAGCGGTGTCGGGAATCGGCTGACTTGCGGCTGAGGTCACCCGCTCGCCGCCATGAATGCTCGCGCCCAAGGCTTTGGATTCAACCAAGGCGGCTTGCATGGCGTCAAAGGCGGTGCGGTCAATCAAGGGGCCGACCAAGGTGCCAGCGGCGCGTGGGTCGCCCACCGAGACTTTGGCGTAAACCTTGACGAGCTGCGGCACGAGCTGGTCGTACACGCTGTCGTGCACAAACAGGCGGCGTAAGGTCGTGCAGCGTTGGCCGGCAGTGCCCATAGCGGCGAAAGCGATGGCGCGCAGGGTCAAATCTAGGTCTGCGCTGGGGGTGACGATGGCGGCGTTGTTGCCGCCCAGCTCCAAAATCGCACGTGCAAAGCGAGCTGCCAGCCGAGGGGCGACGCTGCGGCCCATAGCGGTAGAGCCGGTGGCGGAGAGGACTTTGACGTGCTCGTCATTGACCAAAACTTCGCCAATATCGCGTTGCCCAATCAGCAATTCCAACAAACCAGCGGGTGCATCTGATGCTGTAGCGTTGAATTTTTCTATAGCACGCGAGGCAATAGCATGAACGGCTAGCGAGGTTAGTGGTGTTTTTTCAGACGGTTTCCAGACCACGGCGTTGCCGCAGACCAAAGCCAGCGCCGCGTTCCAAGCCCAGACGGCGACTGGGAAGTTGAAGGCTGAAATCACGCCGCAAACGCCCAGCGGGTGCCAAGTTTCCATCATGCGGTGCTGGGCGCGCTCGGTCGCCATGGTCACGCCGTAGAGTTGACGCGACAGGCCAACGGCAAAGTCGCAAATATCGATCATTTCCTGCACTTCGCCCGCGCCCTCGCTGGGAGATTTGCCGGCTTCTAGGGTCACGAGCAGTCCTAAATCAGCTTTGACGGCGCGCAGTTCCTCACCCAGCAGCCGCACCAACTCGCCACGCCGTGGCGCGGGGACGTTGCGCCAAGAGGTGTAGGCGGTGTTGGCACTGCGGATGCTGTCCGTGGCTTGAGCGGCTGAAGTTTCGACAACATTAGCAATGTGTTCGCCCGTCAAAGGCGAAGTCACGGTCAACGTGCCGCTTGTGTAGGCTGGCTGCGGCACGCCAAGGCGTTGCAGCAGTTGGGTGACATCAGTGCGTACGGGAGAAAAAGGGCGTGGATTTTGAGGCATGATGTGACTTTACCTCAGCTCATTTGTTTTCGCTGTCACCCACTTAGCCGCCAACTTCGTTTCTGTGTTTGCATGAATTCCATCAGTCAAAGTTTTTCAACCGCTTTTTCACTCATTTTGTCTATGGACGCAACCTTGTGGTCCATCGTGGCACGTTCGCTGTGGGTCAGCGGCATGGCGTGTCTATTGGCCAGCGGCTTTGGGGTGTTAACGGGCGCTTGGCTGGCCGTGGCGCAGTTCAGAGGCCGCGCGGTGGTGTTGATGTTGCTCAACACGCTGTTGGCGATTCCGTCGGTGGTGATTGGCTTGCTGGTTTACCTGCTGCTGTCGCGCTCTGGGCCGCTGGGTAGTTTGGGGTGGTTGTTTTCCGTCAAAGCGATGGTTTTTGCACAGGCGCTGTTGGTGTGGCCGATTGTGGCAGCGCTGACCCGGCAATTGGTCGAAGACGCTGATAAATTACACGGTGAGCAATTGCAGTCTTTAGGCGCTGGCAGTTGGTTGCGCGCTTTGTTGCATGTCTGGGACGAGCGTTTTGCGGTGCTGATGGTGTTACTTGCTGCGTTTGGCCGCGCCATTGCCGAGGTCGGTGCCGTCATGGTGGTGGGTGGCAATATCGATGGTTTCACGCGGGTGATGACCACAGCTATCGCACTGGAAACCAGCAAAGGTGATTTGCCGCTGGCGCTTGGTTTGGGATTGATGCTGATGGCCGTGGTGCTGTTGCTCAACGCGGTTGTGGCAGGCATCCGCGCCATGGCTGGCTACACGGTTCAGACGCGGGCAGAGGTGGGCGCATGACCATGCTGTTTGAATTGAAGTCTCTAAGCGTGCGTTTGGGGCAAACTGATGCCTTGAAAAGCATTGATTTGACCATCACCCAAGGCGACCGCGTGGCTTTGATTGGCGCCAACGGCAGTGGCAAAAGTACCTTGCTGCGGGTGCTGCATGGGTTGATTTCTCCCAACTCGAAGCAGTTGGGTGGTCGTATTCAAGGTCATATCCACGTCAACCCAGACGTGCGGCAAGCCATGTTGTTCCAGCGGCCGCACATGCTGCGCATGAGTGCGCAAGCCAATGTGGCGCTGGGTGCATGGCTGGGCGGTTCGAGTAAACCGAACTGGAAGGTGGCAAAAACGCAAGCGCTTGAAGCTTTGGAGCGTGTTGGACTGAGGGCTGAAGCAGGGCGGCCCGCCAGAGCTTTTTCGCAAGGGCAGCAGCAACGGCTGGCGTTGGCGCGGGCTTGGGTGATGCAACCCAACGTGCTCTTGTTGGACGAACCCACCGCGAGTATGGACCCACATGCCAAGCGGGAGGTGGAGCATTTGATGGCTGAGTTTGCGCAGCAGCCGGGTATGAGTTTGGTCTTTGCCAGCCACAACTTGGGGCAGGTTAAACGCTTGGCAACCCATGTGGCCTACTTGGAGCATGGGCAGTTGCTGGCCTATTTACCAGTGGCTGAGTTTTTTGACCCGCTTTGCCTGCGCCGCAGCTCACAACGGGCAGATGCGTTTTTGAAGGGTTATTTTGCCTAATTTTTAGGTAAAATGTCTGTAGCCGGCGTATTTAATTAATAGTTTGCTATAAAATAAATAGCTGTCACTAGATTCAAAAAAACAATTCTGAGCAGCTGGTAAATGCTCAAGCGACTAGTTCAGTGGCGGTTTGTCTTTGATCGAGATTACTTTGCCATTGCCCAGTTTGCGGTACATGGTCGCACGGCTGATACCGAGCGCACGCGCTGCTTGGGCCACATTGCCACGGGCTTGCGTGATGGCTTTGTTGATCACCTCAGCCTCCATATCCCGCAGGCCAAAACCCGCTGCGCTGCTGGCGTTTTGTGGGGCAGTCCGCATGGACGCTGTATGACCTTCGTTTTCTGGCCGCTGCACCATGGTGATGAGGCGCAAGCCAGACCACAGCGGCGCTTCTATCACAGCATGGGTGCGTCTGGAGGCGTCATAAAGCATGCTAAAGGGCATAGCAAACAGGTCGCTGCAGTGCACACCGCTGTGGGCTAAATCCATCAGTTGCGGCACCATGGCGCGGGCGTGGTGGTTGGCGCCCAGTACGCCACCGTCGGTGTTAAGCGTGATTAAGCCGTCCGTGTCTTCACCCAGTGCTTGGCCAGGCCAGTTGATGCGTAGCAGCAAGCTGTGCTTTTGCAGCAAAAGCAGAGCGTTTTCAATCGTGCGGGCAGACTGGGCGGTGAGGTGCTTGAGCTCTGGGCGCTCAGGGACATGGATGCCCGTCAAATCCAGCATGCCAATACAGCGGCCATCGGAGCCAAACAGCGGCGAGCCGGCGCAGCTGAAGGCCGAATTGTCATTGAAAAAATGCTCGCCACGGTGCATCCATACGCTGTGCTGCTCACGCAAAGCTGCGCCAATCGCAGTGGTACCAATCGCTTGCTCAGACAAATCGACGCCAATTCGGGTGATCAGGTTGGCGCGCCTGTCGCTGTGGTCAATTGGGCCGTTGACATCAATCACATAACCATCGTTGTTGGTCAAAATCGCGAAATAGTGGGTGTTTGCAATGGCACGGCCCAGTTTGTCGAGGATGGGCTTGGCGGCGCGAATCAAGTCGTGGTTTTCAACCTCAACGCGACGCATCGCTTGAGAGGAGATTTGCGCAAATTCGACCGCTGTGTCGGGCCGGTGCCCAGCAGACAAGCAACGCTGCCATGAGCGCTCAATCCAACCCTCTACCTGACCGCTTGACAAGGCATGTCCTTGCTCAAAGACGGTTTGCCTAGCCAGCTCAATGCGGTCAAATCGGGTGGTTCGAATAGACATTTCTTTATTTTAGGTATGTGGCACTACAAAATTGAAAACCCTTGAATCTAACGGAAATGTACAAACTTAACAAGCTCGATGGTGATAGCATTAATTTGTGATTTATTTAACAATTAGAGTCAGAAGTTAAGTAAAATGTTACCGAAAGTACTACAATTACAAAAGAAAACAGCTCTGGTAATATTTACATTGCTTTTTTTAAAACTATATCTATAACTTTAAATCGCGTCTGAAGCGATTGAGCAGGTGACAATCATGAATGAAGACCAAACACAAAATTTTCGCAGACTAGCTCTAGCTGCATGGATCAAAGCCAATGGCGGTGCCCGGCAATCCTGTGTCAAAAAAGGCCTGGGCAAAAGTGTGGAGAGTCATATCTCTCAAATTTTGCGTGGTTACAGTTTTGGCGCTCGTGCCGCTCGTAATTTAGAAGACAAGTTAGGTATTCCGCACCGCTTGCTGGACCAAGTGCCTTTTGGCATGGATGACAGCGTGCCGACAGACCCTGCGTTGAACGTGGCACACAACCAGCATCTGGTGAGTTTGACCAGTGGCTTCCAAGCTGGCTCTGAGACTGTGCACATTCCACAATACCGCATCAACGGTTTGATCAACAAAGAAGGTGCGAGCCGTGCCTACTCTGGCGGTGGCGCACGACTTTTACTGCGCGACCAACCCGGTGTGATCACTGACATGCGTGTCACCAAAGAGTGGCTGACTAAAAATGTGCAAGGCTATTCAAGTGCACAAAACTTATGCATCGTGACGGGCTTTGGCGACTCCATGCGCCCGATGTACAACCCCGGCGACCCGTTGTTGGTCGACACGGGAGTGAATGAAGTTGTGTTTGACGGGGTTTATTTCTTCCGCGTTGAAGGCGAAGGCTACGTCAAACGGATCCAGCGTATTCCGGGTGAGGGCCTGCGGATTCTTTCAACAAACCCATCTTATGAGTCTTGGACCATCAAGCCTGATATGGACTTTGAAGTCCTTGGCCGCGTGGTTAAAACTTGGGTCAGTGAAGATTTTTAAGAATTAACTGGTATTTATGTCAGTGTTTACCCTAAGGCGTGCCTTAGGTCTTACATAAAAGCGTTTTATCAGCAAGCGAATGCTTTATATTCTGCATACCCACTTTTTTTGGTGGGATGCACTTATATAAATCAAAGGCGGACGCATGGAAGCGATTTGGATACTCAAACGACCCCAAGGAACTTCAGTGATAGCGCGCCCCTTCATTGAGATTGATAACTTAGAGCAGGTTAAAAAACTCGTCCCGTTGACCATGGTTGTGCACCCCGAGAATCTCAACACAAACAACCCAGTGGGCGTCTACAAGGGTGTGGAGTATTTTGCTTTCAGAGCCCCAAAATCATTCGATTCAGCACGTGAATCGACTTTAGCCGACGTATTATAGTAATAGTTTGCTATTAAAAATATAGCAAATTTCAATCGCTTAAACAAAATAACCAGCAGATTTCATTCCAAGCAGGGTAAACAGGAGTGATCCAAACAAGTGCAGTGACGTGGTCATGACCGCCATACCCAGTCGCCCTTGCTGCAACATGCTAACCACCTCCGCAGAAAAGCTTGAGAACGTGGTCAAAGCGCCTAAAAATCCAGTGACCAAAGCCAAGCGCCAGACTGGGTCAAGGTTGGGTAAGGTTTGAAAAACGGCGACGCACACACCTATCAGGTAACCACCAATCAAGTTGGCCGTCAAAGTTCCCCAAGGCAGCGTGGCCGCAGACAGTGCGCTGGTGTTCAACCAAAGCCCCAAGCCCCAGCGGGCGAGTGCACCCAAAGAGGCGCCTATACAAATGGCAAGCACTGAAAACATAGTGGTTTTTTAGGGAGTAGTTGGTCGAGCAGAACGCACCAGCGGCTAATTTTATAAAGATGATTCTAACGGCCTAACTTCGAGCATCGCTTTTTGTGGCAGAAACAAAAAAACCCGCACGAGGCGGGTTATTTATGAGCGCACCAGCGTAGGCTGCTTTGCTCAAAGTATCAAGATTACTTCTTCGCTGGTTCTGCAGCTTTTGGCGCTTCAGTTTTAGTTGCGTCTTTTTTCTCGTCTTTTGCGGCTGGCTTGGCGTCAGCTTTTGCATCAGCAGCTGGCTTGGCGGACTTGGCATCAGCTTTGGCTTTTGCGGCAGCTTCTTTCTTAGCTTTAGCTTCGTCAGCTTTAGCTTTCTTAGCGTCGGCTTTGGCCTTGGCTTCAGCTTCTTTTTTCGCTTTGGCTTCTGCTTTTGGGTCAGCTTTCGTGTCTGCTTTAGCGTCAGTTTTAGCAGCTGGCTTAGCATCTGCAGCGGCAGCAGCTGCGGGCTTAGCGTCGGCTTTTTTCTCTTCAGCTTTTTTCTCAGTTGTGGCAGCTGGTTTAGCGTCTTTGGCATCAGCTTTAGCAGCTGGCTTGTCATCTTTCTTAGCTGGAGCTGCAGCAGCGCCTTTGTAAGTTGCGCCACCGACTGTCAGGCCTTCAGCAGAGAATTTCACAGCATTGTTTTCGCCCACGCCGTTCACGCGTTTGACCAAATCGTCCCAGTCCTTGAAGTTGCCACCCGTTTTTTTCTCGGCCAAAATTTTGGCAGAAATCGCTGGGCCGATGCCTTTGATCGCATCGAGTTCAGCGGCAGTAGCTCTGTTTACATCCACTGCAGCAAAAGAAACCGCTGCGTACATCATGACCATAGCGGCCAGAATTTTTTTCAACATAATGAACTCCTAAAAGGAAAAGAAAGTTAAATTAAAGTAATCGAAAAGTTATCAAAAACCCAACGAATGTTAGGCTGGGCAGAATTATAACGGGTCTTTATGACGCGAAGTTGACCCTGAGCTTAAAAAAAGCCAAATAGTTTGCCGCTGGGGTCTGTTTTCGTGACTTCCAAGCGGTTTGTACTGGTTAACCAGCAGTCAAATGCGACATATAGGCCGAAACACCTTGGGCAACGGAGGCAAATTGATGCTGGCAGCCTGCAGACCGCAAGGTGCTGAGATCGGCTTGCGTGTGGCATTGGTATTTGCCAACCAGTGCATCTGGGAAATCCACGTAAGTAATCAAGCCAAGATCAACCGCTTGCGGCAAGGTCAACGCTGTCTTGCCATCTGCCGCTGATTGCTGTTGACGCAAGCTGTTGACGACAGCGAGCGCCACATCGTTGAAAGGCTGCGCTCGCCCCGAACCTAAATTGAAAATGCCAGACACAGCTGGATGGTCGTAAAACCACAAGTTGACCGCGACAACATCATTTATATAGACAAAATCGCGCTCTTGCATACCTGCAGCATAGCCACCGTATTCGCCAAAGAGTTTGACTTGACCGTCTTTTTGGAACTGGTGAAACTGGTGAAACGCAACGCTGGCCATGCGGCCTTTATGCTGCTCGCGTGCGCCGTAGACGTTGAAATATCTGAAGCCCGCTACTTGGCAAGTGGCCCCAGAAAAATTATTGCCCAGCTCGCGTCGCAGCCGTTGGTCAAACAACAGCTTGGAGTAGCCGTAGACATTGAGTGGGCGCTCAAACTCCGCCGACTCACGAAAGGTGGTGCTACCGCCATAGGTGGCGGCTGACGAGGCGTAGAGCAGCCGCGTTCCTTGCGCTTGGCAAGCCGTAAACAAGTCGCAGGACACGCGGTAGTTGTTGTCCATCATGTACTTACCGTTTTGTTCCATGGTGTCGCTGCAAGCGCCTTCATGAAAGGCGGCTTCGACTTTGCCATATGCTTTGGCTGCAAAACGCTCGTAAAAGACGCTGGCATCGACGTAATCAGCAATGTGTAAACCAGCCAAGTTGCGGAATTTATCACCCTGCGTCATGTCATCTACAGCAATGATGTTGCTGATGCCGCGCGCGTTGAGTCCCTTGATGATGTTGGCACCTATGAAGCCTGCGGCCCCGGTAACGACGACGCGCGCATTATTGGCGCTTAAATGGGTGCTTACAGATGAACTCATGCAAATAATTCCTCGTAGGATGCCGTCGCTGTTCCTAGTTTGCCCACCACGATGCCACCTGCTTTATTGGCGTAGGGCACGGCCTGTCGTAGTGTGAATCCAGCTGAAACCAGAGTCGCTAAAGTAGCGATGACCGTATCACCCGCACCTGTGACATCAAAAACTTCCAATGCTTGCGTGGGGACGTGCAAAGCACCCTCGGTATCAAACAGCGTCATGCCTTCGTCGCTGCGGGTCAAGAGGACGGCATCTAGTTTAAGCTGAGTGCGCAAATTTTGAGTTTTTTCAAGCAATTGAGCCTCATCGGCCCAGCCGCCAATGGCGACTTGCAACTCACTTTTGTTGGGAGTGATAACCGTGGCACCCGCGTACCTTGTGTAGTCCGAGCCTTTGGGGTCAATCAACACCATTTTGTTGGCTGATCGAGCCAAAGCAATCATGTCCACCACATGTGCCAAACCGCCTTTGGCGTAGTCTGAAAACAAAATCGTGTTGTGACTCGGCAGCAATTGACCAAATAAAGCAGTTTGCGATGCCAAAGCTTCTGTCTTGGGGGTGTTCTCAAAATCAATCCGCAGCAATTGCTGTTGGCGGCCAATGACACGTAACTTCACGGTGGTTTGCAATTCAGCATCGCGTCCAAAGTAGGGCGTGATGCCGGTTTTGGCAACCAAGGCCTCTAATTTGTGGCTCGCTTCATCTTGCCCAACGACCGTCAACAAAGATGCCTGCGCACCCATGGTGACGACGTTGTAAGCCACATTAGCAGCAGCGCCAATGCGATCTTCTTCACGTGTGACACGCATGACGGGCACGGGTGCTTCTGGAGAGATGCGATCGACGACGCCATACCAGTAACGGTCCAACATGGCGTCACCCACCACCAAGACTTTGGCCTTGGCGATGGTTTCTTGAGAAATTGTTTTCAAAGCTGCCATGGTGCAAGTATGTTTAATCGTTGCTTATAGTTCTTCAATGCGACGCGCTGGGTAGCTGTCCCAAGCTTGGCAACCAGGACAGTTCCAATAATGCTGGGTTGCTTCAAAGCCGCAGGCGGCACAGCGGTAGCGACGCAGCGGGGTAACCGCATGGTCTAAAGCGCGTTGCACCTGTGGGTGAAACTGCTCATGCTCCAGCTTCTCACCAGAAATCCATTGCGCAGCCGCAATCAGCGAGGGCTCGCGCTCTAAATGTTTGACATACCAATCGCGTGCCGAAGTACCTGCTGGCGTGAGCGCATCCAATCGGACGATGGCTTCGAGCACGTCAAGCGACGGGTTCTTTTTGTAGCTCATTTGCAGCAGTGCCAGTGCTTGGTCGATGCGTTGGCATTCTTGGGCCAAGGTGCCAAATTGCTCGGCCACTAAAGGAATCACCAGACTGTCTTGCACAATCAGGGCGCTCAGTATTTCATAGGCTGCATGGGCATCACCCAAACGATGCGTCACAGTCGCAAGGTCAATATGTGGGCGTGGCGCTTGGGGGGCCGCACTCACTGCTTGTACAAGCAGCGCTTGTGCTTTTTGAAGCTCGCCAGCATTGACTTTGGCACTGGCTTGCTCGCACAAGTAATGCGCTTGGCGGCTGCTGAAACTGCCATGTCCCAGTGTTTGCAATTTTTCAGCAATTTCAGAGGCATGTGGCCAGTCGCGCGAGCGCTCGTAAATGGCTAAGAGAGATAACAACGATTGCGCTTCATAGGGCGTATTTTGCAATTTACGCAAGGCATTTTCCGCACGGTCTAAAAGGCCCGCTTTGAGGAAGTCCAAGGCCAAAGCGTGCTGTGCGCGTTCGCGGTCGGCCGTACTTAAATCGCCGCGCGCGAGCAAATGTTCATGCACACGTACGGCACGGTCAAACTCACCACGCCGACGAAACAGGTTGCCCAGTGCAAAGTGGAGTTCCGAGGTGTCGGGGTCGCTTTGAACGGCTTCAATAAATGCATCAATGGCTTTGTCTTGCTGCTCATTTAGCAAGAAGTTCAAACCTTTGAAATACGCTTTGGGCGCTTGGCGGTTCTCCATGCGCAGCTGGCGTAAATCGAAACGAGATGCGATCCAACCCAGCACGAAAGCAATAGGCAAACCAAGGAGGACCCAACTTAAATCAAAATTCATAAGGGGTAATCAGCAGGTACGGATAGAACGGAAGTTGTTAACTTCTCTTGGACGGGGGCATTGGGCGTTGATACAACTGGCATAGATTTTTTTGCTTTGATGGCGACACGTCTGTGCCTCAACCAGCGGGGCACCATGCCCAGCGCGCCAACAGCGACGCCCAAAGCAAAAACCGCCAGCACGATAATGACCATGGAAGTGCGCCACTGCGTGCCAAAGAAAAAATGGACAGTGGTTTCTTGCTGGTTGTTCAGCGCGAACGCAAACAGCGTAAAAAAAATGGCTGCTTTAAGTATCCACTTAAGCAACCACAAGAATTTTTTCATTTGTTCCTATTTGAATCAGAGAAGTTTGATTTTCAAAGTGGATTCTACCTGCCTGTAGACTGGAAATGGCCGGCGTTTGAGGTGAATCTTCTCGGCTCGGCGATTAGCTCAATTAGGTCGATTAACTAGATTAACTAGATTAACTAGGTAGAGGACTGGGAAGCTGCGGTGCAGCAGGCGCTGCCATGGCTTTCGTGCGCTCGTCAACGGCTTCACGCAGGGCTTTGCCTGTTTTGAAGTGGGGGACGCGCTTTTCAGGGATGGCTACACTTTCGCCAGAACGCGGGTTGCGCCCGATACGGGGTGCACGGTAGCTCACTGAAAAGCTGCCAAAACCACGAATCTCAATACGGTGACCGCGCACCAATGCGCTGCTCATGGCATCAACCAAGGCCTTGACGGCAGACTCGGCATCGCGATGCGTGAGTTGTCCAAATTGAGCGGCTAACTCTTCAACCAAATCGGAACGTGTCATGAATCAATAAATAGGTGAGTGTGATAAAGCAAATAAAGTCACCATAAAAAACGCCACGAACAATGGGAAAACTCTCAAGGAGAGAATTGATCCCATCGCGCGTGGCATTTTTAGGTCAACTTATCAAGTTAACAAGCTAGCGATTAGAAATTACTCTTTGTCGCTGCTGTTGTCCAACTTAGCACGGAGCAAAGCACCGAGGCTGGTCGTACCGGCGTTTTCACGCGATGATGCTTGGCTCAAGGCTGCCATGGCTTCGCCTTGGTCAGCAGCATCTTTGGCCTTGATAGACAACTGGATGTTACGTGTTTTGCGGTCGATGTTGACCACAACGGCTGTAACTTCGTCACCTTCTTTGAGCACGTTGCGTGCATCTTCAACGCGGTCACGGCTGATTTCAGAGGCGCGCAAGTAACCAACGATGTCTTCGCCGAGGTCGATTTCAGCACCTTTAGCATCAACAGTTTTGACTTTACCAGTAACCACTTGGCCTTTGTCGTTGATGGACGCAAAGGTGGTGAACGGGTCAGAGTCGAGTTGCTTGATACCCAAAGAGATACGCTCGCGGTCCACGTCAATCGCCAAGACCAAGGCTTCAACTTCTTGACCCTTTTTGTAGTTGCGCACTGCAGCTTCGCCTGGCTCGTTCCATGACAGGTCAGAGAGGTGAACCAAACCGTCGATGCCGGCAGCCAAACCAACGAACACACCGAAGTCTGTGATTGATTTGATCGGGCCTTTGACGCGGTCGCCACGTTTTGTGTTTTGCGCAAAATCTTGCCATGGGTTAGCTTTGCATTGCTTCATGCCCAAGGAGATACGGCGTTTGTCTTCGTCGATTTCCAAAACCATGACTTCAACTTCGTCACCCAAGGTCACGAGTTTAGAAGGAGCGATGTTTTTGTTAGTCCAGTCCATTTCAGAGACGTGCACCAAACCTTCGATACCTGGCTCCAACTCAACAAATGCGCCGTAATCAGCGATGTTGGTGATCTTGCCGAACAAGCGCGTGTCTTGTGGGTAGCGACGGTTGACACCCATCCAAGGATCATCACCCATTTGCTTGAGACCCAAGGAAACGCGGTTTTTCTCAGTGTCAAACTTGAGAATTTTGGCTGTGATTTCTTGACCAGCTGTCACCACTTCTGATGGGTGACGGACGCGGCGCCATGCCATGTCGGTGATGTGTAAGAGGCCGTCAATGCCGCCCAAGTCAACGAATGCACCGTATTCAGTGATGTTTTTAACGACACCGTGAACCACTGCGCCTTCTTTCAAAGTTTCCATCATTTTGGCGCGTTCTGCACCTTGTGACACTTCGAGTACCGCACGGTGGCTCAAGACCACATTGTTGCGTTTACGGTCTAGTTTGATAACTTTGAATTGCAAAGTTTTGTTCTCGTACGGAGACAAATCTTTGATAGGGCGAGATTCGATGAGTGAACCTGGCAAGAAAGCACGGATGCCGTTGACCAACACGGTCAGGCCGCCTTTGACTTTACCGCTGGTTGTACCAGTGACGAATTCGCCGGATTCTAGAGATTTCTCTAGGCTCATCCAAGAAGCGAGACGCTTAGCGGTGTCACGGCTGACGATGGTGTCGCCGTAACCGTTTTCCATGGCAACAATGGCTACAGAGACGAATTCGCCAACTTGGCATTCGACTTCACCCTTGTCGCTTTTAAATTCTGATAGAGGAACATAAGCCTCTGACTTGAGGCCTGCGTTAACAACAACGAAGTTGTGCTCAATGCGAATCACTTCAGCGGTGACAACTTCACCAATGCGTGTTTCGGAGCTTTTTTGTGATTCTTCAAATAGATCTGCAAAAGATTCTGACATTAATTTTTCCTATGCCATCAAAAGCGAACATTACAGTTGCACGATTGCTACTGTTTCTATAGCTAAAGACGGTTATTTTCTGCCGGTTAGGGCGGGTTAAAGTTTATAAAATGCTTTTAAACCATGCGCATGACGCGCGAGGGGAGTTTAAAAACTCTGTTTGCCTTGCCACCAGTTCAACACGGTATTGACCGATTCTTCAATCGATAAATGTGAGTTGTCTAAGAGCAAAGCGTCCTGTGCAGGCATGAGTGGTGCGGTAGCGCGGGAGGAGTCCCGGGCATCGCGTGCTTTCAAGTCTGTACTAAGATTATCGAGTATAGCTGAAATTCCCTTTGAAATCAACTGCTTATGCCGTCTGTCTGCACGCTTTTCGGCAGTTGCCGTCAAAAACACCTTGAGCGGTGCGTAGGGGAAAATCACCGTGCCCATATCGCGGCCATCGGCTACCAAGCCGGGCAGTTTTTGAAAGCTCAGTTGCAATTCCACCAATGCTAGCCGAACGGCAGGTAAAACGGAGACTTGAGAGGCGTTCAAACCGCCTTGCTCGGAGCGAATCGCCTCGCTGACATCGACGCCATTGAGTAAAACGGCCTCGCCAACGAAGCTCAGGTCGAGTTTTGCGGCTAATTCGGCGATGGCAGCTTCGTCTTTGGCTTCCAAGCTCAAACCCGCTTGCAAAGCTGCAAAAGCGGTGACGCGGTACAAAGCGCCAGAGTCTAGGTAGTGGTAGCCCAATTGTTGCGCCAAATTGGAGGCCAAACTTCCCTTGCCCGAGGCGCTGGGGCCGTCTACCGTGATGACGGGGATGCTGCTTGCAGGCGTTTGCGTCACTGAAAACAGGGCCTCAAAGTAGTCGGGGAAGGTTTTGGCCACGCATTTGGGGTCCAAAATCCGAATCGGCAAACCCGCTGGGTTGAAAGTGGCGAGTGAAAAACACATGGCGACGCGGTGGTCATCGTAGGTGTGGATCGCCCCAGTTTTCCAATCCGCCAACGTTTTGGGCGGCGTGATGCTGATGAAGTCTGCCCCTTCCACCACGCTGGCGCCCAATTTGCGCAGCTCGGTCGCCATGGCAGCAATGCGGTCAGTCTCTTTGACGCGCCAGCTGGCAATGTTGCGCAGGGTGGTGGTGCCGTCTGCGTAAAGCGCCATCACTGCCAAGGTCATGGCGGCGTCTGGGATGTGGTTGCAGTCTAAATCGACAGCCTTGAGCGGCCAACTGCCGCGTGAGACTTCCAAGTAATTCGGCCCGCTTTGGATATGGGCACCCATGGCGGCGGCGGCTTCGGTGAAGCGGATGTCGCCTTGGATGGAGTCTGCGCCTACGCCTTCGATGCGAATACAGTGTTGGATATCTTGTCGAATATCGTTTGTGTAGTCAGAATTCGGTAAAACGGCTCTGCTATCATTTTTGATGCCGTTTTTAAAGCTATTTTTGGCTGTAGCCAGCGTGCTTATTGCGCCTAATGCTATAAAATAACTAGCAGAAGAGGCGTCCGCTTCGACGTGAATATGGCCCGGCGATTGGTATTTGCTGCCCGCAGGAATGGTGAATTTCTGCCATTCTTGGCGCTTCACTTGGATGCCAAAGCGCGCCAGCAGGTTGAGGGTAATCTCAATATAAGGCTTAGAAATCAGCTCGCCTTGAACTTCAATGACGATGTCTTGCGTCGCTACCAGTGGCAAAGCCAATAACAGCGCGGTCAAAAACTGACTAGAAACGTCGCCACGCACCTTGATGGGGACATCTAATTTCAATTGGCTGGCGGTTTGGATACGCAGCGGCGGGTAGCCGTCTTGCCCCAAATAGCTGATGTTGCAGCCCAACTGGCGCAACGCGGCTATCAAATCGCCAATAGGGCGCTCATGCATACGCGGCACGCCGCTGAGTTCAAAGGTGGCGGGCTTGTCGCTGGGCAGCAAAGCCAACGCAGCAGTCAAGGGTCGCATGGCGGTGCCGGCATTGCCCATGAAAAGCTTGAAAATATCGGTAGCCGGTAGCTTTCTATCTCCCAGGCCGACAATTTCAACCGTTTTTGAGGTCTGCTTGAGCTGGCAACCCAGCTGCTGCAAGGCATTCAACATGACTTGGGTGTCGTCCGAATCCAGCAAATCATGCACCGTCGTGATGCCATTGCTCAAAGCGGCTAGCAACAACACGCGGTTTGAAATGCTCTTGGAGCCAGGTAAAACAACTGTGCCGCTGGCGTGGGCGAGGGGAGGGAGATCTAAAAAGGCGGTACTGAACATTATTTTTTTGGTGCCGTGCCAGAAATTTGCCACTGGCTGCGCACTTCGCTGGCTGCCGTGACGGCTGCTTCTAGGGTTTTGCTGTCATTGTTGGCAAGCATGGTTTCAAAGTTTTGCAGAGTTTCTTTGAAGGCGGCTATTTGCGCCAACACTTGAACACGGTTAGCCAGCAAAATGTCGTGCCACATTTTGGGGTCGCTGGCTGCAATGCGGGTGAAATCCCGAAAGCCCGTTCCTGCTAAAGCCAAGTAGTCACCGCCCTTTTTTTGTGCGGCGATGCTGTTCATCATCGTAAAAGCCAGCAAGTGCGGCAAGTGGCTGACGGCGGCAAAAGCGGCGTCGTGCGCTTCGGGCGACATGCTTTGCACGCTGCAACCCAAGGCGGTCCATAAATCTTCAGCTTTGAGCAGCTGTGCGGTAAAGGTTTTGCCAATCGGCGTCAAAATCACTTGCCGGCCCGCGTACAAATTCACGTCAGCGTGCTCCACGCCAGACAGCTCTTTGCCTGCAATCGGGTGTGCCGGTACAAACGTTCCCAGCGCAGAGCCGAGTACGCGCTGTGCAGATTCGACCACATCAGTTTTGGTCGAGCCTACATCCATCACCAGCATGCTGGGGGTGATCAGGTGTTTGATGGCTTTGAGGGTGGCTTCAGTGGCGGCAACCGGTACGGCAACCAAGACCACGTCTGAACCCGACACGGCTTGCAGCGCCGATGCGGCTTCCACGTCAATCACGCCCATTTGCAAGGCGCGGGCGGTGGTGGTGGGTGATTTGCTGTAACCGACGATGCGTTTGACCAAACCTGCGCGCTTCATCGCCAAAGCGAACGAGCTGCCCATGAGCCCGCAGCCAATGATGCCGAGCTGCTCGAACATAGGTTTTTTAGAGGGCGTAAAGAGCTTCACGATTCAGATGTTTGAATTGAGATGTAAAAAAGGTTGGCTGACGCTAAGCTTAATCATTGACAGCATAGCTACCCAGTAACTTGTAAAAAGCGCACAGGCCTTGCAACTCTTTGAGTGCTGCGGCCACGTGTGGTTGCGACGGGTGGCCGACCAAGTCGATGTAAAAGAAGTACTCCCACTGGCCCGAGCGGGCAGGGCGTGACTCGAACCGCGTCATCGAGACACCGTGGTTTTTGAGCGGAATCAGCAAATCATGCACTGCGCCCGGTTTGTTGGGCACAGAGACAATCAAACTCACGCAGTCTTTGCCAGATGCTTGCGGCATGGGCAAGGTTTGCGGCAAGCAGACCACGGCAAAGCGGGTGCGGTTGAAAGCGTCGTCTTGAATGGCGTGGGCGGCAACGTGCAAGCCAAACTCGGTGGCGGCGCGCTCGCTGGCAATACCTGCCCAAGCGGGGTTGGTGGTGGCAAGGCGGGCACCTTCGGCGTTGCTCGATACGGCGCGTCGCTCAGCATGCGGTAAATGTTTGCTCAGCCAGCCTTGGCACTGTGCCAAAGCCTGTGGATGCGCGAGGACGACTTCAATCGAGTCCAAAGAATCGCTCAAACGCAGCAAATGGTGGCGGACCAAGAAGCTGATTTCACCCACTACATGCAGGGGTGTGTTGAGGAACAAATCCAAGGTGCGGGTGACCACGCCTTCGGTGCTGTTCTCTACCGGTACGACGCCAAAATCTGCGCTACCAGCCGTGGCTGCGTGGAAGATTTCATCAAAACTGCTGCACGGCACGTGCTCGATGCTGGTGCCAAAAAACTGCAAAGCCGCCATTTCGCTGAAAGTACCTGCAGGGCCCAGGTAGGCGACGCGTTGTGGTGCTTCTAAGGCTCGGCAGGCGGACATCACTTCGCGCCAAATGTAGGCAACGCTGGCGTTTTTCAACGGACCTAGGTTGCTCGCCTGCAAACCGCCAATAACCTGTGCCTCACGCTCTGGGCGGAAGATAGGCGAGCCATCAATGCGTTTGATCTCACCCACTTCGTTGGCGTAGCCGGCGCGGCGGTTCAGCAGCACTAAAAGCTCTTTGTCAGTCGCATCAATCAGCTCGCGCAGCTCAGATAAGGTTTTGGCCATAAATTTGTTGAAATTGACGTAAACTGGCTATTTTAAGAGTTAATTTGGCTATAGCCGGTGTATTTATTCAATAGTTTGCTATATTAATTATAGTAAATTATTTGATCAGTTACTTGCAATTAAGCGCCTTAATCGCCAGATTCGCCCTCTGCCAAGTTGTCGTCGCCGGCATCACCAGCATCAATTGCGCCATCAGTTTCCTCTGAACCTGCATCAGCATCTGCGTCAATTGGATTGGCATCGTTTTCTACGATACGTTGCAAACCGCTGAGTTGTGAGCCAGCGTCCAAACCAATCAAGGTCACGCCTTGCGTCGCGCGGCCAAGTTCGCGGATCTCAGACACGCGGGTGCGCACCAAGACGCCTTTGTCGGTGATCAGCATGATTTCGTCGTCCACGTGCACCAGCGTCGCGGCAACCACTTTGCCATTGCGCTCAGATTGTTGGATGGCAATCATGCCTTTGGTGCCACGGCCGTGGCGGGTGTATTCTGTGATGCTGGTGCGTTTGCCGTAGCCGTTTTGAGTGGCGGTCAAGACGCTCTGCTGTTCATCCTCGGCCACCAACATGGCGATGACGCTTTGGCCGTCTTCTAAGTTCATGCCTCGCACGCCGCGTGCATTGCGGCCCATGGGGCGCACATCGTTTTCGTCAAAGCGCACAGCTTTGCCGCCGTCGCTGAACAGCATCACGTCGTGTTTGCCATCGGTCAGCGCTGCGCCAATCAGGTAGTCGTTGTCATCCAAACCAACGGCAATGATGCCGCCTTTGCGTGGGTTGTTGAACTCGTCAAGCGCGGTCTTCTTGACCGTGCCCATGCTGGTACCCATGAAGACATATTGGTCTGCCGGGAAGCTGCGTTTCTCACCGGTCAATGGCAAGACAACGGTGATTTTTTCACCCTCTTGTAGCGGGAACATGTTGACAATCGGGCGGCCACGTGAGCCGCGCGAGCCGGCGGGTACTTCCCAAACTTTTAGCCAATACAAGCGGCCACGGTTGCTGAAGCACAAAATATAGTCGTGCGTGTTGGCAACAAAGAGCTGGTCGACCCAATCGTCTTCTTTTGTGGCGGTTGCCTGTTTGCCTCTACCGCCGCGCTTTTGGGCACGGTATTCAGACAAGGGCTGACTTTTGATGTAACCGCTGTGGCTCATGGTCACCACCATGTCGGTGGGTGTGATCAGGTCTTCGGTCGAGAGGTCAAACGAGCTGTGCTCCACCAAGCTGCGGCGCACGCCGAGTTTGGTTTGGCCAAATTCAAGTTTGATGGCGGTGAGTTCTTCGGAAATGATGGTCGAAACACGACCTGGCGTTGCCAAAATGTGCAGCAAGTCGTCAATTTCAGCCATGACTTCTTTGTACTCGGCAACAATTTTGTCTTGCTCCAAACCGGTCAAGCGTTGCAAACGCATTTGTAAAATCTCTTGCGCTTGTACTTCAGACAATTTGTACAGACCGCCTGTTTCTAGGCCAAATTCACGCTCTAAACCGTCAGGGCGGTAGTCGTCAGCGTTGATGATGCCACCGTCAGCACGGGTGCGGGTGAGCATTTCGCGGACCAATTTGCTGTCCCAAGACTTGCTCATCAAAGCAGTTTTGGCGACTGGCGGTGTGGGTGCATTGCGAATCAAGGCAATAAATTCGTCAATATTCGCCAGTGCAACTGCTAAACCCTCCAACACATGGCCACGCTCACGCGCTTTGCGCAAGGTATACACGGTGCGGCGCGTCACCACTTCACGGCGGTGGTCCAAGAAGACTTCAATCAAGTCTTTCAAGTTGCACAGCTTAGGTTGCCCATTGACCAGTGCCACCATGTTGATGCCAAAGGTGTCTTGTAGCTGGGTTTGCTTGTAGAGGTTGTTGAGCACCACTTCAGGCACTTCGCCACGTTTCAGCTCAATCACCAAGCGCATGCCGGATTTGTCTGACTCGTCTTGAATGTGCGAAATGCCTTCGATTTTCTTCTCGTGCACCAACTCAGCCATACGCTCTTGCAGGGTCTTTTTGTTGACTTGGTAGGGCAGTTCGTCAACGATGATGGATTGGCGTTGGCCTTTGTCTATGTCTTCAAAATGGCACTTGGCACGCATCACCACGCGGCCACGGCCGGTGCGGTAGCCGTCCTTTACGCCGTTGATGCCGTAAATGATACCGGCGGTCGGGAAGTCGGGCGCGGGGATGATTTCCATCAACTCGTCAATGCTGGCTTCTGGGTTGCGCAATAAATGCAGGCAAGCGTCGATAGCCTCGTTCAAGTTGTGCGGTGGAATATTCGTCGCCATACCCACGGCAATGCCGGAGGAGCCGTTGACCAGCAAATTGGGGAACCGGGCTGGCATGACCAGCGGTTCGTTCTCACTGCCGTCGTAGTTAGGGCCAAAATCGACGGTTTCTTTGTCCAAATCGGCCAACAATTCATGTGCGATTTTGGCCATGCGGATTTCGGTATAACGCATGGCAGCCGCGTTGTCACCGTCCACAGAACCAAAGTTACCTTGGCCGTCGACCAGCATGTGCCGCATAGAGAAGTCCTGCGCCATACGAACAATCGTTTCATACACCGCGCTATCACCGTGCGGATGGTACTTACCAATCACGTCGCCCACGATACGAGCCGACTTTTTGTAAGCTTTGTTGTAGTCGTTGTTCAACTCATGCATGGCGAACAGCACGCGTCTGTGCACAGGTTTCAAGCCGTCCCGCGCATCGGGCAGGGCGCGTCCCACAATCACGCTCATGGCGTAATCGAGGTAGCTGCGGCGCATTTCCTCTTCTAGGCTGATGGGCAAGGTTTCTTTAGCGAACTGAGTCATGGGAAATTAATAGGCCAGTGGCCTGAATTGAGCAAAAGAAAATGAAACGCGCAGTCTTAACCATCAATAGTGAATAGATAAAAACTACTTAATTAGTTATGGATTTTAAGCTGGCTTAGGTGTTGCGTGCGAGCAACGGAAATGTTTTTTTAGTGCTTTCGGGAACTTTCTGTCCAATTTAGGGCAAGTTGAGCTTTATGGCTGTGGCACAATTGTTAGTATCGGGTTGTGTGATGGCACACAAAACGTACAACTTACGCAGCTTTGCTGCAGACTGATTTCTTAGGATTTAAATGAAGACATTAAATAAAGCGGCAATGTTGTTGGCAACAATGGCTATTGCAGGTTCTGCTTTCGCAACTGGTACAGCCGTAAACAGCGACAACTGGCGTGGTGTTGGCAACTTGCAGTGGAAAAACGGTGACGGCACATTGTGCTGGCGTGATAATTTCTGGACACCAGCAACAGCTGCTCCAGGTTGTGATGGTGCGATTGCTCCAGTTGTAGCTGCTCCAGCTCCAGCACCTGTTGTAGCAGTTGCTGCTCCCGCACCAGCACCAGTTGCTGCTCCAGCGCCAGCACCAGTTGCTGCTCCAGCGCCAGCACCTGCTCCGACACCAGCACCTGCGCCTAAGCGCCGTGCTAAACAAGACCGCAACTGATAAAGTCTAGACGTCATCACAACTTTTTTAATTAAGATGTGATACGGCTAGAATGTAATTTCTTTTGCAAATCTATAAATTTCGTAAGTCCGCAGCTCGCTGCATTAATTTCTAAGGAAGTAAAAAATGAAGAAGCAAAATCTATTGGCAGTTCTTATTGCGGCAGCAGCCTTATCCGGTACCGCTTTTGCAACCGGTACAGCAGTGAACAGTGACAACTGGCGCGGTGTTGGCAATTTGCAATGGAAAAACGGTGACGGCACTCTGTGCTGGCGTGACAGCTTCTGGACACCTGCTACCGCAGCTCCAGGTTGTGATGGCGCGATTGCTCCTGTTGTAGCTGCTCCAGCACCGGTTGCAGTTGTTGCACCAGTTGTAGCTGCTCCAGCACCAGCTCCAGCGCCTGCACCAGCTCCTGCAGCTGCTGCAACTAAGATCACTTATGCTGCTGACGCATTCTTTGATCATGACAAATCAGTGCTCAAGCCAGCTGGCAAAGCCAAGCTTGACGATTTGGTGGGCAAAGTTGGTGCGATCAATCTCGAAGTGATTGTTGCTGTTGGCCACACTGACTCTGACGGCAGCGATGCTTACAACCAAAAGTTGTCAGTTCGCCGTGCAGAAGCTGTGAAAGCTTACTTGGTGTCTAAAGGCATTGAGAAAAACCGCGTTTACACTGAAGGTAAGGGCGAGAAGCAACCAGTTGCTGACAACAAAACTAAAGAAGGCAAAGCGAAAAACCGCCGCGTTGAAATTGAAGTTGTTGGTACACAAAAGAAATAACAACCAGATCGCTTAATTCGCTCTTAGGAGTGAATTGAGTTCTGTAGATTCAAAAAGCCTCTGGGGTAAACCCTGAGGCTTTTTTGTTGTGCGCTAGATTTTTGCAGATTTTCAGTCATAAAACGTGACTTTGTATACGTAAATTCGTTTTGTATACTTTTTTCTAAGCTAAGAAGATTTAGTAAATTAGAATGTTATTTGCACATAGTTTCATGTGCACCATTGTGATAATCGCGCGACATTCATCGTTCGTCTGACTGGGCATCTCTTTCATGCCGTCAGCCATATATAAAGAGCAAAAGGTCATTCTTGTGTTAGCAGAAAATCTAGCCTCTCCCGTTAATGTTGATCCTACCGAGCTGGCCAAGTTTTCAGACTTGGCGCACCATTGGTGGGACATGGACAGTGAGTTTGCACCCTTGCACCAAATCAACCCTTTACGCTTGGACTGGATCAACGGCCTAGCTTCACTTCATGGCAAGCGTGTGTTGGACATCGGTTGTGGTGGCGGTATTTTGGCGGATGCCATGGCGCGCAAAGGTGCTGATGTACTCGGTATCGATTTAGCCGGTAAATCCCTCAAAGTAGCCCAGTTGCATGCTTTAGAGGCACAAACACCACGTGTTGCCTACCGTGAAATCAGTGCAGAAGATCTGGCGCTTGAGCAGCCTGCTAGCTTTGATGTGGTAACTTGCATGGAAATGTTGGAGCACGTACCCGATCCGGCCTCTATCGTGGCGGCCTGTGCCAGTTTGGTGAAACCCGGTGGCTGGGTTTTCTTCTCGACCATTCACCGCAATACCAAAGCTTTCATGATGGCTGTTGTCGGCGCTGAGTATGTCATGGGCATGCTGCCGCGCGGCACCCATGAGTATGCAAAATTCATCACACCCAGCGAGTTGGCCAGCTTTGCTCGACCCGTTGCACTGGATGTTCAAGCCATGCGGGGCTTGGAATACAACCCACTGTCAAAACGTTACAAACTGAGCTCAGATACCAGTGTCAATTACATGATGGCCACGCAAAAGTCGATGGCATAAGCGCAAAACAGCTATAAAAATACAGTGACGAGGCAACCCATTGATTAACAAAGACAAGATTGTCATCAGAACATCAGATTTCACCAGAGCACCCAAGCATGTGTTGGTGAAGGCCGTGCTGTTTGATTTAGACGGAACATTGATTGACAGTGCCCCAGATTTGGCAGCAGCAGCCGACAAAATGCGTGTTGGACGCAGTATGTCTTCTTTGCCGTATGCGCAGTACCGCCCCATGGCTGGCGCCGGTGCGCGAGGTATGTTGGGCGTTGCTTTTGGAATGACACCAGAGCATCCAGAGTTCAATGTTTTCCGCGAAGAGTTCTTTTTAAACTACGATGATTGCTTGCTTCAGCGAACCCATGCTTTTGAGGGCATTGCTGAATTGCTAGCCAGTTTGCAGTTGCGTGGTGTGCGTTGGGGCATTGTGACCAATAAATCCAAACGATTTACCGATGCCTTGGTGCGCAGTATGAAGGTACTAAACGACGCTGTGGTGGTCATCAGTGGCGACACAACACCTTATTCAAAGCCTCACCCAGAGCCAATTTTTGAGGCGACCCGCCGTTTGAAATTAGAACCTTTTCAATGCGTTTATGTCGGCGACGACCAGCGTGATATTGAAGCTGGCAAAGCCGCAGGCATGTGCAGTTTGGCCGCGACTTGGGGTTATATGGGTAGCCATGACGTGGCCACTTGGGGAGCGGATGCACCGCTTAAAGAACCAGATTGCTTACTCGATTGGTTAGATGGGCGCTTATAAGTCATCGAACATGCATCTTCAAGCGTCCAAGAGTGGGTTTAATTGGATGACCAAAGTATTTAAATTTGCTATATTTTTAATAGCAATAAATTCAACATTTACGACGGCTATAGCCTGTTTTGATGATAAGAGTCTGTTGAAACAGACTTTGAACACCTCAAGCTTGGTGTATGTGTGGTCGCCCCGCATGGTGTTGTCGGTCACGCAAGCACATCTGGCTGCAGCGCAGGCTAAGGCGCTTGGATTGCAGTTTGTACCTGTGGTGGATGGTCGGCTGCCCGTTGCAGAATGGCAAAGCGCCTTGAAGCAGGTTGAAAATGCCGATATTTTGAGCCAGAGCGAGCCATTGTGCGCATCGCAATTGATCGAAAAAGATGCCTATCTGCACTTTCCAACCGCTTTTGTGGTTCAAAACGGAGACATTCATCCTCAAAAGCTGGTTGGTGCGATGCCTGCAAACTTTTGGCGGCAGGGCATAGAAGCGCGCTTGAAGCCTAGCCAATGCATCCCACAAAATCAATTCATTGCACTAGACCCCAAATTAGCAGGTTTGGACGACAACAGCGAAGTCGCCCTAGGTGCGTATGAACGCGTCAGCCCGGATGGCCGGTTTGTGCTGCGCTCCTACTCAGGTAAGCGTTTGACAGCTGTTACTTTGGTTGAATTGCCTGGCCCAGTGTCTAAAAAGGACGCTGCCGATCAGCAACGCATGATAGAAACGCCTTTTGCCAACGAAGCCTTTCCAGTCCAGGGGAGCTGGCGATATTTGGTGGATACAAACGGAGAACACTATGAATTTAGTAGCATACTTCGCAATCAAAATGCCGCCAAACCCTTGTTTAAGGGCGGCATGACCGGATTTTACGCTGCGGCCTCAGAGGTTGAAAGCACGTATCCATTGCGCACATCACAACCCATCCGCATCCGCTCGCTCAGTTGGCCCAACGCCAATGGCAGCACTGAAACGCAGGGTGAGGGCATGTTGACCGCGCGGACCTTGACGGTTGATCCTCGCCAGCAAAATATCACGGCAGACAGTGGCCGCGTGAATCTGTGCTTGGGCCGCGTTGCCACAGACGGCCCCATGTACGCTTTGCCCATGATCTCAGTCGATGGCACTGAATTTGCCACCTTGCCCCAAATGCCAGTAGCGGGCGAGCCAACCATGCGACTATTCGCCTTTGGCGCAGACGGCAAACAGTGCGAGCCGCAGGGTCAATTCAAGTCGCAATCGGGCAAAGTCATTTTTGGTTTTTCTAACAATAAACCCAATGTACAAGCTGATGTGGCCTATGAGTACAGAGGGCAAATCTGGTGGTATCAACGGTCAACGTCGACACCTCACAATCTGGCACCCTGGGAAGGCGCGCAACATGTGTCAAACGGTCAAAACGTAACTTACAAAACCGTGCTTGCCAGTGCATTTCCGGGTATTACCCGAGACGGCCGTGTTGTTTACGCGGCGACGTGGAAGCGCTGCGTGGGAGCTACTTGCCAAGCAGAAGCGGGTTATGTGGTGAGCGACCCATGGCAAAGTAATGCGTATAAAAATCAAGGCAGCGCCAAATCTTGCATTACCGTTCAAGATGTTGCCCGTGAACGCGCTGCTTTCGCGGCATTTCACGGTATTGATATAGCACCCTAGGTTGAAATTCATACTTTCAGACGATGTTTGCACTCATTTAAGGGGTTGCGGTATTGAAATCTGTGAAGTCGTCGTAAAATAGGCCTTCAGGGGCTGCACTGGTTTCGACATGGGTACGGACGCGCAGTGGGGCATGCCGAGCTTGATTCACGCTCGTAAAAATCGATTCAACAAACTAACTGCAAACGACGAACGTTTCGCACTCGCTGCTTAATTGCCATTGAGCTCTACAACAGCAGGCCGATGGGCTGGGCAAGGGTGGTTTAGCAATAAACCGTCCAGGCTGTGGAGTCATACACATCGGCTGGTTTGAGCCTGGGCACCTTAGGTTTGAACAAGATAATAGGATGCTGGCGAACCTCGTAGCGTGTTGCTGGGCGACGAGGTGAGTGAGACACAAATCAGACGACTAAGCATGTAGAACTACGCGAAGAAGGCTTGTGGACGGGGGTTCAAATCCCCCCAGCTCCACCATATAAGCATCAAAAATCCGCCAACGGCATGCTGTTGGCGGATTTTTTTTGATCCTTTGATGGGCTTCACTTGAGTGCTTTAGCTGGATATAAGCCTGATCGCATGCCAAGTCAGCCCGAAAAAACCATAATCAGCGTGATGCAAATGTTGACAATCTACTACGACGGCCAGTGCCCGCTTTGCTTGGCTGAAGTTCACTTTTTAAAAAGTCGAAATAAGCTTGGCTTTTTAGCATTCGTTGATGTGGCTGCGCCGCAGTATGACGAGGTGACGCATCAACTGTCTTGCCAGCTAGCCCTTGCCACTATGCAAGGCCGCTTGGCTGATGGCACCCAGCTTGAGGGTGTTCCCGTGTTTGCCGAAGCTTACAAACGCGTAGACTTACCCACTTTGGCTTGGCTATTTTCTAGGCCGTGGCTAGCGCCTATTTTGAAAGCCTCTTACTATGTTTTTGCCAAATACCGGCACAGCATTTCAAAAGTCATTGGTCCTTTTGCACTGCGGCTGGCTAAGCGGTTTGCACCAAGTGCAAGCCAATGAATAGCCGTGAATGAATAGCTGTGAATGAACAGTCTCGATGAGCTATAGCGTTGTTTGGTTCAAGCGCGATTTGCGCGTTGTAGACCATGCCGCTTTGCACGCTGCAGCTCAACGCGGCCCTGTGTTATGTCTTTATGTCATCGAACCCAGCGTCTGGGCGCAACCGGATGCAGCACATCAACACTATCAATTTCTGCTGGAGAGCCTGCGTGATTTAGATGCTGAACTGCGCCGTCTAGGAGGGAAATTACACGTTCTAGCCGGCGAATTTGTTGATGTATTAGCTAGATTATTTGTAGCAAATCCGTTTGAAGCCATGTATGCCCACGAAGAAACGGGTAACGATGTCACCTACAAACGCGACTTGGCTGTGGGGCAGTGGTGCGAGTCAAATCGCGTTGAGTTTAATGAATTCAGACAATTCGGCGTCGTGCGCAGGCTTAAAAACCGCGACGACTGGAAAAGCCATTGGGACAAGCATGTTCGCTCGCCTTTGTTGCCCATTCCAGAGCTGGCAAGTCTGCAATTTGAGCCGCTACCGTGGCCAACCAGCTTGCTGCCAAGTCCTGCAAAGTTTGGTTTGGCGCCAGAGATTCCCAAGTTGCGGCAACGGGGCGGTCGCCGATTGGGTGTGGAGGTTTTGCAAGATTTCTTGAACGACCGAAGCGCCCAATACCGGGGCGGCATCTCGTCGCCCTTGTCTGCGGCGACCGCGTGTTCCCGTTTGTCGCCGTATTTAGCATTTGGCTGCGTCAGCTTGCGCGAGGTGGT
>JAYVSU010000176.1:0-24750 GCA_043775055.1 Polaromonas sp.
GGTTGCCACAAAGCCCGCAGCGCCTAAGCCGCGCTTTTCAAGTGCAATTCGGGCTTTTTCAAACCAATAACAGACCAAATCTGCCCCGCCAGGTACGCGGCCATCGTAGACACGGCGCAGCTTAAAAGTGTAGTCTTCGCCCAATTCGCGAATCATTTTTCGGTCGCCCAAAAACGGCGGGTTGCCTACCACCACGCTTGTTTTCGGCCATTCGGCCTCTACGGCGATACGTCCTTCGACAGGCTCAGGATGAACGGAGTTGGAGGGAATCCACGCCAAGAGCGCATCGCGGCACTCTATGCAGTCCAGCGGCTCCAGCACGGGGTTGGTTTTGAACTCGTAGCCGTGGGTGAGCCGCCACTGCAGCTCGCCAATCCACACCGTCACCCGCGCCAGCTCGGCGGCGTATTCGTTCAGCTCCAGCCCGAGCATGTTGTGCGGGCCGGTGACGAGGTCTAGCTCGCGGCCCAACCCGAGTTGCACGGCTTCTAGGTGGCTTTGGTGCTCAATGTCTTTGAGCACTTTCAGCCCCAAAAACAAAAAGTTGCCACTGCCGCAAGCGGGGTCGAGAATGCGGTAGCTGGCCAGGTCTTGCAGCCACAGCAGGAAGGCCTGTTTGGCTAATTTGTCGTTTTTAGCGGTTTTAGCTGCTTTTTCAGTCTTTGAGGCTGCATTTAAGGCATTTTCGGCCTGTAGCCGGCGTATTTCTTGCTTAACTAGCTCCCATTTTTGTAGCAATGGGCGGCGGATGACGGGGTCGATAATCCGCGCAATGGTCGCCGGGTCGGTGTAATGGGCGCCGAGCTGGCTGCGCTTTTTGGGGTCTAAGCCGCGCTCAAACAGGGTGCCGAAGATGGAAACGTCAATCGCCGTCCAGTTCAGCGCGGCGGCGTTGCGCAGCTCGGTCACGTCCATGATGTCGAGCTGCGGGACCTTGATTTTCTTGAACAAACCGCCGTTGAACCACGGAATGTCGTCATTGCCATACAGCCCGCCGCTTTGCATGGCGGTGAAGAGGTTGGTCAACCCCGCAGTGAACTGCTCGGGTTTGATTTTGCGGTTGTTGACCAAGCCTTCAAAGAGGCGCTGGGGCAGCAGTTCCACATCGTCGGCAAAGAAGCAAAACAGGCATTGCGTGAGGAAGTGCGCGACCACTTCAGGGTCGTTGACCGCTGTGCCGCTCAGGACGTTGCCTTTTTTGTCCAGCGTCAGCCCCCGGTTGCGCAGGCGCTCGGCCAGTGTGGCAAAGCTTTTGGCGGCCGCTTCAGTGATGTCGCGGGTGGTCTTTTTGGGGCGGAACGATTCAGGGTCCAGCCAAACGCGGCGTAGGAGCGCAATTTTGTCGGGCTGCGCCAGCTCGTGAATCTGGACGGTGTGGACTTCACTCGGGTGGCCGGTGAACTGGGTGTGGATGCGGGTGGTGAGGCGGTCGCACACCACCAACAGCGGCGGGTTGGACAGCGCCAAGCTGTAGCCGAGCAGCTGCTTGAGGGCTTTGTCCAAGCTGCTGCCCGGGGTTTTGTTCTCCCACGCAAAGCAGTTGCGCTTAAACACGTCGGCAAAGCCGCGCTTTTCATCCAGCAAGAGCGTGTTTTGCTCAAAAATGTAGTCGCCATCCAAGCTGGTGCCGGGTTGGGGCACGCCCAGCAGCTCGCACAAGTCCATAAAGTGCGGCTGTGCGCCTTGCTTTTCATTGAGCGCAGCGGCCGTGCCAGCTGGGCCCCATTTGGCGAGGAAGTCAGAGATGTTCATGAATGGGTTAATGTTAGCTTGTGCATCATAAGCGCTCACTCGCTTTGCGATACACCACATTGCCATCGCGCTTGCCCACGGCGACCACCGTCACGGTGATGATGGCGTCTTCCACTTGATAAACCAATCTAAAACCACTGGTGCGAAGCTTGATTTTGTAGCAGTCTGGCATGCCATGCAGCGCGGCTGCAGGGAGGCGTGGTTGCTCTAAGCGGCGCAGGAGTACGGTTTTGAACTGCGTTTTGATCGAGCCATCCAGCGCCTGCCATTCTTTCAGTGCGGAGGGTTTGAAGGCCAGTTTGAAAGTAGGGTCAGCTAGAGATTTAGAGGTCATTCCAGTCCACCACCACGCTTGGCTCGCTGGCGCGACTGCGCACCAATTGCGCTAAATCCAAATCGTCTAAACGTTCCACCATCGCTGCGTACGTGGCGGCAGGCACCAAGTAGGCTGCGGGGCGGTTGTGATTCAAAATAGCGATGGTTTGCCCGTTCGCTTGCTCAATGATGGCGCTGGGGCTTTGTTTCAGCTCGGTCACGCTGACTGAGCAGTTGGCTAAAAGTGCTTCCATAATTTTATTTAGTACTGATTAAAGTACTTATTTTAGTACTTAATTGCGATAGCTGCAAGAAGCTGTTTGCTTGGCCGCGCGCGTTCATTCTAGAATCGCGTCATGCCCCACATACCTGCACCGCATCTTCAGCCACACTCACAGTTACGCTCGAAGGGGCGAATTAACCAAGTCATCACCTGGCTGATGGTGGTGGGTTTGGTGGTTTACATTCTTGCTTTAAGCGGGCTTTATTGGTTTCAAGAGTATTTGTTGTTCAAACCGGTGGTGATTGAGGCGAGCCAGCCTTTGGCGGGTTTGACCACGCAGGGTGCGGGTGTCAGTGAATTTACCGTCGATGTACCGGGTGCCAAGCTCTCGGGGCTGCAGCTCAAGTTGCCCAACCCGAAGGGCGTGGTCTTCTTTTTGCACGGCAACCGTGGCAATTTGGACGAGTGGTTTGTCAACACCGCGATTTACCGCGAATCTAATTTCGACTTGGTAATGATTGACTACCGAGGTTTTGGCAAAAGCACGGGGAAGATTGAGAACGAGGCGCAGTTGCATGCCGACGCTTTGGCTGCGTGGCAGCAAGTCGCGCCGCAATATGCCGGCAAAAAGCTGGTGGTCTATGGCCGCTCGCTCGGCTCAGGGCTGGCTGCAGAACTGACGCAGACGCTGCTGAAGGCGGGGCAGCCGGTCGACGAAACGGTTTTGGTCTCGCCCTACAGCAGCATGAGTACCTTGGTCGGGCAAATTTACCCGTTCGTACCCGTCAAACTGTTGCGCTACCCGCTGCGCACCGATGTGCTGTTTACCAAGTGGAGCAGCCCTGTGATGCTGATCCACGGCGACCAAGACACCTTCATCCCCCCCAGCCACAGCAAAGCCCTGAAGGTGCTGGATCCGAATGCCCAACTCCTGATCGTCCAAGGTGCAGGGCATGCCGATATTCATAAGTTTGCGGCGTATTTGCAGGGGTTTGGGGCGGTGTTGGCGGGGTTGTGAGCGGGATTTTAAATTTGAGTACAAAATGCACACATTGTGCTAAAATCAGGCATGAAAATATTTGCTTGGAGCGCTGAAAAGAACGAGTTGCTCAAAGCGGAGCGTGGCGTTTGCTTTGAAGATGTGGTTTTTTACCTTGAAGCAGGACGGGTGCTAGAGGTTATTCACCACCCTAACCAAGTGCGTTACTCAGGACAAATGATTTATGTGGTCGCCATTGAAGACTATGTGTATCTGGTCCCTTTTGTTGAAAACGAAGAAGAAGTTTTTCTAAAAACAATCATCCCCAGTCGCAAAGCGACCAAGCATTACAAAGTTGGTTTGAAAGGTGGTTTGAATGACTAAGTTACCTACATCACTTAAATTAGACGCCGAAGAGGCTGACATTCTTGAGGCCTACGAGGCCGGCAAGACGACGCCAGTTGCCGATGCTCAAAGCCTCTTGGCTCGGCATACAGAGTATGTGGCCGCTACGTTTCGCAAAGACGCGCGGATCAATATCCGCCTCTCATCCAAAGATTTACGCGGTTTGCAGCGGCGCGCTTTGAGTGAAGGCATTCCCTACCAAACGCTGGTTTCCAGCATTTTGCACAAGTACATTGAAGGTCGATTGAGCGAGGCGGCTTGATTGTTTGCGGTGGAATTGCAGGATTAAATCCCATTTAACATGCCCATCCACCGCCTAACGCCCACACAGGCCAGTGCCTACCGTGCGTTGATGTTGCAAGCTTATGCACTGCACCCCGAGGCGTTTACTTCTAGCGTAACTGAGCGTAGCGTCTTGCCGCTGGCTTGGTGGCAGGCGCGGTTGAGTGAGTCCGACGCTGCGAATGACCTTGTTTTTGGCGCTTTTGAAGGCTATGAATTGCGCGGTGCGGCGGGTTTGTCGTTTGATACCCGTGAAAAAGCGCGCCACAAAGCAACGCTGTTTGGCATGTATGTGCCTACTCAATTTCAAGGCCATGGCTTGGGTCGTCAGTTGGTTGAGGCGGTTTTGTCTTACGCACGTAGCCGCGCAGGTGTGAAGCTGGTGCAACTGACGGTGACACAGGGCAATGCGCCAGCGCAGACGCTGTACGCCAGTTGCGGCTTTGAGGTGTTTGGTACTGAGCCGATGGCGGTTGCAGTGGGTGACCATTTTGTCAACAAAGTGCATATGTGGTGCAAGCTCGGCGCTTAAAGCTGGCTATAAACGGGTCAAAAGCTTCGTCAAAAGCTTGGTCAAAAGCGCTGGAATTTAGCGGCGGCTTCTGCTAAGGTGACTGTGTAGGAAGCGGCTTGTTTGGCCGTTAACAACAGGAGTCAACATCATGGCTATTTCACATGCCAACTCGGGCGATGCCTTGGACATTCGGCCGCTGGGCTCAAATCTCATCAGTTCACAAACGATAGCGCTGTTCAAGTCTAAAAACTTGGAAGTGATGCGCTTGGTGTTGCCGCGCGGTAAAGGCATGCCGATGCACAGTGTGCCGGGCGACATCACGATGCAATGCATGGAAGGCACGATTGAGGTGGTGGTGAACGGGCACGCCAAGCCCTTGACTGCTGGCCAGCTGATGTATGTGTCTGGCGGCGTGCCACACAGCTTGATGGCGGTGGCTGATGCCTCGGTGCTGGTGACGATTGCGTTTTGTAAGTAGGCACACCCTTCCATCCTGTAAGCTCGTTTCCTTTACGGGAGATTTCGCATGTCCAGACAATTGATCAGCTCCGGCTCCACCTTTGAGGCGCAAATGGGCTACTCCCGTGCGGTAGTGGACGGCGAGTGGGTGTTTGTATCGGGCACGGCTGGTTTTGACTACAGCACGATGACGATTCCAGACAACATCGTGGCGCAAGCGGAGCAATGCTTCAAAAACATCGAAGCCGCCTTAAAGCAGGCCGGCAGCAGCTTGCAAGATGTCGTTCGCGTCAACTACGTGGTGCCGATTGCTTCTGAGTTTGAGCAATGCTGGCCGGTGATGCGCCGCTATTTTGGCGAGATCCGCCCCGCAGCGATGATGATCAGCGCCGGTTTGGCGGATGCGCGGATGCGGATTGAGATTGAGGTGACGGCGCGCAAGAAAGCCTAACTCTGTTGACTCAGCTTTACCTGAATTAACTTGAATTAGCTTGAATTAGCTTGAATTAGCTTGAATTAAGCCGGCTTGGCCATCCCCAAGCGTTCAATCGTCTTTTTCTCTGCTGCAAAGGTTCGCACGGCGTAGGCTGAGTAGTCGGCGGTGTTCATGTAGATAGTAGGTTGGAAGAACTTGTCCAAGGTGTCTTGCACTTTGGCGTCGTCCAGCGTTTTCTTGAAGGCGTCGTGCAAGATGCGGACGATGGCGGGGTCCATATTTTTCGGGCCACCAATGCCAAATGGCGACTCGATAATTGTGTCCCAACCGCTTTCTTTGACCGTTGGTACATCTGGGAAGCCTTTGTTGCGCTCGCGCCCCAGCGTGGCCAAAAGGCGTAACTTGCCTGATTTGACGTGTGGTGCAAACTCAGCCGTTCCGCTCATCATCTGGACATGACCGCCCAAAATCGCTGTCAAGATCTCAGCTGATCCTTTGAAAGGGACATCCACTAAATCAATGCCTGCTTTACCTGCAAACTCTTCAATCGCCAAGTGCGGCGTCGTACCTGTGCCAGTGTGCCCATAGTTAGCTTTGCCTGGGTTAGCCTTGGCATAGGCCACCATTTCTTTCAAGGTTTTGAAGGGGGCATCCATGGTGGCAACTAGGCCAAAGGTGTAGCCTGTCAGACCCACAATATGGGTGATGTCTTTGATGGGGTCAAACGCCATTTTTTGCATGTGTGGCAGGCGGTAAACACCCAGTGGCAGCTGCGTTAGGGTGTAGCCGTCTGGCTTGGCTTGCATCATGGCGGTTGCGCCCATTGTGCCGCCCACGCCGGGTTTGTTTTCAATAATCACTGTGCCACCAAGCGCGCGGCCTGCGCTTTCAGCAAAAGCGCGCATCACCGCGTCACTGCTGCCACCAGCGGGCCAAGGGGCGATGAGGGTGATAGGTTTGCTAGGGAACTTGTCTTGCGCCCAACTGCTGGAGATGATAGCCGCTGAACTGGGTAGCGCTAAAGCTGCAGCGGTTTGCAGAATCTGGCGGCGGGTAGGTGTTGAAACTGTCTTAACTGGCAAAGTCATGCAAATGTCTCCAAAATAATCTACAGATCATCATGAAGTAGGCGGCAAACCGAGGCGGTCACTTGCGTGACATGGCGTGTTTCGCCTGCGCTAGCCTTGAGCCACCGGCAAGCTCGCATCATTGCTCCACTCGCTCCAACTGCCCGCAAACAAGGCAGCGCGGCCTAATCCCGCAAGCTCCATGCCCAGCACATTGGGCACGGCGCTGACGCCGCTGCCGCAGTGGTGGACGACGCCGGCGGGGTCACGGCCAGCGAGGAGTTTATCGAACTCAGCGCGTAAAACTTCGGGCGATTTGAACTTGCCGTCAGCGGCGATGTTGTCGGTAAACACGCGGTTCAAAGCGCCGGGGATGTGACCAGCAACCGGGTCCAGCGGCTCCACCTCACCCCGAAAACGCGGTGCACCGCGCGCATCGACAATGGTTTGGGTAGCTTTATTGAGGTTTTTTGCTACTGTTTTGATAGTAGCTAAGACAGCTAATTCGTCGGCTAGCACGAAATTTGAAGGTTTATTTGTGATATTTGACGCGTTTGCAGCAGTTTCAACCGCGCCGCCCACGGCTTCCCACGCTTGCAAACCACCGTCCAATACCGCCACGGCCTCATGGCCGACCCATTTGAGCATCCACCACATGCGGCCACAGTAGTTGACGCCGTTGCGGTCATAGACAATGGCTTGGTGGGCGTTGCTAAAGCCGATACTGCCCAGCCATGCCGCAAAAGCTTCACGCGAAGGCAGCGGGTGACGCCCGCCAGAGGCTGCCGTGGGGTCGGTTTTGGCGGCGCTTAAATGCAGGTCCAAATTGACGTAACGCGCACCGTCGATGTGAACCGCGTCGTAATGCTGCTGGCCTGCGGTGGGGTTCATCAACTCAAAAGAGCAATCAAACACCATGACGGGCTTGCCATCTGGCGTGCGTTGGGGTTGATTGGCGAGCAGGGTTTTGAGAGTTTCGGCGCAGAGGATGGTGGTGTACATAAAAACCTTTCAATGTTCTTCAGCAGGCGTATTGGGTAGCGCCCGCGAGCGCAACACGGTGGCGACCAAGCCACTGGCCACAATCACCACAATACCGGCCCAGCCTAGCGGTGGGATGTGGTCGCCAAACAGCGCCAAGCTGTAAATGGCGGCAAAGACGATGCCTGAATATTGCATGTTGGCAACCACCAGCGTGGAGCCTTTGGCGTAAGCGCGGGTCATGCACCACTGGCCGAGTGAGGCGAGGATGCCAATCGGAACTAGCCACCACGCCCCAGAACTGCTCCAGCTGGCAGCGGGCGAAAAGCCGACAAAAGCAATCCCCAAAGCACCTGCCAGCGCCGAGCCAACGGCGAAGTAAAAGACGGTGCGCTCTTCGGGCTCGCCCAAGCGCCCCAGCACGGTGACTTGCATGTACGCCAGCGCCGCACCCATGCCAGAGAGCAGGCCAATCACGCCGGCGAAGAGCTGGTTTTGGTCGATGGTGGGGCGCAGCGTCATGACGACACCGACAAAGCCGGCCAGCACGGTCAAGGAGAGCGGGCCTTGTGATTGGGCATTTTTAGCGGTGCTGAAAAACATCGCTCCGCCGACGATGAAGGCGGCAATCCAGACGCCGCTCATGTAGTTCAGCGTCATGGCGGTGGCCAGTGGCAGGTGAGCGATGGCGTAAAACCAGCTGCCGAGTGACAAGACGCCAATCAAGGCGCGCCAAGCGTGCATCATCGGGACGCGGGTCGCTAAACGCACGCCACGCGCCCGCATGATGCCGTACATGAAGACCATGCTGATGACACCACGGTAGGCGACCAGCTCAAAGGTGTTGAAGTGTTGCGAGGCAATTTTGACCCCCACACCCATAGTAGCGAAGAGAAAAGAGGCCAAAACCATCCACAATGCTTGCATAGTCTGTTGAAAGGTCTAATTTAAGGGTTAATATGGTTTAAGCCGGCGTATTTATTCAATAGTTTGCTATAAATAATATAGTAAATATTGAACTTATTGCATGAATTATGCGATCAAAGTTGCCGGTTTCATGGCGCGGCGGTACCACTGGTGGAACTCTTGCATGCCGTCTTCCATCGGGCTTTGGTAGGGGCCGACCTCGTTGTCGCCGCGCTGCATCAAGGCTTTGCGGCCCGCGTCCATGCGCAGGGCGATTTCGTCGTCTTCAACACAGGTTTCCATGTAGGCGGCCCGTTGCGCTTCGACAAAGTCGCGCTCAAATTCGGCAATTTCTTCGGGGTAGAAAAACTCCACCATGTTGATGGTTTTTTGCGGCCCGATCGGGTGCAGGGTCGACACCGTCAACACATGCGGGTACCACTCGACCATGATGTGGGGGTAATAGGTGAGCCAAATCGCGCCAAACTTGGGTGGCTGGCCGCCAAAATTGTCTTTTTGGTAGTTTAATAAAGCACTTTGCCAGCGCTCATAGATGGGGCTGCCGGCGTGGCCCAAGCGGTTGGCCACACCCACGGTTTGCACAGAGTAATCGGGTTTGAACTCCCACTGCAGGTCGCCTGTGGTCACAAAGTTGCCTAAACCGGGGTGGAAAGGGCCGACGTGGTAGTCCTCTAAATAGACCTCGATGAAGGTTTTCCAGTTGTAGTTGCACTCGTGCATTTCAACGTGGTCGAGCTTGTAGCCGGTGAAGTCCAGATCAGCGCGAGGGCCCAGTTGCGCCATGTCGGTGGCGACGTTGCGGCCATTGGACTCAAACAAGAGACCGTTCCATGCTTGCAATTTGTAGTTGTGCAGGTGTAAGTCAGGGTCGCAAGCAAAGTGCGGTGCGCCTATGAGTTTGCCCATATTGGGGCCTTTGGCGTCATAGGTCCAGTTGTGCAGCGGGCAGACCAAGTTGCCATTGGCGGCGGGTGGCAAGTTGCCTTTGCCTTGCAAAATCAAGGCTTGGCGGTGGCGGCAGACGTTGGAGACCAGCTCAATACCTGCTTGGCCGTGAATCAGTGCGCGACCGCCGTTTTCTTGCGGCAGGGTGTAAAAATCACCCTTGTTGGGCGCGGCCAAGCTGTGGCCGACGTAGCGCGGGCCGTTTTTGAACAGAAGTTGTTGCTCGCGCTGGAACAGGGCTTCATCGAAATAACTGCTCACGGACAGCTGCGATAGCGCTTTCGAGTTCGAACCGGAATCAATCATACGTGGGGAGGGCGCGTGGGTGGCAGGGCGAAAAAGTGTATTTTACCCCTAGGCTTCTCGCGTCAGACTTGACGCAGCTTAGGCTGTGTACGGATGCTGCACCTCAGAAAAGCGCGAGATAAGGGTGGAACAAGGGTGGAATAAGGGTGGAATAAGGGTGGAATAAGTGCGGTACACGTGCTGGGATAAGGGATAGGAATAAAGCTGATTGACCTGCTCCGTCTTTGAGGGCACAATCCAAGTTATCAGACAACCGATAACTATAATCAGCAACCATGAAAATTTCCACCGTTCGGGTCACGCCCATTGCTATCAAAGACCCCGCTTTGCTGAACGCGGCTGGGGTGCATGAGCCGTTTGGGCTGCGTTCTATCATTGAAGTGGTCGGGGCGAATGGCTTGGTCGGTTTGGGTGAAACATATGGCGACGCGCCTGTGTTGGACTTGCTCACACGGGTGAAGGACAGCTTGGTCGGCTTGTCCGCTTTTGATTTGAACGGCTTGCTGGCTAAGGTCATTGCAGAATCTAAATTAACCAAGACTGCGCATATTGAGATGGAACTCGCCCCAGGCTCTATGGGCGACAACCTGACCAGCAGCGTATTTTCTGGCTTTGAGGTGGCATTTTTAGATTTGCAAGCGCGTACGCTGGGTATTCCGCTGGTAGAGCTTTTGGGTGGGGCCGTGCGCAACAAAGTGGCGTATTCAGCCTATTTGTTTTACAAATGGGACGCCAGTGTTGACCCTGAATACGCACCCGACCCATATGGCGAAGCAGTGAACCCCGCGCAAATCGTCGTCCAAGCTAAAAAGATGATTGACCAGTACGGTTTTGAGAGCATCAAGCTCAAAGCTGGCGTCTTCCCGCCAGACGAGGAAGCGGACGCCATCAAGGCGTTGAAGGCGGCGTTTCCGAATCATCAGTTGCGGATTGACCCCAATGGCAATTGGTCGATTCCCACCAGTATCCGCATCGCCAAACGGCTGGCGAATGACTTGGAGTATTACGAAGACCCAACGCCAGGTTTGGAAGGCATGGCCGAAGTTTACAAAGCCACGGGCTTGCGGCAGGCGACCAACATGGTGGTCACGTCCTGGGACCATTTGAAGCGCAGCGTTGAGCTGAATGCTGTGCAAATTGTGCTGTCAGACCACCACTATTGGGGTGGTTTGCGCGCAACGCAGGCGCTGGCGCGAACTTGCCAAGCGTTTGGTATGGGTTTGTCCATGCATTCAAACTCGCACCTAGGCATCAGCCTGATGGCGATGACGCATTTGGCCGCTTCGGTGCACCATTTGACTTACGCTTGCGATACGCATTACCCGTGGCAGAGCGACGAAGTTTTAGTGGGTGGCAAAGTGCCCATCGTGGGTGGCTGCGTGCATTTGACGGACAAGCCGGGCTTGGGTGTAGCGTTAAACCAAGCTAAATTAGCAGAGTTGCACCAAGCCTTTTTGAACTGCCGTATCCGGACACGCAACGATGTGACGCAGATGAAGAAGTTCAGGCCCGATTGGTCAACCGTGAAGCCACGGTTTTAGTTGTAGATTTAATAATAAGGAGACAGAAGATGAAGAAAACATGGATGAAACTGGTGAGCGTGGCCGCTTTAGGCTTGATTTCGCTGAGTGCTTTGGCGCAAGATTACCCCAACAAACCGCTCAAAATCATTGTGCCATTCCCTGCAGGGGGAACAAGTGACGTGATGGGACGCATGATGGCGGAAGAACTGGGCAGGGTTTTGAAGCAGCCGGTGGTTGTCGACAACGTGGGCGGTGCGGGTGGTGTGATTGGGACAGAAAAGGGCGCTAAATCTGCGCCAGATGGCTACACGATTGTTCAAACCGGTGTCGGGCAAAACGCGGTGGCGCATGGCTTGGATGCGAATTTGAAATACGACTCCAACAAAGACTTTATCCACCTCACACAAGTGCATTCTGGCCCTAACGTGCTGCTGGTGCACCCCAGCTTACCTTTCAAAACTCTGAAAGATTTGGTCGACTATGCCAAAGCAAACCCAGGCAAGCTGGACTATGGCTACACCCATGCAGCTTCTGGCCACATGGCGATGGAGCTGTTCAAGCAAACGGCGGGTGTCTTTTTAACCGGTATTCCTTACCGTGGTGGTGGCCCGATGATGACGGATTTGTTGGGCGGCACCGTCAAGATCGCTTTTATCAACCAAGATGTGGCTTCGCAGTATGTCAAGGCAGGAAAACTACGCGCCTTGGCTGTTTCTAGCGCACAACGCAATAGCATGTATCCGGAGGTGCCTACAGTGGCGGAATCGGGTTACAAAGGTTTTGAGGCTTTGTCTTGGTCTGGCATGTCTGTGCCAAAAGGCACGCCAAAAGCGATTGTGGACAAGCTGGAGGCCGCGATGTCTCAAGTGATGACGACGCCCGCCATCAAGCAGCGCATGGATTCGCAAGGTTTTGTCATCCCAACTCAGGGCGGAAAACCATATTCAGCGTTTGTGGCGAGCGAGTTGACGCGTTGGACCAAGGTGATTCAAACGGCGGGTATCAAGCCGCAGTAACAGGGGCATGGCCTGAAATGGCTATCAGGGCTGGCTCTTGCGCAGCCGTTCGCGGCTGTTGGACAGATGCAAACGCATGGCAGCGCGGGCCGCTTCCACATCTTGGTTGCGAATGGCGATGAAGATGTTTTCATGCTCGCTGTGGACGCGCTGCAAATAGCTGAGCCGGCCTTCCTCAGCCTGCTGCGGCGTATTGACGCGGGTGCGCGGGATGATCATGGCGCCTAAATAAGTCATCAAATCGGCAAAGTGGCGGTTACCTGTGGCGCGGGCTACTTCCATGTGGAATTGAAAATCGGGCGGAACGGCGTCAGAGTCGTGTGCTATCGAGTCGGCAAAAGCGGCGAGGGCTTGTTGCATGGCGGCCAAATTGTCGGCCGTGCGGCGCTGTGCAGCGAGGCCGGCAGATTCGGTTTCTAGGCTGATGCGCAGTTCAAGCACGGAGATAACATCGGCCACTGTGGCAAAGTCAACCGCAGCGATTTGGAAGTTTTTTGCGTCGTTCGGCTCCAAAGCAAAAGTGCCAATGCCGTGCCGTGTTTCCACCAAATGCGAGGCTTGTAGCTTGGAGATCGCCTCGCGCACCACGGTACGGCTCACATCAAAACGGGCCATGATGGCGGCTTCAGTGGGTAGTTTGTCGCCAGCTTTGATCTCGCCATTGCGGATGCTAGCGGCCAAAGATTCAACAATTTCAGTGACCAAGCCGCGCGGCCGGCGCATGCGAATCGGCTCGCTGGACGGGGTTGCAACTGCAAGAGTAGGTGTTTGCCTAGGGTTCATCGAAAAACGCTTGACAGCGCTCAGTGGTTGATTAAAATTACCAGTCATCAGACAACTAACGACTAACGAGTTCTTGAAAATAGACTTTAGCAAACTTTTCTTAAAAGTCCACCTTTTTACTAATCCGAATGACCATTTTTTCACACAACAGAATTTTGTTGACCGGCGCGGCTGGCGGCTTGGGCCAAGCTTTGCGTGACCGGTTGAAGGCTAACTGCAAGGTATTGCGGCTGGCTGACCGGGTTGATTTGGGTGCTGCCGCAGCGCAAGAAGAGCTGGTTGTGGCTGAATTGTCTGACACGGAAGCGGTGCTGGGCATGATGGCGGGCGTCGATGCCGTGGTGCATTTGGGTGGCGTGTCGGTTGAGGCCGCTTTTGAGCCCATCATGCAAGCCAATATTTTGGGTATGTACAACTTGTACGAAGCGGCGCGCAAGCAAGATGTCAAACGCGTCATTTTTGCCAGCTCCAACCATGTGATGGGCTTTTACAAGCAGTCTGAAACCATCACAGCGTCGTCCCCGCCACGCCCTGATGGCTTGTACGGCGTGAGTAAAGCGTTTGGCGAAGATTTGTCTCGCTACTACTTTGACCGCTACGGCATAGAGACCGCGTGCGTGCGGATTGGCTCTTCTTTCCCCGAGCCGCGTGACCGCCGCATGTTGGCGACTTGGCTCAGTTATGACGATTTGCACCGCTTGATCACGGCGTGTTTGACCACGCCGGTGCTGGGGCACAGCATTATTTACGGCATGTCTGACAACGCAGTTACCTGGTACGACAACGCACAAGCGCGGCATATTGGCTACAAACCGCAAGACAGTTCAGATGTGTTTCGCGAGGCAGTCTACGCCCGCACGCCAGCGCCAGATTTGATGGACCCCACCGTGCAATTTCAAGGTGGTGCTTTTGTGCGGACAGGACCGTTTGAGTAAGCCATGATCGCAAACGTATCGCCATTGACCAAAACACGGGACCGCGTGGGCGAGTGCCCAGTGTGGTCAGTCGCCGAGCAAGCGCTGTATTGGGTCGATATTGAAGGTCGGCTGATTCATCGCTTTGACTGGTTGCTGCGAAAACAGCAAAGCTGGACCATGCCAGAGCGGGTTGGTTGTATTGGCTTGGTGGCAGGAGGTGGTTTGGTGGCGGCGATGGAAACGGGCATTTTTGAGGTTGAACTGCGAACAGCACCGGCTTTTAACTTGCATTTGCTAGCAACGATCACACATCCACAAGCCAATATGCGCTTTAACGATGGGCGTTGTGACCGTGCAGGCCGCTTTTGGGTCAGCACCATGTGCATGGACATGTCCTTGGCCGCGCAAGTCGGCGCTATTTATTGTTTGGATGAGGCTGGCTTGAGTGAAGCCAAGGTGGAGGGCTTGATCACACCCAATGGCATGGCTTTTAGTCCAGATGACAAAACCATGTATTTGTCAGATTCGCACCCGAGTGTGCAAAAAATCTGGGCCTTTGATTTTGATAAACAAACCGGACAACTGTCAGCAGGGCGCGATTTTGTGGACATGATGCCGTTGCCGGGTCGCCCAGATGGTGCAGCTGTTGATATGCAGGGTAATTATTGGATTTGCGCCAACGACGCTGGGCGGGTTCACCAGTTTTCGGCACAAGGTGCGCTGCTGCAATCCATTGAAGTGCCGGTGTCGAAACCCTCGATGTGCGCTTTTGGTGGGCCCAATTTGGATGTGCTGTTTGTGACGTCCATTCAACCTGCCGCAGCCTTTGGGAAAGAAGATTGTCTCAGTGGCGCTGTGTTTAGCTTGGAGTTGGATGTGCGCGGTTTGGAAGAGCCGTGCTTTTCCAGATTTTCGTGAGATGTGTTTTTGTAGACGTGTATTTTGATTTTTAGTTTGATCCTTTAGTTTTTAAACCTGGTTAATTTTGGAGACAACCATGAACCTTAGAAGAAACCTGATTGCTGCCACCGTAGCGGCGGCGGCCTTATCAACCACTTTGTTTGCCTCAGCACAAATCGTGCTAAAAGCGGCAGACGTCCATCCAGCGGGCTACCCGAACGTGGTAGCGATCGAGAGCTTGGGCAAAAAATTGGAAACCGCTACGGGCGGTAAATACAAGTTGCAAATGTTCCCGGGTGGCGTCTTGGGTGGCGAGAAGGAAATGATCGAGCAAACTCAAGTTGGAGCGATCAATATTTTGCGCACATCACTAGGGCCTTTGGGTACCGTGGTGCCGGATGTCAACGTCTTTAATATGCCTTTTGTGTTTCGCAATGAAGCCCACATGCGCGCTGTGATTGATGGCCCGATTGGGCAAGAGATTTTGGACAAAATCAGCAACAGCTCGGCCAAAATGGTTGCTTTGGGTTGGATGGACGGCGGCTCACGCAGCTTGTACACCAAGAAAAAAGTAACGACGCCCGCTGACCTCAAAGGTCAAAAAGTCCGCATGATGGGCAACCCTTTGTTCGTCGACACCATGAATGCGATGGGTGGCAATGGTATTGCGATGGGTTATGGCGAGGTGTTCAGTGCTTTGCAAACCGGCGTGTTGGATGGTGCTGAGAACAACCCACCGAGCATGTTCACCTCTAACCATTACAACGCAGGCGTTAAATATTATGCGCAAACCAACCATTTGATCATTCCTGAAATTTTTGTAATGTCTAAAGTGACCTGGGAAAAATTGAGCAAAGACGAGCAAGCCTTGGTTAAAAAGTTCTCTAAAGAAGCGCAGTTAGAGCAACGCGCTTTGTGGGACAAGAGCGTTGCAGAGTACTCAACCAAGCTCAAAGCAGCGGGTGTTGAGTTTGTCGCCGTTGACCAAAAGGCGTTTTATGACTTGACCGCACCTGTTCGTGCTAAATACGGCGCTGCTTATGTGGATTTGATCAAACGTATCGAAGCAACCAAGTAATTAGAAGATAGAAAACAGTGTAAAACCGCCTCCTAAGCCCGAAAACGGGTTTGGGCTGGCGTGTGACGCAACAAATAACCTTTCAAGCGGTATTTCCTATGAATGACAAAATCCCTAAAGCCTTAGATGGTGTCTACTTGGCCTGTATTTGGTCAGCAGGCGTAGCCATCTTTTTCATGAGCATCATCATCCCTCTGGGGGTTTTTGCGCGCTATGTTCTCGGCTTTGGAGCGCAATGGCCTGAGCCGATTGCCATGATGCTGATGGTGATTTTTACGTTCTTGGGGGCGGCGGCCAGCTACCGCGCGGGCGCACACATTGCGGTAGCCATGTTGACCGAGCGTTTGCCCGCAGGCTTGCAGGAGCGCTGTAGTAAATTGGTTGACTTTTGCATGGTGGCGATTTGTTTGTTTGGCGTTTACTACGGTACCAAATTGAGCTTAGGAACCATGGACCAAAACTTGGCCGAGCTGCCGTGGTTGCCGGTAGGTTTTACCTATGCACCGCTGCCTTTAGGGGCGTTGTTAACTTTGGTTTTCGTTATCGAAAAAATTGTTTTTGGTTCTCAACACCAGCGCGCCGTGGTGATATTTGACCATACGCTTGAAGAATCTGCTGCACCTGATGTGGCCACTACGTCTGCAGGAGCATAAGCATGGACGCATTCGTTTTATTGGGCAGTTTTATTGTTCTCATTTTGATTGGTATGCCGGTGGCTTACGCCTTGGGCTTAGCCTCATTGGTCGGTGCGTTATGGATTGATTTACCACTGGATGCGGTAATGATCCAAGTGGCCAGTGGCGTGAATAAGTTCTCACTGTTGGCGATTCCCTTCTTCGTTTTAGCAGGCGCTTTGATGGCCGAGGGCGGTATGTCGCGCCGCCTCGTTGCATTTGCCAGCGTACTCGTAGGTTTTGTTCGCGGCGGTTTGTCGCTGGTCAATATTTTGGCATCAACCTTCTTTGGCGGTATTTCTGGCTCAGCCGTGGCAGACACCGCCTCAATCGGTTCGGTATTGATTCCAGAAATGGAACGCAAAGGGTATCCGCGTGGCTTTTCGACGGCGGTGACGGTGAGTGGTTCGGTACAGGCTATTTTGATTCCGCCAAGTCACAATATGGTGATTTATTCGATGGCGGCAGGTGGCTCGGTTTCTGTTGCCGCCTTGTTTTTGGCGGGTTTGTTGCCAGGTTTGCTGTTAGGCGCCATGTTGGCCGTGTATTGTTTGTACGTAGCACGCAAGCAAAATTTCCCAAAGGGTGATGTCATCCCACTCAAAGCTGCTTTAAAAATTTGTGCTGAAGCCATGTGGGGCTTGATGACCATGGTCATTATTTTGGGCGGCATCATGACGGGGATTTTTACGGCCAATGAATCGGCGTCTATCGCGGTGATTTGGGCCTTTTTTGTGACGATGTTTATTTACCGTGATTACAAATGGCGCGATTTGCCTAAATTGGTTCACCGCACCGTCAAAACGGTGACCGTAGTGATGATTTTGATTGGCTTTGCTGCCAGCTTTGGCTACGTGATGACGCTGATGCAAATCCCATTGCAGATTACCAACATGTTTACCAGCTTAACCAGCAACACTTACCTCATCTTGTTTTACATCAACATCATGCTGTTGATCTTGGGCACTTTGATGGACATGGCTCCGTTGATTTTGATTCTGACGCCGATTTTGTTGCCCGTGGTCAAAACTCTGGGTGTTGACCCTGTTCATTTCGGCATCATCATCATGGTCAATTTAGGCATCGGGCTGTTGACGCCGCCTGTCGGCTCGGTATTGTTTGTCGGTAGTGCCGTGGGGAAAATCAAAATTGAAGCCTTGGTTAAGGCTATGTACCCCTTCTTTGTAGTGTTACTACTTTTGCTTGCATTGGTCACGTATGTACCTGCACTGACATTGTGGCTGCCTCGTGCCATGGGGGTGTGATGAGTTCATTGGATAAAAAACAGCCCTTGTATATTCGTATGCATGCCAATGACAATGTGGCCATCGTCGCGAATGATGGTGGTCTGCCAGTGGGCACTGTTTTTGCGGATGGCTTGCGATTGTGCGAGCAAATTCCGCAAGGGCACAAAGTAGCGTTGGTGGATTTGGCCGAAGGTACGCCTGTGCTGCGTTACAACGTGGTGATTGGTTACACCACCAAAGCCTTGCCTGCAGGCAGCTGGGTGCATGAGCGGGTGTTGACCATGCCGCCAGCGCGGGAGTTGGATAATTTACCCATTGCTACTGTCAAACCACCGGTGATGGTGCCATTAGACGGATACACTTTTGAAGGTTACCGCAATGTCGATGGTTCAGTCGGTACGCGCAATATTTTAGCGATCACCACCACAGTGCAATGCGTGGCGGGCGTGGTTGATTTTGCGGTGCAGCGCATCAAAACAGAACTGTTGCCACGCTTTCCACGGGTGGATGACGTGGTGGGGCTAGAGCACTCTTATGGCTGCGGCGTGGCGATTGATGCGCCTGATGCGATTATTCCTATTCGTACCTTGCGTAACATCAGTTTGAATCCAAATTTTGGTGACGAAGTGATGGTGGTGAGCTTGGGGTGTGAGAAGTTGCAACCCGAGCGTTTGTTGCCACCCAGTGCGATTGTTATCACTGATGAGCGCGAAACGCCCACAGCATTGGACGTGGTGTGTTTGCAGGCGGAAAATCACGTAGGCTTCATGTCGATGATTGACTCGATCATGCAATCTGCATTACCGCATCTTGAGCGTTTGAATCAACGCCGGCGTGAGACCGTTCCTGCCAGTGAACTGGTAGTGGGGGTGCAATGCGGCGGTAGCGATGCGTTTTCTGGCGTCACAGCGAATCCTGCGGTTGGCTTTGCCACGGACTTGTTGGTGCGAGCCGGTGCAACGGTGATGTTTTCTGAAACCACAGAGGTGCGTGATGGTATTGACCAACTCACCGCGCGGGCCAGTAGCTCAGAAGTGGCGCAGGCCATGATTCGAGAGATGGCTTGGTACGACGCTTATTTGCAAAAAGGCAAGGTCGACCGCAGCGCCAACACGACGCCTGGCAATAAAAAAGGCGGTTTGTCTAACATTGTTGAAAAAGCGATGGGCTCTATCGTCAAATCAGGCAGTGCACCCATTTCTGGCGTTTTATCGCCCGGTGAAAAACTCAAACCAAAAGGGCTGAAAGGGTTGATATACGCAGCCACACCAGCGAGTGACTTCATATGTGGCACGCTGCAATTAGCCGCCGGTATGAATTTGCATATTTTCACGACCGGACGTGGTACGCCCTACGGGTTAGCACCCGTGCCCGTCATCAAAGTGGCTACACGCACTGATTTAGCGCGACGCTGGCATGACCTGATGGATGTGAACGCTGGCCGCATTGCCGATGGCGATGCAAGCATTGAAGACGTGGGCTGGGAACTTTTTAAGCTGATGCTTGAAGTTGCTAGCGGACGCAAAAAAACATGGGCAGAGCATTGGAAATTGCACAACGCTTTGGTTTTGTTTAACCCCGCCCCGATAACGTGATCTCTGAAGTGCAATTCATATTTAAGCCTGTAAGCAATCTAATTTTATTAACCCCTACACAAAACAACTAAATCTTTATGCATCCACAAGAACTCAAAACCATCATCAGCGCTGGCCTGTTGTCATTTCCTGTCACTGACTTTGACGAACAAGGGGATTTCCGTCCATCGACTTACATCAAGCGTTTAGAGTGGCTGGCCCCATATGGCGCGAGTGCTTTGTTTGCAGCTGGTGGAACGGGTGAATTTTTCTCGCTAACTGGCGATGAATACCCCACGATCATCAAGACGGCTTTAGACACTTGTCGCGGCAAGGTGCCCATCATTGCTGCTGCAGGTGGTCCAACGCGTTTTGCCATTTCCTGTGCTCAAGAAGCGGAGCGTTTAGGCTCTCAAGGCATCTTGTTGCTACCGCATTACCTCACCGAAGCAGGTCAAGAAGGTTTGATTGAACATGTGGCAGCTGTGTGTAACAGCGTCAAAATTGGCGTCATTGTGTACAACCGCAATGTTTGCAAATTAACGCCTAATTCTTTGGCCATTTTGGCGGACCGTTGCCCCAATTTGATTGGTTTTAAAGACGGCGTGGGTGAAATTGAGCCGATGGTGGCTATTTACCAAAAAATGGGCGATCGCTTGTCGTATTTGGGGGGGTTACCGACCGCTGAAGTCTATGCGGCAGCATATAAAGCCATGGGAACGCCTGTTTATTCATCTGCTGTGTTTAACTTTATTCCAAAAACTGCGATGGATTTTTACCATGCTGTTGCCAATGACGATCTGAAGACGCAGCACCAGTTGCTGCATGATTTCTTCATGCCTTACTTGGATATTCGTAACAAATGCCAAGGTTATGCCGTCAGTATCATCAAAGCAGGTGCAAAAATTGTGGGACATGACGCTGGGCCGGTGCGAACGCCTTTGACAGATCTCAAACCCAAGGAAATGGAAGAATTGGCAACTTTGATCCATAAATTAGGGCCACAATGAGAATTTTCGTCTGAACTAGCCTCTAGTTCAGACGGTGTTAAGCCCTCTGCATCGGATTTTGGGGCGGGCTTAACTTAAAATCAGCGCGTTAGGCAATTTTGACCAGTTGTGGCAAAAATGTCGTTTATCCCTGATTGAACCCTATCTATGACCAAGGCCTCTAAATCCAACGCTGCCAGTTCATCCAGCTCATCCGACAGCGCACCCGCCAGTTATGACGCTGCGCTGCAAGAATTAGAGCAGTTGGTCACGCAGCTGGAGTCGGGTCAATTACCGCTAGAGAAATTAATGGCCGCTTATCAACGCGGTGCAGAATTGCTCGCCTTTTGCCGCGACAAATTGGCTGCGGTTGAAAATCAAATCAATGTGATCGACAATGGTCAACTCAAGACATGGACGCCAGAGTGAGCGTGCCTGCTTTGACCGTATCCGATCACCGCACTTGGACGGTGGTCCATTTGGAGCGGGTTGAGGCAGCGCTTGGCGCGTGGGTAGCGCCAACGCCGGCACCCGGTTTGACTGAGTTGAACGACGCCATGCGCTATGCCGTGCTGGATGGCGGTAAGCGATTGCGCCCCTTGTTGGTGTTTGCAGCAGCTGAGGCTTGCTGTGAAGCAGATGCTGAACCTGGCAACTCAGCTCAGCGTACCAAATCCGACGGAGCAGCGCTGCGTGCTGCGTGTGCAGTCGAGTTGATTCACGCTTATTCTTTGGTTCATGACGACATGCCTTGCATGGATAACGATGTTTTGCGTCGAGGGAAACCAACGGTACATGTCAAATTTGGTGAGGCTCAGGCGCTGCTTGCGGGCGACGCGTTACAAGCTTTGGCGTTTGAATTACTCACCCCTGATGACGATGTGGTCTACGCCAAAGTGCAAGCCACTTTGTGCCGTCTGTTGGCAACATCGGCAGGCTGTCATGGCATGGCTGGCGGGCAAGCGATTGATTTGTCCAGTGTTGGGCAAGCTTTGAGCTTGGAGCAATTGCGCACCATGCACAAACTCAAAACCGGTGCATTGCTACAAGCCAGCGTCATGATGGGTGCTGCTTGTGGTCGCGTATCTGCGCAAGCGCAGCAAGCTTTAGCGCAATATGGTGCAGCGCTGGGCTTGGCTTTCCAAGTGGTTGACGATATTTTGGATGTCACTGCTGATACGGCTACCTTGGGGAAAACGGCAGGGAAAGATGCCGAGCAAAACAAACCAACTTTTGTATCTTTGTTGGGGCTAGAGGCTTCGAAAACATACGCTCAAGCCTTGCTAGCACAGGCTTTGCAAGCTTTGAAGGACAGCGGTTTGGAGAATACACAATCATTGCGTGCATTGGCAGATATGGTGGTTAATCGCGAAATGTAAGCCCATCAGTCCAATTAACCATTACAAACCTTATTTTGCCAATTTAACCTACAAATATGCATCTAGCTGGCGTATTATATGCTTTAGATGCTATTAAATATATAGCAAATGATTTATCCATTATTGTCTACAATTAACGACCCTAGCGATTTGCGCAAACTTCCACGCGAGCAGCTCAAAACCTTGTCAGACGAACTGCGCGCCTACTTGTTGCACAGCGTGTCTAAAACCGGTGGTCATCTGAGTTCTAACTTGGGTACGGTTGAGCTCACAGTCGCCTTGCACTATGTCTTCAATACGCCAGAAGATCGACTGGTGTGGGATGTGGGACATCAAACTTACCCGCATAAAATTTTGACAGGTCGACGTGGGCGCATGGACACCTTACGTTTGTTGGGCGGGTTGTCGGGCTTTCCTCAGCGTAGCGAGAGCGAGTTTGACAGCTTTGGCACAGCGCATTCAAGCACCAGTATTTCTGCCGCTTTAGGCATGGCCTTGGCAGCAAAAATTAAAGGTGAAATTCGCCATTCAGTTGCCATTATTGGTGATGGCGCAATGACTGCGGGTATGGCGTTTGAAGCACTGAACAATGCTGGTGTGGCAGACTGCAACTTGTTGGTGATTTTGAATGATAACGACATGAGCATCAGCCCACCTGTAGGGGCGTTGAATCGTTATTTGGCGCAACTCATGAGTGGGCGGTTTTACGCGGCGGCGAAAAACGCGGGTAAACAAGTTTTGAAAGTAGCTCCGCCTTTGCTGGAGTTGGCCAAGCGCTTCGAAGAGCACGCCAAAGGCATGGTCGTACCTGCCACTTTATTTGAAAAATTTGGTTTTAATTACGTGGGTCCGATTGATGGGCACGACTTAGAGTCGTTGATTCCCGTCCTTGAAAATATCAAGCAGCTCAAAGGCCCGCAGTTTTTGCATGTTGTCACTAAAAAAGGGCAGGGCTACAAGTTGGCTGAAGCCGATCCTGTGGCCTACCATGGCCCAGGCAAGTTTGACCCCAGCGTAGGCATTCAAAAATCTAGCGCACCGTCAAAAACAACCTTCACCCACGTGTTTGGCCAGTGGCTGTGTGACATGGCTAACCAAGATCCGCGACTGGTCGGTATCACACCTGCGATGCGTGAAGGTTCAGGCATGGTTGAGTTTGAGCGCAGGCATCCCGACCGTTACTTTGATGTTGGCATTGCAGAGCAACATGCCGTGACTTTTGCCGCAGGTTTGGCCTGCGAGGGTTTGAAGCCTGTTGTTGCCATTTACTCAACATTTCTGCAACGCGCCTACGATCAGTTGATACATGACGTGGCATTGCAAAACCTGCCCGTGGTCTTTGCGTTAGACCGTGCTGGTTTGGTCGGGGCAGACGGCGCAACTCACGCAGGCGCTTACGATATTGCTTTTTTGCGATGCATTCCAAATATGAGCATCGCTTGCCCTGCCGACGAAAACGAATGTCGTCAGCTACTCACAACGGCTTTTGAGCAAAATCATCCAGTGGCCGTACGCTACCCGCGTGGTGCAGGTGCAGGCGTAGTCATCGAGCCAAGTCTTCGTAGCCTACCTTTCGGAAAGGCCGAAATTAGGAGAACAGGTAAGAAGGTTGCTATTTTGGCTTTTGGAACGCTTTTGCATTCAGTACTTACGGCGGCCGAGAAATTCGATGCAACTGTCGTTAATATGCGTTGGGCTAAGCCTTTAGACATCGCGCTGTTAAAGCAAGTGGCCGGTGAGCATGACTTTTTGGTGACAGTTGAAGAGGGCTGCATCATGGGCGGTGCCGGTAGCGCGGTGAGTGAGGCTTTGCAAACAGCAGGCTTGTTGAAACCATTGCTGATTTTGGGTTTGCCGGACACGTTTATTGAGCATGGTGATCCAGTTAAATTACTTTCTTTACAAGGGCTGGATGCTGCTGGAATAGAGGCCTCGATTGCAGCGTTCATCAAACCGTAGCAAGTCGTATCAAACTAACTCTGGGCTAGGCGATTGCTTAGATGCAATTTTCTGAATATTTGATTGAAACTGTGAAATGATTTCATGACAGGCTGGTGGTTTTCGAGGGAAAACCCCCACCAAATCGCTTTGTAGCCTTCATACAATCAAGCTTGACTATTAGCAGTCTTCGTACGCCCAAAAGGTGGACGTTTAACTCAACCTTAACTCTTGGAGTGAATTACATGGATCGTCGTTCCCTAATTAAAAACGCTGGTATTGCCGGCGTGTTGGCTGCTGGCGTTGCGCCAGCAGTTGTGAATGCTCAGGCTGCAGTCCGCTGGCGCATGGCATCCAGTTTCCCCAAGTCACTGGACACTATTTTTGGTGCAGCCGATGAGTTTGCGAAACAAGTTAAAGCCATGTCTGGTGGTAAATTTGAAATCACCACCCACGCTGCAGGGGAGTTGATGCCAGCGTTTGGTGTGGTGGACGGCGTGCAAAACGGTACAGTCGAGATGGCGCACACAGCGCCCTATTATTTCTTTGGCAAAGACGAGTGTTTTGCATTAGGTTGCGCGATTCCATTTGGTTTAAACAGCCGCCAAATGACTGCTTGGATGTACGAAGGCAATGGTTTAAAACTGATGCGCGAGTTTTATGCCAAGTACAACATCATCAATTTCCCAGGTGGTAATACTGGGGCTCAGATGGGCGGTTGGTATCGCAAAGAAATAAAATCGGTCGCGGATATCAAAGGTTTGAAATTTCGTGTCGGTGGCTTTGCTGGTAAAGTGATTGAACGCATGGGTGGTGTGCCACAAAATATTCCTGGCGGCGAAATTTATCAAGCGCTGGAAAAAGGCACGATTGACGCTGCTGAATGGGTGGGTCCATATGATGACCAAAAATTGGGCTTCAACAAAGTAGCGCCACACTACTACTACCCAGGCTGGTGGGAAGGTGGTCCACAGTTGAGATTCCAGAGCAACAGATCGAACGCATTTTTGACCGGCTGTTTCAGGTGAAAAGCGGGGATGCCACAACGGAGCACGGGGTCGGGTTAGGTTTGTTCATCTGCCGTGAACTCGTCCGCCTGCACGGCGGCGATATCCGCGTCGAGAGCAAGGTCGGTGCGGGC
>JAYVSU010000177.1:0-3757 GCA_043775055.1 Polaromonas sp.
TGAGTAAGTGGCCTTGAGACATCACAATTTCAGGCAAGATGACCGCAGACAGTGCCGCAATAGGCGCAAATTGCAAACCGCGTTGCACCCACATGGGCAAATGCCAAGGCTTGCTGGAGATGAAGAAAAAGCAACGGGTGATGACGGTGACGACGGTTAAGCCGGCAATCGTCACCAAGGTCCACCAATCTGTTTTGTTCATGCTGTGTCCTTAGCTGCAGTTTTGCCCTGCATGAGGGGCGTTTTTTCTAAAATCAAGCAAATCGCCACAGCGCTGGCAATCGCCAGCAAGATGTTCATTTTGAGCGGCAAAGCATAGGCAGCGACAGCTGCAGCGGCCGATACACCAGCAGAAACCACCCGCAGCCTAGAAGTGGCCAATGAACACAAAATGCCTAAGAGCGACAAAATACCCGCAAAACCCAAGCCCCAATTCAACGGGATTTGATGTGCCAAGACCACGCCCAGCAAGCTAGCCCCCACCCAAGAGACCCACATGACGAAGCAGTTACCAGCCAAGAAGGCGTCTTGCGACCTGAGTACTTTGTCATCCGTGCTCGGCAGCGGGAACTGCGTTACAAACAAGACGTAGCTCAAGTCAGCTGTTAAATAGCCACTCACCAAGCGCTTCCAAAGTGGTAAATGCATCAAATATTCGCGCAGATGGGCGCTGAAGACCACAAAGCGCAGGTTGACACAAAAGCCAGTTGCCAAAATCACCCACATCGGGGCACCGGCGCTGATGAGCGGAATGGCTGCTAGCTGCGAGCTGCCGGCAAATACAAAGAGCGCCATGGCACAGGCTTCAACGACGCTCATGCCCGAGTTGACCATGGCGACGCCCGTCATCAAGCCCCAAGCGGCCAAACCGGGAACCATGGCTAAACTTTGCTTGATACCCGCGCGAAAGGCGGGATGGGTGTAGTTGTCGCGAAGAAAGAACACGTTGAGAGCGCTATTAAGGGGCCGTTAAAGGGGTATTAAAGCGTCAAAACACATGCCTGCTTTGAGCTCAAAGCCGCGTACAAAGTCAGCAACTTTCATGCGTTTTCCGCCTGGGCGCTGCAACTCGGTGATACGAACTAGGTTGTTCTGGCTCGATGGTTTTGGTTCAGTAGCTATTGATTTTATAGCTAAAACATCAATATATTCGCCGGCTACAGCCAAAATAGTACCATTTTTAAGCAAATTAGACGGATTTTGGCTCAAATCCGCTTGCAAACCTGCTTGCGCCATCCACACCTTGATGTGCTCAGCGCCCAGCTGCGTCACCGCACCGGGAAAGGGGTTGAACGCCCGAATGCGTCGGACAATGCTGTCTGCGCCTTGCGACCAGTCAATCGCCGCTTCGTGCTTTTCGATTTTATGTGCATAGGTCACGCCTTCCTCGGGCTGATTTTTAGCCACGAGGTAGGGGTAATGCGCCAAGGCTTCTACCACCAAGCGGCCGCCCATGTCGGCCAACTTGTCGTGCAAAGAGCCGGTAGTGTCAGTTTCCAAAATCGGGGTTTTGTCGACCAAAAGCATGCCGCCGGTATCCAGCCCAGCATCCATTTGCATGATGGTGACGCCAGTTTCCAAGTCGCCTGCTTCGATGGCGCGGTGAATCGGTGCTGCACCGCGCCAACGAGGCAGGAACGAGGCGTGGATATTCAAACAGCCCATTTTGGGCGCATCAAGCACCCATTGCGGCAAAATCAAACCGTAGGCAGCCACGATCATGGCTTGAGCACCCTCTGCGAGGGCTAGCTCAATGGCTGCTTTGGCGGCCAAGGCTTCGTCAGGGTATTTGCCGCCTAAGCGCAGGCTGCGAGGCTGCGCGACGGGGATGCTGTGCTCTAGTGCAAACTGCTTGACTGCAGAGGCTTGTAACTTCAGCCCCCGACCGGCGGGACGGTCGGGCTGGCTTAAAACCAGAGAAATTTCATGGCCGGCGTCGACCAGTTGCTGCATCGCCACCCGTGCAAACTCGGGCGTACCCGCAAAGATTAACTTCATGCTTTAGTCAGCATCAAGCTTTTGAGAACTGCGCAGGCATGGGACGCGATGCGTCTTTTTGCTCTTCGCGCTGGAGCTTGAGCATTTTTGTTTTGATGCGGTTGAACTTGAGTTTTGACAGGTATTCCACAAACACCTTGCCCTTCAAATGGTCCAATTCATGCTGAATACAGACCGCCAGCATATCGTCTGCTTCAATCGTCAGCGGCTTGCCTTTGGCGTCTAAAGCTGTCACCTTGATCGCCACAGAGCGCTCGACGACGTCATAAATTTCAGGAACCGACAAACAACCTTCTTCACCGACATGCTTTTCAGGGCTGTACCAGGTGATTTCCGGGTTGATGAGTACCAATGGCTGGTCACGCGAGTCTGACACATCAATCACAACCAAGCGCTCATGCACGTTGACCTGGGTCGCTGCTAAGCCAATGCCTTTGGCGTCGTACATGGTGTGCAACATGTCATCAATCAAAGTTTGGATGCGTTTATCGACGGCTGCCACTGGTTTGGCAACAGTATGCAGGCGCGGATCTGGAAACGAAAGTATGGGTAATAGCATGGGATATAGGGGACTAAAGGCTTCAAACTAAGCAAAGTCAAAGCGGAAAAGAAGGCTAAAGAGGAAAAAAGACAACAACTATTTTACTATTCCTGCCTTATTCTTGGGTTTTGCTAAGTTTTAGATACAAAATCATACTAATTCGTTGAAAATGAAACAATGTTGTCTATGAATAAAAACCTGATTCTTCGCGCACTTAGCGGTGTTACTGTATCCAGTTTAGCGGCTGGCGTGCTTGCAACGTCTGTTTTTGGTGTTGGAGCCACAACGCTGCCAGTAAGTTCAGCCCAACAAAACACGGCCAATCGCGTTGCCCACGATGGTGTGGCGCTGAGTGAGTTGGCACCCAACGCGCCAGATAGTTATACCGTCAAACGTGGCGACACGCTGTGGGGCATTTCAAAGATTTTCCTCAAAAGCCCATGGCGCTGGCCAGAGCTGTGGGGCATGAACATGTCGGCCATTAAAAATCCGCATTTGATTTACCCGGGTCAAACCTTGTACTTAGACAAATCGAATGGTCGTGCACGCTTGAGCAGCCAACGCCCTGGCCAAGGTGCCGGTGGTTTGGAGACCGTCAAACTCTCACCCCGCACCCGCAGTAGCGCTTTGGGCGATCCTTCAATCCCGACGTTACAAAACAATTTGATAGAACCGTTTTTGTCGGAGCCTTTGATTGTTGAAGAACTGACGCTGGAATCTGCACCGCGATTGGTTGCTGCGCAAGAAGGCCGTGTCCTGTTGAGCGAAGGCGACCGTGCCTATGCACGCAGCTTGTCGGGAACCTCATTAACCACGGCTGGCAACAACCCGCGTGGCTTCCGGATTTTCCGCAACGCCACCCCGCTCAAAGACCCAGGCACCAACGAAGTATTGGGCTATGAAGCGCAATACATCGGTCGAGCCAACTTGGCACGCTCTGAAGCAGTGGTGCCAGTGCGTGGCTCTGAGATCAAAGATGGCTCAAGTGCTGCCACAGACATCATCCCTGCTACCTTTGACATTGTTCGCTCGAAAGAAGAAATTCGCACTGGTGACCGTTTGTTGCCCGAGCCGCCGCTTGAAGTTTTAAGCTATACCCCGCACGCACCTACTGGCCCAGTTGAAGCGCGCATCGTCTCGGTTTATGGCAGCACGGTAGCTAACGTGGCGCAAAACCAGATTGTGGTCATCAACCGTGGCACGAAAGACGGCATGGAG
>JAYVSU010000178.1:0-4486 GCA_043775055.1 Polaromonas sp.
CGACGCGGTAAAAATGTCCATCGCTAAGAACCCGCAGCAAGCGCGTTTGCAAGTCAAAAGGCATGTCGCCAATTTCGTCTAAAAACAGCGTGCCACCATCGGCTTGCTCAAAACGCCCACGGCGCATGGTTTGCGCACCAGTGAACGCGCCACGTTCGTGGCCAAAAAGCTCGCTCTCTAACAAATCTTTAGGAATGGCAGCAGTGTTGATAGCGACAAAGGGGCCTTCACGGTTTAAACCGGGCATCAACGCAGTGCCAGCTTTAGCTGTCGCAGATTTGCTGACGTCACCACGCGGTGAGTGTTTGTGCAGTGCGCGCGCAACCAGCTCTTTACCCGTGCCGCTCTCGCCGGTGATCATCACCGTGACATTGCTTTGGCTGAGTTTGCCAATAGCTCTGAACACATCTTGCATGGCCGGCGCTTGGCCCAGCATTTCAGGCGTCACCGTCATGCGGTCTTCGGCGACTTCCTCGCGCAAACTCTCATCCACAGCGCGACGAATCAACTCTACGGCTTTGGGCACGTCAAACGGTTTGGGCAAATACTCGAACGCGCCACCTTGGAAGGCGGACACAGCGCTGTCCAAGTCGGAATATGCCGTCATGATGATGACGGGTAAGCCAGGGAATTTCTCTTTCACCTTTTCAAGCAAATCCAGCCCTGAGCCACCGGGCATACGGATGTCACTGACTAAAATTTGGGGCGCTTGATCGTTGTCATGAGCATCGCTGGGAGAGCCCAAGGCATCTAAAGCTGTCAGCACATCGCGTGGGTTGGTAAAGCTGCGCGTGGGCAGGTTCTCGCGCAGCAGTGCCTTTTCCAGCACGAAGCGGATGGATTGGTCGTCGTCTACTATCCAAATCGGCTTCATGTGTTGTTCTTACCTTACAGTTGTGGCCCTGATTCAATCAGGGCAACGGTATTAATATTTTGAAATCTGTCCGGCCTGGCACGCTGTCACACTCAACCAAGCCATTATGTTGGCTCACAAAGGTTTGCGCCAATGTCAGCCCTAAGCCCGAGCCACCTTCTCTGCCCGATACCAAGGGGTAAAAAATGCGCTCTTTGATTGCGTCTGGCACGCCAGGTCCGTTGTCTATGACATGCAATTCCAATGCCAATTTATAGCGCTGCTTACCAAATGTCACTTGGCGTGCAATACGCGTCTTCAAACAAATCTCTGCATCACCAGCAGCAATACGCTCTTCTAAAGCATAGCTGGCGTTATGAACGATGTTCAACACCGCTTGGATCAATTGCTCGCGGTCACCACGGAATTCTGGAATAGAGGTGTCGTATTGCCGCGCGATGCGCAGTCCATTTGGAAACTCTGCCAAAACCAAAGAACGCACACGCTCGCAAACTTCATGGATATTGACATCGCCCACCACGTGCGGCTTGCGATGCGGTGCCAATAGACGGTCTACCAAAGTTTGCAGCCTATCCGCCTCGTGGATGATGACTTGCGTGTACTCATGCAGCTCTTTGGACTCAATTTCCATCTCTAAGAGCTGCGCTGCGCCACGAATACCACCCAGCGGATTTTTAATTTCATGCGCCAAGTTGCGAATCAACTCTTTGTTGGCTTGTGCTTGTTCTAGTGAACGCTCTTCTCGGTCTTGCTTGGCTTGCTGTTCTAAGGGCAACAGTTCGATGATGATTTCACCAGACACGTCCGTCGGCGTCACGATCACGTGAACCGGCAAGGGTTCTTGTCCGAGCCGCTTGAGCCATGCGTCGTAGCGCAGTGCCGCAAACTCATGCCCATCTGCACCACGCAATGCTGTTTGCATGGCTTGGCTGTCGATGAAGCAGTGCGCTATTTGTGTACCTTCGATGGTGCGACGCGAACTTCCCAAAGCGTCTTCTAGCGCCGCATTGGCAAACAAAATTTCACCCGTGCGCTGAACCACTGCCACCAAAGTGGCTAGTAAATCAAACGACTGAAAACGGACTGTCGAGCTCAATGCTTCAAATCGTCAACGCGTCAATTCGCTTTAGGCGTTGGATTGCGCCCCAACTCGCGTTTGATACCGGCAATATCGCTGTCGTTGCGTGCAATACTGGCCTTGAGTTCAGCCACGCGGTCAAGGTACTTCTGATAATTGCGGCCTTCACTGCCCTGTTTATCAGGCTCGCCATTGTTGTACTCTTTCAGCAACTCGGCTTGCTTTGTTTCGGCTTTTTTCAGCTCTGCTTCCAAAATTGATCGAGATTCAGAGTCGCGCGTTCGTTGCTCGCTGTTGTCGACGCGCTGACCGCTGTTTGACGACGATTGCGGTGCTGAGGCAGTACGCACAGGTGCAGTGGTAGGCGGACGGTTGCCCTGTATGACGGTGACATTGCCCCCTTCCACCAACTTGCAATTGCCACTTTTAGCATCTTTGACGTTGTTGGTGTACTCGTTGCCACAGCGATAAATGCGCTCTTGTGCCAAACTAGCACCCGTAAAAAACGACACCAAACTCAAAGCGAAATATTGAGCAAGCAAAGCAGAAGATACAAACTTTTTCATAGAACGCATTATCCAGCAATCTAAACAAATCAACAAAAATCGCCTCTTAACTGGCATAAAAAACAAAAAGGACGGCTTGCACCGTCCTTTTTAGGTCACACTGAACTCGAAAAGTTCAGTAATACACTGTTGCGTCGCAGTTCAAGTACGGCGAATTACAGCGAGTAGTACATGTCAAACTCAATCGGGTGAGTCGCCATACGCATGCGTGTGACTTCGCCCATTTTGAGTTCGATGTAAGCATCCAACATGCTGTCAGTGAACACGCCACCTTTGGTCAAGAACTTGCGGTCTGCATCCAGGCAGTCCAAAGCTTGGTCCAAGCTGTGGCAAACGGTTGGGACCAATTTGTCTTCTTCTGGTGGCAGATGGTACAAATCTTTAGTCGCTGCTTCACCTGGGTGGATTTTGTTTTCCACGCCATCCAAACCAGCCATCATCAAGGCTGCGAAGCCGAGGTATGGGTTCATCAATGGATCTGGGAAACGGGCTTCAACACGGCGACCTTTAGGATTTGCCACGTGTGGAATACGGATAGATGCTGAACGGTTTTTAGCAGAGTAAGCCAATTTGACCGGTGCTTCGTAACCTGGAACCAAACGCTTGTAGCTGTTGGTGCCTGGGTTGGTGATCGCATTCAAAGCACGCGCATGCTTGATGATACCGCCGATGTAGAACAAAGCGTACTCTGACAAACCTGCATAGCCGTCGCCAGCGAACAAGTTTTTGCCGTCTTTCCAAATGGACTGGTGAACGTGCATGCCGGAACCGTTGTCGCCAACGATTGGTTTTGGCATGAAAGTCGCAGTTTTGCCATAAGCATTCGCCACGTTTTGCACCACGTATTTCAAGACTTGAGTCCAGTCAGCACGTTCTGTCAATGTGCTGAACTTGGTGCCCAATTCGTTTTGGCCTGGGCCAGCAACTTCATGGTGGTGCACTTCAACGGGAATGCCCAGTGATTCGAGAATCAATGACATTTCAGAGCGCATGTCTTGCATGCTGTCCACTGGAGGGACTGGGAAATAGCCACCTTTGACAGTTGGACGGTGGCCACGGTTGCCACCCTCTAACTTGCTGCCTGAATTCCAAGGTGCTTCGTATTCGTCGATTTTGAAGAACGAGCCAGACATGTCTGTGTTCCAACGCACGCTGTCAAACACGAAAAACTCTGGCTCTGGACCAAAGTAAGCGGTGTCGCCCAAGCCAGAAGCTTTCAAATAAGCTTCCGCGCGTTTGGCCACAGAGCGTGGGTCGCGGTCATAGGCTTTGCCGTCTGCAGGCTCAACCACATCGCAGCTCATGAAGAGGGTTGTTTCTTCAAAGAACGGATCGATGTTGGCGGTGTTGGCATCAGGCATCAATTGCATGTCAGAAGCTTCAATGCCCTTCCATCCCGCAATCGAAGAACCGTCAAACGCATGGCCTGAGGTGAATTTGTCTTCGTCAAAATGAGACACAGGCACAGTAACGTGCTGCTCTTTACCACGGGTGTCAGTGAAACGGAAGTCAACAAACTTGACTTCGTTATCTTTGACCATTTTCATCACGTCTGCGACGGTCTTTGCCATCAAAATCTCCTAAAGTCGCGCTAAGGCGGGTTGTTAAAAAACGATTTACCGAAACCATTCTAGCTACGGTTACCTACAACTAATAAGCATTTTTTGTGCCAATCGACAAACAGTCATTCAAACAGGTCCATCTAACTAACGCTTGAACTTTTGCTAAATCTATTCAATTTTACAAGTTTCCCAGCTCGATTCGAATGCCCACTTATCAATATTTAGCGAGAAATGCACCAAAATTTCATAACGAGGTGTCAATAAATACCATCACAAATGCACTATATTAGTGCAAATCAAAAAATGCACCATTAAAGTCAAATTAACGCACCAATTCAGGGCCCAAACGCGTATCAAACTGTTTGAGGCCAGCCAGCATCGCTAAATAAGCCTGATCAGCCATGAC
>JAYVSU010000179.1:0-3749 GCA_043775055.1 Polaromonas sp.
AGGAGTTTAACCGCCTCAAAGACAATGAAAAATTTATTAAAACAAAAAAAAACCGCACAACTCAAGGTTGTGCGGTTTTTAAACTGGTGCCGGAGGCCGGAATCGAACCGGCACGGGTCTTACCCCGCGGGATTTTGAGTCCCGTGCGTCTACCAATTTCACCACTCCGGCAAAGAAATGAATGAATCAAGCCTCGAATTATGGCACATTATTGGGATGAATTATTTAACAGTTGAAGATGTCATCGGAAAAACTCCCTTAGTTGCGCTGCAGCGCATTGGGGTTGACGAAAACCAAGCTCGAAAAAATGTCATTTTGGCCAAATTAGAGGGCAATAACCCAGCCGGTTCGGTGAAAGACCGGCCAGCGCTGTCGATGATCAAACGTGCTGAAGAGCGTGGAGAGATCAAGCCGGGTGATCGTTTGATTGAGGCAACCTCAGGCAATACAGGCATTGCCTTGGCCATGGCTGCAGCCATCAAGGGCTATGCGATGGTGCTCATCATGCCCGAGGACTTGTCCATTGAGCGTGCTCAAACCATGAAAGCCTTTGGCGCCGAGTTGATCTTGACGCCCAAAAGTGGCGGCATGGAGTACGCCCGTGATTTGGCTGAACAAATGCAGCGAGACGGAAAAGGCGTCGTCTTGGATCAGTTTGCCAACGCGGACAACCCCCGCATTCACTACGAAACGACCGGGCCTGAATTGTGGGCAGATACGAAAGGGCAAATCACCCACTTCGTTAGCGCCATGGGTACCACAGGCACGATCACCGGTGTGTCAAAATTTTTGAAAGAAAAGAACCCGAATATTCGAATCATTGGCGCGCAGCCAAGCGAAGGTTCACGCATTCCAGGTATTCGGAAGTGGCCGACTGAGTATTTGCCAAAAATCTACGACCCTAGCCATGTTGATGAGCTGGTCTACGTGAGTCAATCAGATGCGGAAGAGTTATGCCGTCGTTTAGCCCGTGAAGAAGGCATTTTTTGTGGCATTTCTGCGGCTGGTGCATGCTGGGTGGCGCAGCAAATCGCTAAAACGACTGAAAATGCTACGATTGCCTTCATCGTGTGCGATCGTGGTGACCGCTATCTCTCAACTGGCGTTTTTCCGGCCTAAGTCGTGCGTATGGATCATCAACAGCAAAAGTCGAGGTAACAGTGAGCATGGAATCAGCTAAACCCGATTTTTTTGCTCAAATCACCCCTGCATTGAGTCGTCAACAAGCTCAAAGCATTGCAACTGAACTTGACCTGCGGTTTCCGCCGCCTGAGTTCTACGCCAATCCTTACCCCGTTTATGCTGCTTTGCGCGAACATGAGCCTGTGCGCCGTATGCCCGATGGTTCGGTGCTGATCACACATTACAAAGACCTGATACAGGTCTACAAAGACGCGCATACATTCAGCGCAGATAAAAAAATCGAATTTACGCCTAAGTTTGGTGATGCACCTCACTTGTTTGAGCACCACACGACCAGTTTGATTTTTAACGACCCACCACTTCACACCCAGGTGCGGCAAATCATGATGGGTGCGTTAACACGCCGCGCTATTGATCAAATGGAGGCCAGTTTGACGGAGCTGGTGAGTAGGTTGGCAGACCACATCGAATCGAAAAGAGGTGGCGACCTCATTGAAGACTTTGCCGCTGCGATTCCTATTGAAGTCATTGGTAACCTGCTCAATATCCCGCACTCTGAGCGCGACCCACTACGGCGGTGGTCATTAGCTATTTTGGGCGCTTTAGAACCCAAAATAACTGAGGTGCAAGCGCAGCTTGGGAATACTGCAGTTGCTGAATTTTTAAATTATTTGAAGATATTGGTTGCGGATCGACGAGCCCACCCAGCCAACCCAGAAAGCGATGTGTTGACGCGCTTGATTCAAGGCGAGCGCAGTGACAATGGTCAACCGCTGACAGAGCGGGAGTTGCTGCACAATTGCATTTTTATTTTGAATGCAGGTCATGAAACCACCACCAATTTGATAGGCAACGCGCTGGTAGCGCTGCAAGAGTGGCCTGCACAACTAGAAGTATTAATACAGAGAATTCGTGATCACCAACACGATAAAGTGCAACTTGATGATGTGCTGAACATCGCCGTGGATGAATTCTTGCGCTTTGAGTCGTCAAATCAATTGGGTAACCGACGTGCCATGGTCGATTGCGTGGTGGGTGGCGTGCCTTTGAGTCAAGGGACACTCATCACGCTTTGCATTGGCTCGGCGAACCGCGACCCAGCACAGTTTGAACGACCAGAAGAGATGGATGTGACACGTCCGAATTGCAAACATTTGTCGTTTGCTTTTGGTATTCACCAATGTGCAGGTTTACATTTGGCTCGTTTAGAAGGGCGCGTCGCCTTGCAAATTTTCTTGCAACGTTTCCCTAATTACAAGCTCACTGCACCTCCTGTACGAGGTGGACGGGCAAGGTTTAGGGGGTTTTTAAGAGCTCCATTTGTCATCTAATCAAATATAAACATGACCCAAGAATTCAATTTTTGCCCTAAATGTGCCACGCCATTGATGCTGATGTCTTTGATGGAAGACGGTGGCGTCAAAGAAAGACTGCGCTGTACTGCTTGTGATTTCACGCATTGGAATAACCCAACGCCTGTGCTGGCGGCCGTGGTGGAGTATGACGGACAAATCTTGTTGGCCCGCAATGCAGCTTGGCCTGGGAAGATGTATGCCTTAATCACAGGCTTCATGGAGGCAGGCGAGACGCCGAAAGAAGGCATTTCACGCGAAATCAAAGAAGAAACCAATTTGGATGCCCTTGAGCTCAATTTAATTGGCGTCTATGACTTTCAGCGCATGAATCAAATCATCATTGCCTACCATGCAGTGGCTGTGGGTGAGGTGATTTTGTCTCCAGAGCTTGTCGACTTTAAACTGTATTCACCCGAAACCGTGAGATGCTGGCCTTCTAGCACGGGCTACGCCTTGGCTGATTGGTTGAAATCGCGTGGGCATGAACCCCAGTTTGTGGAATGGCCAAAGCCTACAGACGCTTCAGCTGATTGAGCAGTTCTGTATTTTTGAGCTGACTCTTGAGACGAAAAAAAGCCCGCTTAAAACGGGCTTTTTGCATTTAAAGCAGCTGAATTACTTCAGTTTTACTTCTTTGTAGTCCACATGCTTGCGTGCTTTAGGATCAAATTTCTTGATCAGCATTTTGTCAGGTGTGGTTTTTTTGTTTTTGTCAGTCGTGTAGAAATGACCTGTACCAGCTGTCGATTCCAGCTTGATTTTTTCGCGTCCGCCTTTTGCCATGATGGTTCTTTCGTATCTAGGTTAATGGGGTGGATGATAATTAAGCTTGACCACGAGCACGCATGTCAGCGAGCACGGATTCGATGCCGTTTTTGTCGATTAAACGGATAGCTGCAGCAGAAACGCGCAGACGAATCCAGCGGTTTTCAGCTTCAATCCAGAAGCGACGATATTGCAGATTGGGCAAAAACCGACGTTTGGTGTGGTTGTTAGCATGAGAAACATTGTTTCCCGACATTGGGCCTTTGCCCGTTACTTCACATACGCGTGCCATGTGGACACTCCTCTAAAAAACGTATCACTAGCGGTTTATTTTGCATAAACACAGTCTAGTAGCAACGCATTAACGGCATTCGCCGCACCTCGCCGAATTAAGCCGCACTTTAAAATGCGGGCAGATATGGCGGTAACTTGATTGTTTGCCTAAAATTAGTAGCATTTGATAATGCTTAAAATTTAGACAAGCCC
>JAYVSU010000180.1:0-31896 GCA_043775055.1 Polaromonas sp.
ACCCCGATAGACCCAGATGACACGACGCGCATTGTGCAGAAAGCACAGTTCCAGCAGGTCGAAGGCCGATGCGCCGCCTCCGACGACGATGACGTCACGATCTCGCAGCATATCCGGGTCGCGCAACGCGCTGGAGTGAAATTCGCGTACGGTGTAGTCTGAGCGAGAAATCTGGGGAATGACAGGTGTGTTGTGCGCACCCGTTGCGGCGATGAGATGCCGAGCACGAACCACGCCTTGCGGCGTCTCCAGGTCCCAGTTGGCGCCATTGACGCGAGCCCGTTGGACGGGCGCGTTCAGCAGGATGCCATCGGCCAAGCTGAACCGCGAGACCCAAGCTTCGATATTGGCCAGAATGTTTGGCTGCGTCGCGCCGTTGAGCGGCAAGTCGCCTAATGCCCAGTCCACAGGGCTGATCTGGATGTCCTGCCATGCAGGTAGATCACGCCATAGTCCGCCAACGCGCCCCTTACTCTCGAGCACTATCGCATTGAGACCGGCTTTACGTGCGTAGGCTAGTGCCACGACACCAGACAAACCGCCGCCAATGATGGCTACGTCAAACGGATTATCACTGTGTTCCATATCGGTCTCCCGAGTCAGTGCGTCGACTCACAATAGGTATGTGTGAGCTGAAGCATGTAGGTGCGATTCAAAGGGTATTTCAGTATAGAGTGCCTCCTAGCGTGCGTCAAACCGCAAGCCTGGGATACAGTCACGGGTATCTGAGGCGTTGCCGCTACTCAAGAATCAACACATGTATTGCAAAGACGGGCAAATAACGAGAGTCATCAAGTAAAAAGCGCCTTCACAATAAAGTGACGGCGCTTTTTTAATATGAGAAAAACTTGACTCAAGCCATGTTCGGTGGCGTCGTTCCCAGCGCCTGCACCAACTCACCGCTCTCATACATTTCCATCATGATGTCCGAGCCGCCAATGAACTCGCCCTTGACGTACAACTGCGGAATCGTTGGCCAGTTGCTGTATTCCTTGATGCCTTGGCGCACTTCGTCGTCTTCCAGCACGTTGACGGTCTGGATGCCTTTGGTGTCGACGCCGCAAGCTTTCAAAATTTGAATTGCGCGGCCTGAAAAACCGCATTGTGGAAAGCTGGCGTTGCCTTTCATGAACAACACAACGTCGTTGGACTTGACCAGTTGGTCGATGCGGGCTTGGGCGTCTGACATGGGGAATCTCCGGTTGAATCTGGTGAAATTTGTCTTTGGCTGCACCGTATTTAAGGTCAATCAGCCGTCAATGCAAGGATTATCCTCTGAAATGGGGTACTTTGCCGCGTATTCCCGAAGCTCCGAACGGTCTTTAGCCCATCCATTGCCCACCTGTGCACCGTTCAATCTGCCCCAAATCCAGCCGACTTTGTACCTTCTTAAAACCGCGTTGAATCAGCAAATCACGCACCGCAGGCGCTTGGTCATAGCCATGCTCCAGCAGCAGCCAGCCGCCAGATTTCAAATACTCGGGCGCTTGGGCAATGATGTGCCGAATATCGTCCAAGCCGTCCGCGCCCGAAGTGAGCGCCTGCTTCGGCTCGTGCGCCAGCACTGCCATGTGGGCATCGCCTTCGACGATGTAAGGCGGGTTGCTGACGATGAGGTCGAATGTGGTGTTTGCAGAGTTGCCTAACGCATCAAACCAAGAGCTTTGTAGAAAATTAACGTTTAAATTCAATCGCTTGGCGTTTTTTCGTGCAACTTCTAAAGCATCTGGGCTAGCATCTAAAGCGGTGATTTGCCACGCTGGGCGCTCAGATTTCAGCGCCAAGGCTATTGCGCCGCTGCCTGTGCCCATGTCCAAAGCGCTTTGGGTAGCCGTCAAAGTGAGCGCCCACTCAACCAGAGTTTCCGTGTCGGGTCTGGGTACCAAAACTCGTGGGTCGACCAGCAAATCTAGTCCAAAAAAGGCTTTGCTGCCAACCAAGTAGGCCAGCGGTTCGCCCGCTGCGCGGCGTTGGCACAAAGCGGTAAAGGCGTTGGATTGTGCTGCAGTCAGCAAGTCATCATCATGCGTAATCAGCCAAGCGCGGTCCGTCTGCGTTCGCGCCAAGGCGTGCAGCAGTACGAGCTGGGCGTCTAGACGGTCCAGACCCGATACAGCTGCTTGCTGCAAAGCATGTCGGATGGTTAGAGAGGACAATTGCTATGTATTTAGTAGTAAACTATTGAATAAATACGCCGGCTACAGGTAAAAATATGCTTAAAAACGATATTTATTGCTTCGAAGTCGTCTTTTTAGACTTTTTCACGACTTCTCGGACCATTGCACGCCGCCAGTTGCCCAATTTTGGCGTGGAATGTCAAACAGCACCACATCGACGGATTCAGCTTTGCCCCCCAAGGTGGTGACCACGGCTTGGGTCAATGCTTTAACGAGGGCGGTTTTTTGCTCAGGTGTGCGGCCTTCAAGCATTTCTACGCGGATGGTTGGCATGGTGTTGTCTTTCTAAACGGTTGATGTGCAACCGCCTATTTTGACCTGAAATGCCGCCCATGAAGGCGCTGTACGCACACGTAGCTGAATTAAATATGCCCCACAAAATACGGTGCATGGCGCATGTGAAGCGACATACCCAGCGCGGCCATGTGATTGCTATTGCGGCCCAAAATGGTGTGCGCTAAAGGCAGGAATTGGCTCTCTTCAAACTGCGCATGGGCGCGGTAGCGGCTGACCAAATGCTCAACACCGGCTGTGTTGAGCTCGGAGGCCTGTCCTTTGGCGACTTTCTTCAGCTCAGGCTCCAACTTGGTCCAAGCCGTTTCAATCGCTCGGTGTTCTGCGGTCAATTGATCGATCATGACGTTGACGTGGTCGCGTTCCTGTCCTTTGACGGCACTGACCAAGACAGCAGGAAACAGCTCGCTCTCTTCCTCGGCATGGTGCTCAAAAACGGCATCACGAAAAAACTTGAGCATTTCTTCGGCAATGCTGCGGGCACGTGTGGCAGGTTCCATCAGTGCAGGTAAGTCGGCAAAACTTTGCAAATGCGACAAAATGCCCACATGGCAGTTAGTGAAGTTAAGCAAAGGCGCATCGCTCGGTTCTTGCGCAGAAGCAGGGGAGTTTTTGATCACAATTTGGTTCATGGCAGACAGCTTCCTATTTGCGTTGACAGTCATCCCCGCGCCCTCGCGCGGTGCATGAAAATCAATATAACGCAGGGCCTCACGCTGCGCTGGTCAACCCAAGCTTTCCTTGATACAGGTCAATAAATAAGGATACCTAGGAATTGCTAAAATGCACAAAATACTATGCTTTTAATAGCTGAGTAGGCAATAAATACGCCGGCTAGATGTCAATTCAGGCGTATTTTGATGGTTAACCAAGTAAATTCATCCCCTATTTGAGAGTTCACAGCATGTCTAGCATTCATACCAGCACCGCCTCTGATCTGCCGATCCAAGCAAGCGTATTCGGTGGCATTGACCTTTCTGCGCGCCATGTCTTCGTCTACGGCACGCTGCGCGTGGGCGATAGCAACGACATCACCCGCTTGTCGCCAGCGCCGCGATATGTCGGTGCTAGTCAGATTGCGGGCACCATGTACCACTTGGGTAGCTACCCCGGCGTGGTGCTGACAGATGCCGCAGAGGAAAATATAGTAGGTGAGATCTACGCAATTGAGCCAGCGTTAGAAGTTGTACTGGACGAGATTGAAATGATCTACCCGCAGCAACGTGACGAATACTACAAACGCCAAGTGATCGTCCGCGTCGGGGCGCAACAGTTGTCTTGCCTGTTTTACGAAATCAACCCCGCTTACACTGTCGGTAAACCGGTGATTGCCAGTGGCGATTGGGTCAAAGGACGCTGAGGATCAGCCAATTCGGCGTTAACTTAGCGTTAATTCGTTTCAGCGTCAACCGGTTTAGCGCTGCCCGTCGGTGGACAGTGCGTACGGCACATGCTGCGGCACTATCAGTGCGCCGTTGGCGTTGGGGATGGCTTCGATGTGTATCACGGGTGCAGTGCCCACCACGCCGCCAAAAATCGTGGCAAAAGCAGCATCGGCTGCATCACGCCCCGTGCTAAATCGGACAAAACCCATCGGCACGGCCACACCCGAGGCGTCAAAAATAAACCAGCGGTTCCCCAAAAACACCTCTACATAGGCATGAAAGTCAGTTGGCCCCAGTTTGGGGTCAGCACCATAGTCAATGCCCGTAGTGAAACGTGCGGGGATGTTGAGCGCGCGGCACAGGGCGATCATCAGGTGCGCAAAGTCGCGGCACACGCCGACTTCTTCGACCAGTGTGTCCACGGCGGAGGTGTTGCCGGTGGATGAGTTGGAGGAAAAGGTAACACGGTTCATGACCCAGTCGCGGATCGCCTGCACCCGCGCGTAGCCGTGTGGCAGGTGGCCAAATTCTTTCACAGCCAGCCGGTGCAGGCGGTCGGACTGGCAATAGCGGCTGGGGTAGATGTAAGGCAGCACCTCGCCCGGCAGGTCGGCAATGGGCAATTCGCCCAACTCGGCCGGCTGCGCGCTGAAATGGTCCAAATCAACCACGGCGTCATAGCGCACCGTCAGTGGCCCCGCATTGGCCTTGAGGCGCAGGTAACGCGTTTGCGTGGCGGGGTCCGTGTACTCGTTCTGAACCAGGTTTTGACTCAGGCTGAGAGATTCGCTGACGAGGATCTGATGCGCGGTTTTTGCCGCGTGGATGCTGAAAATGAAATCGCTACCGTAGTTGTCGATGTTGTAGTTCAGTTCAATGGAAAATTTTAGTCTGACCATGGGGCGCTTTCGATAAATTGAAACATAGGCAAAGCCTTGTTGAATTTAGAGAATAAGCAAGTTCAAGGCCAATGTCTGTAGGCAGATGTATCGTCTGTGTGTAGGCCTCAAGGGGCACTCAGCCCCAACTCCTCTAGCTGCGTCGCCATGCGCGTCAGAGGCAGGCTTGTGGGAGGTCTTGGCTTCACAGCAGTTAGCTCCCAAACGCATCATGAATGGGTGCCGAATTGACAACTTACAAAATGGCCTTGCTGGATGCCAAATTTGCCTAAAAATATCGAATCTGGTAGCCTGCATCTATGACAAGTACTGAACGGCTCAATCGCAATCATTCCATTGAGGCGCTGCGCGGTTTTGCCTGGCTGCTGGCACTCCAGGCCGTGGGCGAACTGCTCGTGCGAGGGCTGGGCTTGACGGTGCCAGGCCCTGTGGTGGGGATGGCGCTGTTGCTGATAGCCTTGCGCTGGCAGCATGTGCGTGACAGTGTGTCTGGCTGTGCAGACTTTTTGCTGGGCCATCTGTCCTTACTTTTTGTACCAGTTGGCGTGGGTGTGATGACGCATTTAAATGTGATGAGCGACTACGGTCTGCGCATCGCCGTGGTGTTAGTACTGTCCACCTGGATGGGTTTAGCCGTAACAGCGTTGACATTGCGCTGGCTGCAAAAACCACCTCCGGCTGGCGCACCGGTCGATCAATCGTCCAGCACACACATCACAACAACATCCATTTAAACAACAACCATGCTGGATTTTGTGGAGTTATGGGTTTATCTTGCATCAACCCCGTTGTTTGGCCTCGCTGCCACCGTGGTGGTCTATGTGTTGGCACAGGCTATTTACACTGCCTTGGGGCAAGCACCGTGGGCCAACCCGGTTTTGTGGTCGGTGGTGTGTATAGCCGCTGTGTTGTTGGCATCTGGCGTGAAATACCCCGTGTATTTTGCCGGTGCGCAATTTATCCACGTACTTCTGGGGCCAGCTGTCGTCGCCTTAGCTTGGCCCATGTGGCAGCGCAAAGATGCGTTGATAAGGCAGTGGCGTGGCTTGCTGCTGGCCTCCCTGTTGGGTGGCGCGGCTGCGGTTTTCAGCGCCTTACTATTGGGTAAAGCGCTGGGCTTGCCTTTGCCGGTGTTGTTGTCATTGGTGCCCAAATCGGTCACAGCGCCGGTGGCCATGGGGGTGGCGCAGCAAATTGGCGGTATTCCGGCTTTGGCGGCGGTGTTTGCCGTACTCACGGGCATGGTGGGCGCCATCAGTGGTAAATATATTTTTGACTGGCTAGGCATTGGTCGTGATAACCAAGGCTGGATGCAACGTGGCTTTGCACTGGGCACTGCAGCGCACGGCATTGGTGCGGCGCGGGCTATGCAAGTCCATCCTGATGCTGGTGCTGGTGCCTATGCAGCTTTGGCATTGGCCATTCAGGTTTTGTTGGCGTCTGTGCTGATTCCTTTGGGCACTAACCTGCTACGCGGCTTTTTTCCAGCTGGGTAAACGCATCAAGCCGCCATCCCAATTTCCAACTCCTCAAACTCCTCAAACTCCTCCGCTGCGTGCCAGCAGCAAGCCGTCAATCACTTCGTCAACATCACTGAAAAATCTCTTTTTCGAGCAGTTGACCAAGTTTTAAACTCCCTTCATAGGACAAATGGTCGTCGTCGCGATAAAAAATAATATCGCCTTTTTTAGCGTAGCAAAATTGATCATCGCAAAGATGTTTTGATGGATATAGAAACTTCACATTTGGAAACAGGATTGCTTGCTGATCAACTATCTTTAAATAGCTTGCATTTCGATTTAAAAAAACATTTTTCGGGACGCCACAATTGGTTTTTGTATTGTCAATAAGTTTGTATGGTCTAGTCTCAACGCACTGCTCAGGAGGAAAGCCTAACTCAGGCGCGTCAACCACAAAAATAATTTTCTTACCCGCCTTGGTCAACATCGTCAAAGTTCTCGACATAGCGTCTTCAAACACATCCGTATAGTCTTCATTTGGTTTTGCGTTGGCATATTTTGACTTTATCATTAAGTGAATCATGTCGACGTCACCAAATCCACTCCCAGTTAAATAAAGTGGTCCTCTGCTGGACAAAATAACAGTCTGTATTGCTTCATCTTTGATTGCTTCGTCCAAATACGCATTCATTAGATCTTTGCATTCTTCCTCATGTCCTATGTGTTGAACTGTTAGTTCATAGAACGGAGGGCAAGCTGTGCCAGCTCGAAGCTGCAAGTTGGATTGATGCCGTTTGAACAGCTCACTAAAGCCTCCAAAAATAGCTTGTGCATGGCTGTCGCCAATTAATATGACATCGCGTTTTAATTCAGGAGAATTGTTTGCTGCCGCTGCGGCGTATTTTGCTGATTCGTTCCAATTAAAAACATTGTTTTGTTGCTCTAACTTTTTGATAGCAGCCCTGAATCGATAACCATCTCTGCTGTAGGCGTTGTAGCCGATGATTCCAGTAATTAGCATCAATAAAATCAAAGTACTTGTGACGAAATTTTTATTGAACTTCAACAATAAACCATAACGAATTGGTTTTTCAATGAATACAAAAGTTAGCCAAGCCAATATCACGGATAACGCAACAGAGACTAAGCGAATTTCTACTGACGGCGTTTCGCCTTGCATGATGCGCGCAAATGATAGCAATGACCAATGCCATAAATACAAAGGGAAACTGATCAAGCCCAACCAAACCATCAAACGGTTGGAAAGTAGTACCCGGTTGAGCCAAGCTTGCGAACCAGCAGAAATCATCATGCAGGCACCTATGGTGGGTAGCAATGCCCACCAGCCTGGAAAACGGCTTTCTTTTGTCAATGCAAAGTAGCCAAAAGCAAGCAGCATTGCCCCGCCAATAGCGAGAAAAGATTCAAAATTCCGCCGTACGCGATCATCCCCTAGGAGCCTTGAAAAAACCGCTGTTTTATTCAGCATCAAACTGGCTAAGCCTGCACCAAAGAGTAACTCCCAAAATCTAGTTTGTGGAGAGTAAAAAACGGAAATGGCATGATGATGAATTCTGCTGACATTCAAAAGGAATGAAATTGCAAGAATGATACCGATGACTGCAAAATAATTCTTCTTCACCTTCCAGGTCAAATACAAAATAAATGGCCAAATGAGATAAAACTGTTCTTCGACTCCGAGAGACCAAAGATGCAGCAAGGGTTTAGTGTCAGAAAGGTTATCAAAGTAGCCGCTTTCATTTAGCAACACAAAATTAGATCCAAAACCAGCGCCAGCAGATATATGTTTTCCGAGTTGCTTCAGTTCTTCAGGCAAAAGAACAAACCAGCCGATGACAAAACTGATGGCCATTACTAAAAGCAGAGCCGGAAAAATACGCTTGATGCGTCGGCTATAAAAGTCAATAAAACTAAACCGATCTGTAGCTAATCCATTCAAGATAATAGTGGTAATAAGAAAGCCTGATATTACAAAAAAAACATCAACGCCCATGAACCCGCTTGGAATAACTGTTGGGAAAGCATGAAATCCGACAACTGATAAAACTGCCACCGCTCTCAAACCATCTATATCTGGACGATAGTCGTCATGAATAAAACTCGATGTCATGCCGCCATCCCAATCTCCAACTCCTCCAACTGCTCCGCCTTACGCGCTAGCAGCAGGCCGTCAATCACTTCGTCAATCTCGCCCATCATCACAAACTGAAGTTTGTACAGCGTCAGGTTGATGCGGTGCTCGGTCAAACGGCCTTGGGGGAAGTTGTAGGTGCGGATACGGTCGCTGCGGTCGCCACTGCCGACCAAGCCTTTGCGAGTGGCCGCTTCTTTGGCGTGGCGCTCGGCGCGGTCTTTTTCATTCAGGCGGGCTTGCAACACTTTCAGGGCAGATGCCTTGTTGCTGTGCTGGCTGCGGCCATCCTGGCATTCGGCCACAAGACCAGTGGGCAAGTGGGTTACCCGCACGGCAGAATCGGTTTTGTTGATGTGCTGGCCGCCCGCACCACTGGCGCGGTAGGTGTCTATGCGTAAGTCTGCCGGGTTGAGCGTGATCAGCACCGCCTCATCTGGCTCGGGCATCACCGCCACGGTGCAAGCACTGGTGTGGATGCGGCCCTGCGTCTCGGTCGCAGGCACCCGCTGCACGCGGTGGCCGCCTGACTCAAACTTGAGCTTGCCGTACACATTCTCACCAGACATTTTCAGAACCACCTCTTTGTAGCCACCGACTTCGCCAAACGACTCGCTCATGATTTCGACTTTGAAGCCCACGCGCTCGCCGTACTTGGTGTACATGCGCATCAAGTCGCCGGCAAACAAGGCGGACTCGTCGCCACCCGTGCCAGCGCGAATCTCAATAAACGCAGCGCGCTCGTCGTCAGGGTCTTTGGGTAACAGCAGGCCTTGCAGTTCGTCTTCCAGTCGAGCAATGTCGGCTTTGGCGTCCTTGATTTCATCCTTCGCCATGTCGTGCATCTCGGCCATATCATTGTCGTCCAACATAGCTTGCGCTTCGGCTAAGTCCTTCTCGCGCTTCAAGAATTCTGTAAATTCAGCAGCCACGATGCTGACTTCGGCATGCTCCTTGTTCAGCGCCAGATACTTTTTCATGTCGTCGGTGATGCCTTCTTGCTGTAAGAAGAAGTTGAGTTCACCGAGGCGGATGGGATAGCGTTCTAGCTGTTGACGGAGGAAGGGTTTCATAAATTTAATCTGTCTTAAAGAGTTTTCGTCATTCTCGCTTTTATTTGTCATTCCCGCGAAGGCGGGAATCCACGGTGGTTATCAAAAGTTCAAAGCGGGTAAGGAGCTGGCTCGGGGTCTTGGATTCCCGCCTTTGCGGGAATGACGGCTATGCGCGAACGGTCGCAGCTAACGCTCTTTGCGCAAAAACAGCTTTTGCACCACCTGCGCGGTGTGCTCACGTGCGGTGGCGTCGCCAGCATGCAGCTCGGCGTAGGCACCGTGTAGCATTTTTTGGGTCAAGCCTTTTGCCAAGGCTTCCAAAACGTCGTCGACCGGTGCGCCTTTGGCTAAGAGCTTGCGGGCGCGGGCCAGTTCGGCGGTGCGCCAGTCGTCGGTTTGGGCATTGAGCTGTTGAATCAGCGACACACTGCCGGTGACAGGGTTGCGTTGGTCTAGCCAATGCATGAAGCTTTGCACACCCGCGTCGATGATGGTTTCGGCCTCGGCCACCGCCGCTTGGCGGTTGGCTTGACCGGTTTGTACCACACCAGCCAAGTCGTCCACGGTGTACAAATACACATCTTGCAGCGCTTTGACTTCCAGCTCAATGTCGCGCGGCACGGCCAAGTCGACCATGAACATGGGGCGATGCTTACGCAGCTTCAAAGCGCGTTCAACCGCGCCTAAGCCAATAATGGGCAGCGTACTGGCGGTGCAGCTGATGACAGCGTCAAACTCGTGCAAACGGCTGGGCAAGTCCGCCAAACGGATAGATTCAGCCCCAAATCGGCTGGCGAGCTTTTCGCCGCGCTCTAAGGTACGGTTCGCAATGGCGATGCTTTTGGGTTGCTTTGCTGCAAAATGTGTAGCGCACAACTCAATCATTTCGCCGGCTCCGACGAATAAAACCTTGATTTTTGACAAATCTTCGAACAATTGGCCCGCCAAACGCACGGCTGCTGCCGCCATGCTGATGGAGTGCGCGCCAATCTCGGTGGAGCTGCGTACCTCTTTGGCGACCGAAAAGCTGCGCTGAAAGAGCTGGTTCAGCGTCGCGCCCAGCGCACCTGCATCGCCGGCGGCGCGAACCGCGTCCTTCATTTGCCCCAAAATCTGTGGTTCGCCCAGCACCATGCTGTCTAGACCACTGGCAACGCGGAAGGCGTGGCGCGCAGCCATGCCGTCTTGCAAGGTGTAGGAGTGCGCACGCAGCGCAGCGGGGCTGACGCCGCCCATCTGCGCCAGCCAGTCCAAGGTCGGATTCAATGTTAACTCGGGTGAGGCATGGGTCGTCAATCCATTGGCGAGGTAAATCTCGGTGCGGTTGCAGGTAGAAATCAGCGCGGCTTCGAGTGGTTCGGTGCCTAAGGATTGCGAGATCGAATGCCCCAAATCTGCGCGCATACGGTGCAGCGTCGGCTCAATTTGGTCGATAGCAAACGCAAACCGCCCGCGTAAATCGAGCGGCGCGGTGGTGTGATTAATCCCTAATGCCCAAACTGCCATACCGAGATTATAAAATTATTCCCTTAATCTTCCCTTAGATATTCCTTTAGACTCTGATGATGAGTTTTTTCGACCTCGCCAATCACCTCTTCAACTTCGTCCAGCCCGCCATTGCAATAGGGGTGATGATGCCGCTTTTCAGTCGTCTGATCTGGCGTAAAACAGCTGTTAAACAGTCCCTGCAACAGCAAATGCTCATCACCAGCTTGGCCTGCCTAGCGGTGCTGATCGCAGGCCTGGTCATTTTTGGCACTGATGGCAAGATGGCGACCTACATTGGCGTTGTCCTCGCCGCCGCTGGCTGCCAATGGTGGTGTCAGGGTGGATGGAAGATAAAGTAGCTACATATAAGGTATTTTTGGCTGTAGTCTTCGTGTTTGATTAATAGTTTGCTATCAAACATAGCATTTTTCTGCATTTAATGAACAAAGCGTCCATCGCCGCTGATCACGGCTGTGTCGACAAAGGTCGAGCCAATGTGGTTGCCTGGCGTGAAGGTCACTGCAAAATTACCTAAGTTGATGGTGCCCAACTTGTCCATCGCCAGTGTCAGCGACTCACGGGTGGGCCGAGCGCCAGCGCGTTTGAGGCTTTCAGTCAGCACTTTGGCGGAGATGTAGCCTTCCATCGCGCCTAGCGTCGGCGTCTCTTTAGGGTAAGCGTTGGCGTAGAGCTTGCGAAACTCGCGTGCAATCGCCTCGCGCCCCGAACTTGGAAACGGCACGACCGAGGTAAACGTAATGCCTTTACCTGAGGCGCCCAGCTTGGCGGCCATTTGGGCAATGCCAGAGTTGATGGCAAAAAAGTTGACTTTGTTGGGGGCTGACTTGCGGGTTTGCACAATCAGGTCTGCGTAAAAGTCATAAGCACCGTGGTTGAACATCACCTGCACGTCGCTGGCCAGCAACGCTTTGGCCAAAGCGTCTGGTTTCACGTCTTTAGCTAAAACAAAGGGTTTGGTAGCTGGCAGTTTGCGTTCGGCCAGTAAACGGTTGACATTGGCCAAGTGTTGTCGGCCGTTGTCGCTGTCGGCCTGCAAAAAGCCAAATTTCGTATAGCCGTAGGACGTTGCTATCTCAACAATCCGCACAAACTCAGCCAAATGTGGCGCTCGGACGGTAAACACATGTGCATCGTAGGGTTCGCGCATCGCGGGGGAGCCGGTCATGCAAGCGATGAATGGAGTTTTTAACTCGACAGCTACCTTCAAAGCGCTGGTACATGGGCCACCTTCGATGCCTGCAAAAATCGCCACAGCTTGGTCTTTTTCAATCAAATTGCGAACATTCCTCGCCGCTAGATCGGCTTTACCAGCATCGTCTATAGTTTTAACAATGACGGACTGCCCAGCAACGCCACCTGCTGCGTTGACTTGGTCAAGATGCAGTTTGATGCCTTTATTCACGGCCAGTCCCAGTTCTGCTAAACCGCCTGTCAGAGCTATGCTCTGGCCGACCACAATCTCGGCGTTGGCGTGCAAACTCAGTGCACAAATGACTGCCAAAAGTCTAATTTTGAACCGACATGAAGAATCCATCGAAATAGTCCTTGGGGTATGCGTAATTTTTCAGACTAGCGCGTAAACCTTAAGAATCCCTGAAGAAAATCAAGCGTTTCTTGAATTCATGCCAATCAATAAAAAAATAAGCATGAAAAATCAATTTTTTGTTGCAATATCACTAAGCGGCTGGCGAAAACCCATCCACCCGGTCGGTGATGATGCCGTCGGTACCCATGTCCAGCAGCCGCTGAGCCACGCTCTCGTCGTTGACGGTGTAGCTCAGGCATTTGAACCCCGCACTTTTAGCCTGGGTGATGGAGGAGGTGTCCCACAGCTTGTAGTTGCAGATGATGGCGGTGCAATCCAACATCAGGGCCGTTTCCAGCCAGCCTTTCCACAGCGTGTCCAGCAGCAAACCGCGTGGCAACTGCGGTGCGGCGAGTTGGGCGGCTTGCAGAGATTCGGGGCGGAAGGAGCTTAAGAACGGCGGCACGTCGGCGTCTTTCCACAAGCGGGCGGCGTGTTCGGCCACCACTTGGCCGGTTTCAGCTTCTTGCCCCGGCGTGGGTTTGATTTCAATATTCAGAAAGTAGTTGTTTTTTAAGCACCATTGCGCGACGTTGGCCAGCGTTGGCAACGGTTCGCCCACGTAGCCGTGTGAATGCCAGCTTCCAGCGTCCAACTGAAAGAGCTCGCTCCATGGTAACTTGGCAGCGACGCCATGTCCATTGGTGGTGCGGTCTAGGGTGTCGTCGTGCAGTAAGAACGGAATGCCGTCAAAGCTCAATTTCACATCACATTCAAACATGCGGTAGCCAAAAGTGGCACCAAACTGGAAGGCAGAGAGGGTGTTTTCAGGGGCAAGTTTGCCCGCACCACGGTGTGCGATCCAGCGCGGGTAAACCCAATTTTCAGCGTTGACAGTTTGCATCGGGCAGAGTTTAGAGTCTTTTCCCAGTCGTCGCATCAAACTGATGCACCTTATCCGCTCGCGGCGTGGCGAAAATGGTGCTGCCAACGGTGGGAGACGCTTGGTTTTCGTCGATGCGGATGATGACGCGTTCGTCGCTCAACTGCGCGTAAACCAAGCGCTCTGCGCCCAGCAATTCAATCGCTTCAACCTTGAGCGGCCAGCCAGAATGACCGATATCCAGATGCTCTGGACGGATGCCCAAAATTTGCCCAGCTTTGCCATCAGGAGCAGACTTAAGTAAGTTCATAGGCGGTGAACCGATAAAACTCGCCACAAAGGTGCTGGCAGGTCGGTTGTAGACCTCTTCAGGCGTACCAAATTGCTCCATCACGCCGGCGTTCATCACCATCATGCGTTGCGCCAAGGTCATGGCTTCAACCTGGTCATGGGTCACAAAAAGCGAGGTAATGCCCAGCTCACGGTGCAGTTTTTGGATTTCCAGCCGAGTCTGGGCGCGCAGCTTGGCATCCAGATTTGACAAAGGTTCGTCAAACAAAAACACCTGCGGCTGGCGCACGATGGCGCGACCCATTGCGACGCGTTGGCGCTGGCCGCCTGACATGTCGCGCGGTTTGCGGTCCAGTAAACCGCCCAATTCGAGAATTTTTGCGGCTTTGTCGACCCGGGTTTTGATCTCGTCCTTGGGGACTTTGGCGATTTTGAGGCCATAGGCCATGTTGTCAAACACAGTCATGTGTGGGTAGAGCGCGTAGTTTTGGAAAACAATGGCGATGTCGCGCTCGGCCGGTTCTAGGTCGTTCACCACGCGGCTACCAATGCAAACTTCACCGCCCGAGACTTCTTCCAGCCCCGCGACCATACGCAAGAGGGTCGATTTGCCGCAACCAGACGGCCCGACGATGACGATGAACTCGCCATCGGCAATCTCGGCATTGACACCGTGGATGACCTGCGTCGCCGATTTGCCAAAGCCGTAGCGTTTGATGACGTTTTTGAGGGATATTGAGGCCATTTTGTAAGTGTTTTTACTATAAATTTAATAGCTAAATAAGCAATAAATACGCCGGCTAGAGCCATATTTTAAGCTAAAATTGGGTAAATTATGTTGTGTGAGCTGGTTTTGAGCTGCTTTGGCTACTTTTCAGTATCCACCAAGCCTTTGACGAACCATTTTTGCATCAGCATCACCACCAGCGCCGGTGGCAGCATGGCCAAAATTGCGGTGGCCATGACGACGTTCCACTCGTTTTGCGAATCACCCCCCGCTACCATCATCTTGATGCCGACCACCACGGGGTACATGCTCTCAGTCGTCGTGGCCAGCAGCGGCCACAGGTACTGGTTCCAGCCGTAGATGAACTGGATCACAAACAGCGCGGCGATGGAGGTTTTGGACAGCGGCAACAAAATGTCAAAGAAAAACCGCATCGGGCTGGCCCCGTCCATGCGGGCGGCTTCGGTCAGCTCATCGGGGACAGACATGAAAAACTGGCGGAACAAAAAGGTCGCCGTGGCCGAGGCGATGAGTGGGATGGTCAAACCGGCGTAGGTGTTGAGCATGCCCAAATCTGCGATGACTTTGTAGGTCGGGCCAATGCGCACCTCAACCGGCAGCATCAGTGTGACAAAAATCATCCAAAAGAAGAAGCTCTTGAATGGAAAACGGAAGTAGACGATGGCGAAGGCGGAAAGCAGGGAAATCGCAATTTTGCCAATGGCGATGGTCATGGCGGTCACAAAGCTCACCCACATCATGTGGGCGACAGGTGCAGTTGAGCCTGCGCCTACGCCACCACCAATCAGCGCTTTGCTGTAGGTCTCCCACAAGTGGCTGCCGGGTAACAGTGGCATCGGGGCTTGAACGATTTCTTGCGCGGTATGGGTGGAGGCGATAAACGCCAAATACAGCGGAAAAGCGACAATGAGCACACCAATCCACATGATGGCGTGGGCTAAAAAGGTGAGGAAGGGGCTGCGCTCTACCACTAGTAATTTACTTTCTTTTCTACGAAGCGGAATTGAATCACGGTCAACGCAATCACAATCGTCATCAGTACGACGGACTGCGCAGCCGAGCCGCCCAAGTCCATCGCCTTGAAGCCGTCGTGGTAGACCTTGTAGACCAAAATGGAGGTGTCTTGCCCAGGGCCGCCGTGCGTGGTCGCTTCGATGATGGCGAAGGTGTCAAAAAACGCATACACCATGTTGATGACGAGTAAAAAGAACGCAGTCGGTGTCAACAGCGGGAACTGAATCGTCCAAAAGCGCCGCCATGGTTTGGCTCCGTCAATGGCGGCAGCTTCAATCAAAGATTTGGGGATGGACTGCAGGCCTGCCAAAAAGAACAGGAAGTTGTAGGAAATCTGCTTCCACACGGCGGCCATGACCACCAGTGTCATGGCGTGTGTGCCGTTCAGCAGGTGGTTCCAGTTGATGCCCATTTTGCCCAAAGCGTAGGCAACAACACCTAAAGAGGGCGAAAACATGAAAACCCATAGCACGCCAGCCACAACGGGTGCAACGGCGTAGGGGATGATCAGCATGGTTTTGTAAACGAAAGCGCCTTTGATGATGCGGTCGGCAAAAACAGCCAGCATCAGAGACAAACCAATGCCTAAAACCGCAACCAAAATCGAAAAAATGGCTGTGGTTTTGAAGGATGCGAGGTAACTTTCATCGTTCCAAAGCTGCAAAAAGTTTTGAAACCCCACCCATTCTGTGGACAGCCCAAAAGCGTCTTGCACTTGAAACGACTGCAACACCGCTTGGATGGCAGGCCAGAAGAAAAACACCACAATCACGACCAGCTGGGGTGCAATAAGCAGCCAAGGCAGCCAAGAAGATCGAAATTGAACGCGTTTTTCCATGGATGATTTTAAAGGTTCTAAAAACGGCTGTAGCCGGCGTATTTATTGTCTAAGTAGCTATGAAAAATATAGCAATTTAGGGTTGGCTTATTTCCTTTTATTTCCCTTTATTTGCCGCTTCAAAACGCGCCAAATACTCATTGCCGCGCTTCACAATGTCGCCTAGCGCTTCTTTGGCTGTCTTTTTGCCGTTCCAGACTTGTTCTAACTCTTCGTCTTCCACCGCGCGGATCTGTACATAGTTACCCAAGCGGATGCCACGGCTCTTGTCGGTCACTTTGCGGATCATCTGCGACACAGCAATGTCAGTGCCTGGTTTCTCTTTATAGAAGCCAGATGCCTCGGTTAACTTGTAGGCGGCATTGGTGATGGGCAGGTAGCCTGTGCGTTTGTGGCTGGCGGACTGCACTTCTGGGCTGGACAAGTAGCTGAAGAACTTGGCGATGCCTTTGTACTCAGCCGGTTTTTTACCAGCCATGACCCATAAACTCGCGCCACCAATCACGGTGTTTTGCGGTGCACCAGCAACGTCTGGGTAAAACGGCATAGTGCCCAAAGCGTAGGCAAACTTGGCGTTTTTGGCCACATTGCCGTAAAAGCCGGCAGAAGTGGTGATCATCGCGCATTCGCCAGAAACAAAGCTGGCCTCAGGCACGTTGCCACGGCCTTTGTAGATAAACAGCCCTTGCTTGGCCATGTTGCCCAAATTTTCAATATGGCGCACATGCAGTGGTGAGTCGACCTTCATGCGCGCATCCAAGCCAGACAAGCCGTTGTTTTTGGTGGCAAATTCAACGTTGTGCCAAGCAGAGAAACTCTCTAGCTGCGTCCAACCCTGCCAAGCGGTGGTAAACGGGCATTTGTGGCCGCTGGCCTTGAGTTTGGCGGCAGCTAGAGCGACTTCTGGCCAAGTGCTGGGCAGTTTGGCTGTGTCAATGCCTGCGGCTTTGAAGGCATCTTTGTTGACGTAAAACACCGTGGTGGAGCTGTTGAACGGGAAGGACAGCATTTGGCCATTGGGCGCGGTGTAGTAGCCAGCAACCGCAGACACGTAAGCTGTAGGGTCAAACTTCTCGCCTGCATCCTTCATCACCTGCGCTACGGGCACAATCGCGCCTTTGCTGGCCATCATGGTGGCGGTGCCCACTTCAAATACTTGCAAAATATGCGGTGCGTTACCGGCTCGGAAGGCGGCGACGGCGGCCGTCATGGACTCATCGTAGGTGCCTTTGAAGGTCGGTACGATTTTGTATTCTTTTTGGCTGGCGTTGAAGTCTTTGGCCAAGTCGTTGACCCACTCATTGTTGACGGCGGTCATGGAGTGCCACCATTGGACTTCAGTTTGCGCCATGGCAGAAGCGGCGCTAAGACCGAAAAGAGCGACCATCGCGGTTGCTTTAAAGACGTGTTTCATGGGAAATCTCCAAAAAAATCAAAAGAAATCAAAACAATTAGGAAAATAACAAATAAAAACAACAAGTTAACTTGGTTTTACCGTCCAAGTCGAGCTTTTGCGTTGATATGTAAATTTGACCATGCCAGAGCGGCTGTTGGAAATCGGGTATTCCATTAGCTCGCTCAGATTAGACGCAGTAGACGCGATTTCGTGGACTCTATGCCCAAATTGTGTCCACATGGTGACAGGGGCTTGCTGCACTGCGGTAACATTGATACCCAGCGCTCATTTGGCAGCAGCTGGGCACACTATCAACGATGAACGCTTCAACAACGCTTTTACCTTCCGATTTGGCCGCAATGCCAGCCAGTACGCCCCCTGACTTGCCTTCTATGGTGGCAGGGCTCATGGGTGACCGCATTCGTGAGATTCCTTACAACTACACCTCTTTCTCCGACCGCGAAATTGTGTTGCGCCTCTTGGGCGAGCGCGCTTGGGAGGTGCTGAACACGCTGCGCGACGAGCGTCGCACCGGCCGCTCGGCTCGCATGTTGTATGAGGTGTTGGGTGATATTTGGGTGGTGCAGCGCAATCCTTACTTGCAAGACGACTTGCTGGACAACCCAAAACGCCGCAAACAGCTGGTTGATGCGTTGACGCACCGTTTGTCGGAGGTTGAAAAACGCCGTACGCCGGGCTTGGACGCGACGCGTGATGGCTTGGTAGGAGAGCTGATTGCCCTGGTAGCCGACGCTATTGCTGCTTTTGATGCTATCTTTTTAAAAGCAGGTGAGCTGCGGAAAAAGACCCAAAAGACCTTAGGCAAACTCACTGCCATCGACAACATCAAGTTTGACGGCCTGAGCCGCGTCAGCCACGTCACAGACGCCACTGATTGGCGGGTTGAGTACCCATTTGTGGTTCTGACGCCAGATTCCGAGGCTGAAATGGCCGGTTTGGTCAAAGGCTGCATCGAGCTGGGGCTGACCATCATCCCACGCGGCGGCGGCACGGGTTATACCGGCGGCGCGATTCCTCTGACCTGGAAAAGCGCGGTCATCAACACCGAAAAGCTGGAAGCCATGACTGAGGTCGAGATGAAAGTCTTGCCGGGTCTGGACCGCGAAGTGGCGACCGTATGGACCGAAGCCGGCGTGGTGACGCAGCGCGTGGCTGACGCAGCCGAGCGCGGCGGCTTCGTTTTTGCGGTAGACCCGACATCGGCTGAAGCCAGTTGCATTGGCGGCAACATCGCCATGAATGCCGGCGGTAAAAAAGCTGTGCTATGGGGCACGGCCTTGGACAATTTGGCCAGCTGGCGCATGGTGACGCCGGATGCACAATGGCTAGAAGTGACCCGTTTAAACCATAACATGGGCAAAATTCATGACGCAGATGTGGCCAGTTTTGAGCTGCAGTACTTTGAGGCGGATGGCAAAAAGCATATCCGCACCGAGCGATTGGACATTCCTGGCCCGTCTTTCCGCAAAGAGGGTTTGGGTAAAGACGTGACCGACAAATTTTTGAGCGGTCTGCCAGGCATTCAAAAAGAAGGCTGCGATGGCCTGATCACCAGCGCCCGCTGGGTGGTGCACAAGATGCCGGCGCACACCCGCACGGTGTGTCTGGAGTTTTTTGGCAATGCCAAAGACGCCGTGCCTAGCATTGTGGAAATCAAAGATTTCATGTTTGCCGAGCAAAAGCGCACTGGCGTGCTGATGGCAGGCTTGGAGCATTTGGATGACCGTTATTTGAAAGCCGTGGGCTACGCCACCAAATCCAAACGCGCCCACACCGGCACCAGTAATGGTTTGCCCAAAATGGTGCTGTTTGGCGACATCGCTGGTGACAATGCAGACGACGTAGCACGTGCTACCTCTGAAGTGGTGCGGATTGCCAACTCACGCAATGGCGAGGGTTTTATCGCCATTAGCCCAGAAGCGCGTAAAAAGTTTTGGTTAGACCGCAAGCGCACAGCGGCGATTTCTAAGCACACCAACGCCTTCAAAATCAACGAAGACGTGGTCATCCCGCTGCCTCGCATGGCCGAGTACACCGATGGTATTGAGCGCATCAACATCGAGCTCAGCCTGCAAAACAAAATCAAGCTGTGCGATGCTTTAGAAGCTTTTTTGAAGCAAGGCAACTTGCCGCTGGCCAAGCAAGACGATGCCGCTGGTATTGCATCCAGCGAATTGCTGGAAGACCGCGTCGTCCAAGCCCTGCAACTGATAGGCGATGTGCGCACATTGTGGAGCGGCTGGTTGCAAGATGTAGCAACGCTGTTCCCGCAGTTGCAAGACCATACCTTGCGCGCCAGTTGGAAAACAGATTTGCGTGCCAAGCTGCAGTTGATTTTTACGGGTGTGGCTTTCGTGCCGATTCTGGATGAATGCACCGCCATTCACAAAACCGTGCTGAAAGGCCGCGTTTGGGCTGCTTTGCACATGCACGCGGGTGATGGCAATGTGCATACCAACTTGCCAGTGAACAGTGACGACTACGAAATGTTGCAAAGCGCCCACGCAGCTGTGGCGCGCATCATGGTGTTGGCGCGCAGTTTAGACGGTGTGATTTCCGGCGAACACGGCATTGGCATCACCAAGTTGGAGTTCATGACCGACGCAGAGTTACAGCCGTTTGCGGACTACAAACAACGCGTCGACCCAGAAGGGCGTTTTAACAAAGGCAAGTTGCTGCGAGAGAGTTTGTTGAAAAATAATCTGCTGCAAAATAAAGAGCAAACTAAGCAAGTAAAACGCCGGTTAGAGGATAAATTACCTCATCAAGAGGGTAATTTGCGCTCTGACCTGACGAATGCCTACACCCCCAGCTTTGGCTTGATGGGGCACGAGTCGCTGATCATGCAGCAAAGCGATATTGGCGCGATTGCCGACAGCGTGAAAGATTGCCTGCGCTGCGGCAAGTGCACACCAGTTTGCGCCACGCATGTGCCGCGTGCTAACTTGCTGTACAGCCCACGCAACAAGATTTTGGCAACCTCACTCTTGGTGGAAGCCTTTTTGTATGAAGAGCAAACCCGCCGTGGCGTCAGCATCAAACATTGGCAAGAATTTGAAGACGTGGCTGACCACTGCACGGTGTGCCACAAATGTTTGACGCCTTGCCCAGTGAACATCGACTTTGGCGATGTCTCTATGAACATGCGCAACTTGTTGCGCAAAATGGGTCAAAAGTCATTCCGTCCTGGCAACGCGTTGGCAATGTTCTTTTTGAACGCTACCAACCCGCTGACCATCAATTTGGTTCGTACTGCGATGGTTGGCGTAGGCTTCAAAGTGCAGCGGCTGGCCAATGACGTGTTGCGCACTTTTGCCAAAAAGCAAACCGCCAAGCCACGTCCGTCGGTTGGTTTACCTCCGATCAAAGAGCAGGTGATTCACTTCATCAACAAAAAAATGCCGGGTGGCTTGCCCAAAAAGTCAGCCCGCGCTTTGTTGGATATTGAAGACAACGATTACGTGCCCATCATTCGCAACCCTGTGGCGACGAATGCCGAGACGGAGGCGGTGTTTTACTTCCCTGGTTGCGGCTCTGAGCGTTTGTTCAGCCAAGTTGGATTGGCAACGCAAGCGATGCTCTCGCATGCAGGCGTGCAAACGGTGTTGCCACCGGGCTATTTGTGTTGCGGCTACCCGCAAAAGGGCAGCGGCCAGTTTGATAAGGCTGAGAAAATCATCACCGACAACCGCGTGCTGTTCCACCGCGTGGCCAACACACTGAATTACCTCGACATCAAAACTGTGGTGGTGAGCTGTGGCACCTGTTATGACCAATTGCAGAGCTACGAGTTTGACAAAATCTTCCCGGGCTGCCGGATTATTGACATCCATGAGTACCTGCTGGAGAAGAAAATCACGCTGGAAACCAGTGCTGGTTACCTCTACCACGACCCTTGCCACAGCCCGATGAAGCTGCAAGAGCCGATGAAAACCGTCAAAGCCTTGCTGGGCGACAACGTGTTGCAAAACGAGCGCTGCTGTGGTGAATCAGGCACGCTGGGTGTGTCACGACCTGATATTTCGACCCAAATTCGTTTCCGCAAGGAAGAAGAGCTGCAAAAGGGCGCGGATGAACTGCGTGCGATGAATGTGGCCAGCGGGGCCAGCTCAAGTGCGAATGTCAAAATCTTGACCAGTTGCCCAAGCTGCTTGCAGGGTTTGACCCGCTATGGCAACGATTTGAACAACGGTTTGTTGGAAGCCGATTACATTGTGGTGGAAATGGCGAATCAAATTTTGGGCGATCAATGGATGCCTGATTACGTCGCTTTGGCCAACAATGGCGGTATTGAACGCGTGTTGGTTTAACGGCTACAGCAAGAGAAGGACAAACCTATGGCTGGCTTAACATCAGGTTCACCAACGCCCGAGGCGCTGACGGTACACGGGGCATCGAAAGTCTTGGAAATCGCTTTTTCAGACGGTGCGAGCTTCCAAATCCCGTTTGAATTGATGCGGATTTACTCACCGTCTGCTGAGGTTCAAGGACACGGCCCAGGTCAAGAAGTGCTACAAACGGGCAAACGTGACGTAGGTTTGGCAGGCTTAGAGCCTGTGGGCAACTATGCTGTGCAACCCAGTTTTACCGATGGCCATGACACTGGTTTGTTTACCTGGGAGTACCTTTACTTTTTAGGCTCTCAGCAAGACAAATTATGGCAAGACTACCAAGCGCGCTTGGCTGCAGCGGGTATGAAACGCGATGACGCGATGGTTGAAAAAACAGGCCACGGCTGCGCCAGTCATTAGGCGCAATGCAAGTGCATGGCAAATCGCCAAAACTAAAACGAGATTGAAGCAAGAAAATGAGCCAAACCCATTTCGGTTACAAAACGGTTGATGAAAAAGACAAAGCCAGCCACGTGCGCGGCGTGTTTGACTCGGTAGCGCCCAAATACGATGTGATGAACGACTTGATGTCGATGGGGCTGCACCGCGCATGGAAGGTCTACACTGTGATGCTGGCCAACGTGCAAGAGGGCTCGCAAGTGCTGGACATTGCAGGTGGCACGGGGGACTTGGCCTTGGCTTTTGCGCCTAAAGTGGGCAAAACGGGTCGAGTAGTGCACACCGATATTAACGAAGCCATGCTGCGCGAAGGCCGCAACCGCTTGATTAACGCGGGTGTGGTTCTGCCGACCATGGTCTGCGATGCAGAAAAACTGCCTTTCCCAGACAACCATTTTGATGTCGTCACCGTGGCTTTTGGCTTGCGCAACATGACGCACAAAGACCTTGCACTTAAAGAAATGAACCGAGTCCTCAAGCCGGGCGGTAAGCTTTTGGTGTTGGAATTCTCCAAAGTCGCGAAGCCTTTGGCCAAAATTTACGACTGGTATTCCTTCAAAGTGTTGCCTAAACTGGGCAAGATGGTGGCGGGAGACGATGCCAGTTATCGCTATTTGGCAGAGTCCATTCGCATGCACCCTGGTCAAGAAGAACTCAAAATCTTGATGAAAACTGCTGGCTTTGGACATGTGGATTATCACAACCTCACTGGCGGCGTGGTTGCGTTACACATGGGCATCAAGTGTTAAGTGAGCCTTGAATGCATAGGATTAACCCTATTTATTAAGTGCTTTTTACCCAAGCACTTGATACTTAGGTGCACTACCCCTATATTCAGCAATGTGTTGGTGCACTTACGCATCAATGACGCAAATCAATTAATTTGAATTTTTGGAGTCTCCATGAAACTGTGGTCCGCAATTTTGGTGTGTGCTTTGGCCTTTTCAGGTATGAACGCCGAGGCTGCCCGACGCCTAGGTGGTGGTGGCTCTATGGGCAAGCAATCCAGCAATGTGACGCAACGCAACACAACAAGTACGCCTGCTGCACCTGCTCAAAATGCTACAAATTCTGTAGCGAAACCAGCACCAACAGCGCCGGCTGCAGCTCCTGTGGCACCTAAAAAGCCGTGGGGAGCGATGCTTGGAGGTTTGGCCGCTGGTTTGGGTTTGGCTTGGCTAGCACACTCACTTGGTCTGGGCGCAGCCATGGGCCAGTTCATGATGTTTGCTCTCTTGGCCTTGGGCATCATGCTCGTGGTCGGCATGGTGATGCGTGCGCGCGCTAAAAAGGCTGAAGGTGGCTCGAACACCAGCCCGTATGCTTTTCAAGGTGCAGGGCAGGGTAGTCCATCTGCTACGGATGCAGTTGCACCGCGCCAATACAGCCCGCAAAACGTGGGCAACGATGCTTCTGCCCGACCTTGGGAAGGTAATGCAACAGCGTTTGATTCCAGTAAATCTATGATTGGTTCTGGTTTGCAGACTGGTGGCGATGTCGGTGGTGCTTCTGCATTGTCGGGTTCTCAGTCTTGGGGCGTTCCGGCAGATTTTGATACCGCTGGCTTTTTGGCAGCCGCTAAACGCAACTTTGTCACCCTGCAAGATGCATGGGACAAATCTGACATTGCTGCACTGCGCGCCATGATGACCGACGACATGGCCGGTGAAATCAAATCGCAATTGGCAGATCGTGCAGGCCACACTGGCGCTGGATCGAATAAAACCGACGTGGTGATGCTCGATGCGCAGCTCTTGGGCATTGAAGAAATGAGCGATGGTTACATGGCCAGCGTCGAGTTTTCAGGCATGATCAAAGAAGAGCCTTCAGCTGGTCCAGCACCATTCCGCGAGGTTTGGAACATGACCAAAGCCAAAACGGGCGGCAGCGGTTGGCTGGTGGCTGGCGTCCAAGCACTGCAGTAAATATGTGGGGGTTCAGCCAAGAACCACAGTTGGAATGCAGGATTTAGCGACAAGTTGCGAATAAATCATCAAATGTCGTGAATAATTGGGGACTATGGCAACACAGTCCCCTTTTTCATTGTTAGACGGCATTTTCAACAAACTTAAGCCCAGCTTGCAGCCTCCGAGCTGGGCGGTGGACGAGGTGCAGCACCGCTTGGTGCTGTTTTTGAACCACGTGTTGATGCAGGAAAAAGAAGCGATGGCACGGCTGGCACGCCAGTCTGGCAATGTGATCAGCCTGCAGTGGCGCGGTTTTTCCATGCGGGTCATGGCCACGCGGGCCGGCTTGCTTGAAAACGCTGCAGCATCTGGTAAGTCCGATTTAAGTTTGATCGTCACAGAAGAGTCTCCCGCCGCTTTGTTGCAAGCGATGGTGACAGGTGGTAAACCCAGCGTGAAAATTGAAGGTGACGTACAACTGGCCGCTGAAGTCAATTGGTTGGCAGACCATGTGCGTTGGGATGTTGAAGAGGATTTGTCGCGCTTGATTGGCGATGTCCCTGCCCACACTTTGGCCGGTATTGCTCGCCAAGCGGCTGATGCTCTGCGCGGTTTTATCGCAACCAAAGTGCCTGCTGGCGATACCCATAACGATAGCAATGATGCCACTCACGCAACAGATGCCAGCGGAAAGCCTGCCCCATGAAGCGCGTTTTGCGTGGTCTGTTTATTTTTTGGATTGTGATTCGCTTCGGACTGGACGAGCTGTTGCTCACCAGTTTCCAAAAACCATGGCTCAATGTGATTGCCCGCATCTTGTCGATAGGACGCAATTTATCTGCCCCACGCGGTCAACGCCTACGCCAAGCGTTGGAGCGTTTGGGTCCCATTTTCGTTAAATTTGGTCAAGTATTATCCACTCGACGTGACCTCATGCCGCTTGATATTGCCGATGAACTGGCGTTGCTGCAAGACCGCGTGCCACCGTTTGACTCCGCGATTGCGGTGGCGAACATTGAGAAAGCCTTCCGCAAACCTTTGGCTGAGATTTTTACCAGTTTTGACATCACACCCGTCGCCAGCGCATCGGTTGCGCAGGTGCACTTTGCCACGATCACCGATCGCCAAGGTCAACTGCGCGAAGTGGCTGTCAAAGTGCTGCGACCCGACATGCTGCCCGTGATTGAAAAAGACCTTAGCCTGATGCACATGATGGCTGGTTGGGTAGAAAAATTGAGTGCTGACGGCAAACGCCTCAAACCACGCGAAGTGGTGGCAGAGTTTGACCGGCATTTGCATGACGAGCTTGATTTGATTCGCGAAGCCTCCAGCGCTGCCCAGCTGCGGCGCAATATGGACGGTTTTGATTTGGTGCTGATTCCTGAGATGTATTGGGATTTTTGCCGACCTGAAGTGCTGGTGATGGAACGCATGAAAGGCGTTTCTATCAGCCAAGTGGCGCAACTGCGTGCAGCGGGTGTAGATATAAAAAAACTCGCCAGTGACGGTGTCACGATCTTTTTCACTCAAGTCTTCCGTGACGGGTTTTTTCATGCCGACATGCATCCTGGCAATATCCAAGTCAGCCTGGAGCCGGCTACATTTGGGCGCTATATTTTGCTGGATTTTGGCATCATTGGCAGTTTGACGGCGGTGGACAAAGAGTATTTAGCGCAAAATTTCACGGCATTTTTCAGGCGTGATTACAAGCGGGTGGCTGAGTTGCACATCGAATCAGGCTGGGTGCCGCAAGATACGCGGGTGGATGAGCTGGAATCAGCCATTCGTGCGGTCTGTGAGCCGTATTTTGACCGTCCTCTCAAGGAAATATCGCTGGGTTTGGTGCTGATGCGTTTGTTTCAAACCTCTAGGCGCTTTCATGTTGAAATCCAGCCGCAATTGGTCTTGTTGCAGAAAACCTTGCTCAATATCGAAGGTTTGGGTCGTGAGTTGGACCCCGATTTAGACTTGTGGAACACCGCCAAACCCTTTTTAGAGAAGTGGATGATGGAGCAGATAGGCCCACAAAAGCTGCTGGAAGAGCTGAAGGCGCAAGCGCCGCGTTATGCTAAATTATTGCCCGATTTGCCTGGTTTATTCGCAGACTATTTGAAGCATAAACACGGCGATAATCGCCGCGATGTGCAAGCGGTGAAGGATTTATTAGCTGAACAAAAACGTACCAACAAGCTGCTACAAGGCGTGATTTACGGTGGTTTGGGCTTTGTTTTGGGGCTGATTGTGATGCAGTTTGTCGTGCGTTTGCATCTTTGACCCTTTAAAAGCGTTTTTGCGGTTGAAATTGGTTATTTTAAGCATATTTTTGGCTGTAGCCGTCGAATTATATGGTTTTCTAGCTATTAAATTTATAGCAAATTAGATGAATAATTTACTTGTTTTCATTGCACTGTATTTGGTTATTTCCGTTGCTATTGGCTTGTATGCCGCGACCCGTGTCAAAACAACGGCTGACTATGCCGTCGCTGGCCGCAGCTTGCCGTTGGCGGTGGTGATTGCCACGACCTTCGCAACGTGGTTTGGCTCAGAGACGGTGTTGGGTGTTTCTGCCAAGTTTGTGCAAGGCGGGCTGGGTTCGGTGGTCGAAGACCCGGTCGGTGCTTCTATGTGTTTGATTTTGGTGGGCTTGTTTTTTGCGTACAAGCTTTATCAAAAAAACCTCATCACCATTGGTGACTATTACCGTCAGCGCTATGGCCGTGGTGTCGAGATTTTTTGCTCTTTGGTAATTATTGTGAGCTACTTGGGCTGGGTGGCCGCTCAAATCACTGCGCTGGGCCTCGTTTTTAACCTGCTGACGCAAGGCGCGATGTCGACCACCACGGGCATGATGCTGGGCACCGCCATCGTGCTGGTTTACACCTTGTATGGTGGTATGTGGTCGGTGGCGATGACGGATTTCATCCAAATGATAGTGATTGCGTTGGGTTTGATTGCCATTGCTTGGTACGCCGCAGAGTTGGCGGGTGGCGCTCAAAAAGTCGTTGATCTTGCTGTTAAACAAGGCAGTTTGCAGTTTTTCCCTACCGGTGGCACCAAAGAATGGTTGTTTTTTGCTGCTGCAGCCATGACGATGATGCTGGGTTCTATCCCGCAACAAGACGTTTTTGCACGGGTGATGTCGTCAAAGGATGCCAAAACTGCTGTTCGAGGCCCTGTGATTGGCGGTATTTTGTACTTTTTGTTCGCTTTGGTGCCTATGTTTGTGGTGATGGCTGCCGTCATCATCATGCCTGAGACGACGCAGGCTTTGCTCAAAGACGACCCGCAAAAGGTCTTGCCGACCTTGGTCATGCAGAAAATGCCGTTGCTGTTACAGATTGCTTTTTTTGGCGCTTTGCTCTCCGCCATCATGTCAACAGCCTCTGCGACGCTTTTAGCCCCCAGCACCACGTTTGTGGAGAATATTTTGCGCAACATCAAGCCGGGAATGAGCGATGCAGCTACCTTAAAAGCCATGCGCGTATCAGTGCTGGTGTTCACGGCTTTGGTGCTGAGCTATGCCATGACCATGCAGGGCACGCCGATTTATGAGTTGGTCTCTGGCGCTTACCAAATCACCTTGGTCGGTGCTTTTGTGCCTTTAGTTTTTGGTTTGTACTGGAAGCGCGCCAGCACACAAGGTGCAGTGCTATCAATTTTGATGGGTGTGGTAACTTGGATGCTGTTTATTTGGGCAACTAGCTGGTCAGAAGCGTTTCCAGCCCAGCTGGCGGGTTTACTGGCTGCTTTGGTGGGCATGTTTCTGGGCTCGCTGTTACCGCAAGTCATGGATAACCGAAAAGGGCATGTGCACCACTATGCAGGTAGCGCCGCACCTTAACACTGAACCGTTGCGCCGCACTGTACAAAGCTTGTTTCTATCAGCAAGCCGTGCCAAGGTGCAAAGACTTATAATCATAAGCTTTGCAACTTATCTCGATTTCTGTAGAAATACTCCCTACTTATGCCTATCTACGCTTACAAATGCGAAACCTGCGGGCATGCCAAGGACGTTTTACAAAAAATGTCTGACCCGCTGTTGACAGATTGTCCGGCCTGCGGCCAAGCCACCTTTAAAAAACAGCTCACTGCAGCTGGTTTTCAACTCAAAGGTACGGGCTGGTATGTGACTGACTTCAGAGAAGGTGCAGGTAAAAATACAGTGCCGCCTACAGACGCTAAGTCTGAATCAAGTGGTGCTGCCGCTAGTGTTTCTACACCTGCGGAAAGTAAGACGGTAAGTCCTGCTGTTAAAACCGAATCGGCGCCAAGTCCTGCAGCCACCGCGTCACCTGCTCCCGCGACCGCAGCGCCTTCTGCGTCTAAAGCTACACCTAGTGCGAATGCTTAAGGCATTTGTGGCACATGTGGTGACTCCAAAATACGAGAGATTGTGATGGCTGCTTTGCGCAAATGGTTGTTTGCTGGCTTACTGGTGATTGTGCCTATCGCCATCACCATCTGGTTGGTGGAATGGATGCTGAGTACGCTCGACAAAACCTTGTTGATTTTGCCGGCAGCATGGCATCCCGATAAATTGATTGGCTTTCATATCCCAGGTTTTGGGGTCTTGTTGGCTTTGGCTACCTTGTTGATTGTTGGTGCTGCCGCGAGTAATTTTTTAGGCCGCAAGCTGATGGTATGGGGCGATGCTTTGTTGAACCACATACCCGTTGTTCGCTCAATTTACTCCAGTGTCAAACAAGTTTCTGATACCTTGTTCTCGGATGGTGGTAGCGCGTTCCGCAAAGCCGTTTTGGTGCAATGGCCGCGCCCAGACGTATGGACCATTGCGTTTGTAACAGGTACGCCTGGTGGCGACGTGGCCAATCATTTGAGTGACGAGTATTTGAGTGTTTATGTGCCGACGACGCCCAACCCGACGGGTGGCTACTTTGTCATGCTGAAAAAGAGTGACTGCATTGAACTCAAAATGAGTGTGGATGATGCACTCAAATACATTGTGTCTATGGGCGTGGTTGCACCGCACGACCCTGCACTTTTATCCCAATTTCCTAAAAAATAAGCAAAGAGAAAATTATGGCAATGCGTACCCACTATTGCGGTCTTGTGACCGAAGCCCTGTTAGGCCAAACTGTGACCATTTGCGGTTGGGTCAATCGTCGACGCGACCATGGCGGCGTGATCTTCGTAGACGTGCGCGACCGTGAAGGTTATGTGCAAGTGGTGTGCGATCCTGACCGTGCTGATATGTTCAAACTTGCGGAAGGCTTGCGCAACGAGTTTTGCATTCAAGTCAAAGGCTTGGTGCGTGTACGCCCTGAAGGCACCGTGAATGAGAATTTGAAAAGCGGCAAAATCGAAATCTTGTGCCATGAGTTAGTCGTACTCAACGCCTCTGTGACGCCACCTTTCCAACTGGATGACGATAACCTGTCAGAAACCACCCGTTTAACGCACCGTGTGTTGGATTTGCGTCGTCCTTACATGCAAAACAATTTGATGTTGCGCTATAAAGTATCGATGGAAGTACGTAAATTTTTGGATGCAAATGGCTTTATCGACATTGAAACACCGATGTTGACCAAAAGCACGCCAGAAGGTGCGCGCGATTATTTGGTACCAAGCCGTGTGCATGATGGTCACTTCTTTGCGTTGCCACAGTCTCCTCAATTGTTCAAGCAGTTGTTGATGGTTGCTGGCTACGATCGCTACTACCAAATCGTTAAATGCTTCCGTGATGAAGATTTGCGCGCTGACCGTCAGCCTGAATTCACACAGATCGATATTGAAACGTCATTTTTGGACGAGCAAGAAATTCGCGACATGTTCCAAGGCATGATCACAACGGTCTTTAAAAACACCATGAATGTGGATTTGGGTGAGTTCCCGGTCATGACCTATGCTGATGCAATGCACATGTATGGCTCTGATAAACCGGATTTGCGCGTCAAGTTGGCTTTTACTGAAGTGACTGACGTGATGGCAGATGTTGACTTCAAAGTATTTTCAGGCGCAGCCACCATGAAGGGCGGTCGCGTCGTTGCTTTGCGTATCCCCGGTGGTGCCAAAGAGGTGGGTGGTTTGAGTCGTGGTGAAATTGACGGCTATACCGAGTTTGTCAAGATTTATGGCGCTAAAGGATTGGCCTACATCAAAGTCAATGAGCTGGCTAAAGGCCGTGAAGGTCTGCAAAGCCCGATTGTTAAAAATATTCATGACAAAGCGATTGCAGAAGTACTCACACGTACCGGTGCACAAGACGGTGATTTGATTTTCTTTGGTGCAGACAAAGAAAAAATTGTCAACGATGCCATTGGCGCATTGCGTATCAAAATTGGACACAGCGAATTTGGCAAGAAGAACGGTTTGTTCGAAAAATCTTGGCGCCCAATGTGGGTGGTTGATTTCCCGATGTTTGAATACGACGAGGATGCACAGCGCTACACCGCCACGCATCACCCATTCACGGCACCTAAAGATGGCCATGAAGACTGGATGGTCACAGCCCCAGAGAAATGTATTTCCAAAGGCTATGACATGGTGCTCAACGGTTGGGAAATGGGTGGCGGTTCTGTGCGTATCCACCGTGCTGACGTGCAGCAAAAAGTATTTGATGCACTCAAAATCACACCAGAAGAAGCGCAAATCAAATTTGGCTTCCTGCTTGATGCCTTGCAATATGGTGCACCGCCGCATGGTGGCTTGGCCTTCGGTTTAGACCGTATTGTGACGTTGATGACCGGCGCCGAGTCGATTCGTGATGTGATTGCTTTCCCGAAAACCCAACGGGCTCAATGTTTGCTCACGCAAGCGCCTTCTTTGGTTGATGAAAAACAACTGAAAGAACTGCACATTCGCTTGCGTAATACGGATACTGCTAAAACAGTCTGAAAAGGTCTACTAGAGCCACTTAATGGGCGCATCAGTTTAAAAAACTTAGCTGCCCAGGAAATGCGCCTAACAGCAGGGCAGTAAAGAACAAGTAGCGTAAAAATTTCCCAATGGCCATATAGAATAAACAGGGCCAGAAAGGGAGTTTGAGCCAGCCTGCGACAAAACAAAGTGGATCCCCCACAGCGGGTAACCAAGCCAGCAAACAAGCTTTTGGCCCTAATTTTTCTAACCATTGCAGTGCTTTGATGTGGGTTTTTGAGTGTGCATATTTGTCTACTGCACGGTGCGTTCCATAGCCCATCCACCAGTCAATAGCACCGCCTAAAGTGTTGCCAGCCGTCGCTACCAAGATGGTGGGCCAAAAAAGTGCTGGATTGAGTTTGATCAAACCAAATACTACCGGTTCAGAGCCTAGCGGTAAAAGCGTTGCACTGATCAACGAAACCACAAAAACAGTGCTCAGCCCGAACTTGGGTAAGGCCAATATTGTCAATAAATGTTCTATCCAAATCTCCATATGTCAGCAAGTATAGATACTGTTAAGTCGCATAGAGCACATCTGATGCAGATACCGGTCTATAGAACTCCGAAAATCAGCTAAAAATATCAATAAAAATGTCTGCTGAGTAATTTTTAGGCAGGTACAATCGTGCTTCATTTTTAAGCAACTACGACACCTCCTTTTTTGCTTTCG
>JAYVSU010000181.1:0-10338 GCA_043775055.1 Polaromonas sp.
CCAATTCACCTTCGGGGTAAGCAATAAACGTGCTGAGCAGGGGGTCGCCGCCAGCCCAGTTGCTCCAACCAAGGGTTGAGTAAGCTGGCACACCATAAACGCTGACTTCAAGATCTTGCATTTTAAGGCGCTCTGCCTCCAGCTTGGCTTCTTCTTCTGAGAAATAACCTCGATAGCCCACACAGCCCGCAATAGGAAAACACCATGTCTTGAGTTTGAGGGACAACTGAGGCGCAGCCACCACATTCCAAACCACGGCCTTGCGCTTCAAGTCCGCATAGCGCTGGTAGCTGGGGTTGTCGGGGAGTTTGAGTTCTGAGACCGCAAAGTTGCGAATTTTTTGACTCAGCGCCAGTTTGGTTTTGAGCTTTTCTGGGGTTTGCTCATCATCCAGCCAATCGTTAACGGGTCGTGCCGCCTGCAACAATGATATATGCCCACTGAAAGATTGCCAGTAATAACCTAGGTCTGTAGCCAAGCCTGCACAACTGCTTAAACATAAGAGCAACGGCAAGCTCAGTAACTTGAAGACTAGATGCAAAGTTTCACCTCAATACCACTTCTACTTGGCAATCATAAAAAACTGGCCCTGCACCAAGGTCTGTCAGCTTCTGGCTAGTCACTTCATTCACATTGGTGCCGTTCAAGCCCAACTTGCGCCACCAAATCCCCAAACCATTCACCACGCCCTGCCTTGCGCGTTTGGACACCACCGCTTTGCACTGGTAGCTACCCCGCTGGTTAAACACCTGCACCACATCACCCGAGTTGATACCGCGTTGTTGCGCATCTAGCACATGAATTTCCAACACCGGCTCTGCTTCAATGTCGCGCAGGCTTTTGACGTTCACAAAGCTAGAGTTCAAAAAATTACGTGCCGGTGGAGAAATCATGGCCAAAGGATACGCCGTGGAGGAACCGGCTGGCTCATAGTTGTCCAAATGGTCAGGTAAACCGTCCAAACCCTGCTTCGCTAAACTGCTGCTGAAAAATTCACATTTGCCAGAAGGCGTTGGGAAATGGCCATTGGCAAACGGAACATCGTCTGTAGCCAAGGTTGCAAAACCTTGGCTTTGCAGTGTTTCAAAGTCGACAGTCGCACCAAAGGCGGCTCGGCACAACGTTTCGTCATCGTCGTTAAAACATGCATCCGTGTAGCCCATGCGTTTGGCTAATTCACGGAAAATTTGGGTATTGGTTTTGGACTCACCTACAGGTGCAATGGCGGGTTGATTCAGCAACACATCGGTATGTCCGTAAGAGGTGTGTATGTCCCAATGCTCTAACTGCGTGGTGGCAGGCAGAATGTAATCAGCATAATCTGCGGTATCAGTTTGAAAATGCTCCAACACCACAGTGAACAAATCTTCCCTGGCAAAACCTTTGACGACTCGGCTTGAATCAGGCGCTACCGCGACTGGGTTGCTGTTATAAACCAACAAGGCTTCAATCTTGGGGCCAAATTCAACAGAACTAGATCGCAAGAGGTCGTCACCAATCGTCACCATATTGATGGTGCGGGCTTGGGCGCCATGGTGAGATGCCAAATCTGGCCGCTGCAGCGCCGCTTTGTTGACGGGAAAGGTGCCTGAGCTTGAAAGCAAGACGCCGCCTGCCCGATGCCGCCAAGCGCCAATCAAAGCAGGTAAACACGCCACCGCTCGCACCGCATTGCCGCCACCGCGCACACGCTGCATGCCGTAATTCAAACGAATCGCAGCAGGCGTTTTGTTGACAAAACACTGGCCATAGTCTGCCGCCAAGGACTTGATTTGCGACACAGAAACACCACAAACTTGAGCCGCACGCTCAGGGTTCCACTTCAAAGCGCGTTCTTTCAAAGCAGGCCAGCCCACAGTGTGCTTTCCAATGTAGTCGTGATCCAGCCAGTTGTTGACAATCAATTCATGCATGACGGCCAAGGCCAGTGCGGCATCAGTACCGGGCAATAAGGCAACGTGTTCATGGCACTTGTCTGCGGTTTCTGTACGACGCGGGTCGATGCAAATGAGTTTTGCACCGTCGCGTTTGGCCGCTTGCGCATAGCGCCAAAAGTGCAAATTACTGCCTATTGAGTTACTACCCCAAATGATGATGAGTTTGGACTGTGCAAAAAACTCGACCTTCATGCCCACTTTGCCGCCCAAGGTGTAGGCCAAACCCTCGCCGCCTGCCATAGAGCAAATAGAACGGTGTAACTTAGAAGCACCAAGTTTATTGAAAAACCGTCCCGCCATCGCTTCACTTTGGACTAATCCCATCGTACCGGCGTAGCTGTAGGGGACGATGGCTTCGGGATTTTTAGCAGCAATAGCAGTTAAGCGCGCAGCAATGTCAGACAAAGCGGCGTTCCAACTAACAGGCTCAAAACGACCTAAGCCTTTAGGGCCGACGCGTTTGAGCGGCTGCAAAATACGTTCGGCATGGTATGTGCGCTCGGTGTAGCGCGAGACTTTGGTACACAACACACCATCCGTGTGCGGGTGCGCTGGGTTGCCTTGCACCTTTATGGCAACGCCGTTCACCACCGTGGTCAACAGGGCGCATGTGTCTGGGCAGTCGTGCGGGCAGGCGCCGCGAACAACGGTAGATGTAGTCTCGGTATTCATGGACAGATTTTAGGGTTTTAAACGCAATTAGCTGAAATCTGCCCCAAAACACGCCACTTAAACCCCCACTTACTCAGCGCGCAAAGCCGCCTTGAGTGCTTCACCAATCTCGGGCTTGCCAGCAAAGGGATTGGTTGGGTTGCGAATTTGCACCACGTCTTCCATCCGCGTTTGCACCGAAGCTAGGGCTTTGGGGTGGCTGTAGATGTAAAACTGGTCGTTCGTTATCGCGTCAAACACTTTTTGAGCCACGTCTGCCGCGCTGACTTTGCCTGATCCCACCGCTTTGTCGCTCATAGCTTGTCCGATGAGCTGGCTCTTGGTTGGTTTGGCATCGCTGTTAGCAAATTCACCAGGTTTGTTGCGGTGGCTTTGTGAAATGCCGGTAGCTACAAAAAAGGGACACAGCACCGAGGCGCTGATTTGATCCGTCACCAGTTTCAAGTCTTGGTACAAAGTCTCGCTTAAGGCGACAACGGCGTGTTTGCTGACGTTGTACACACCCATGTTGGGCGCATTCAAAAGGCCCGCCATACTGGCGGTATTGACGACATGACCTTGATAAGCTGGGTCTTTTTTAGCCGCTTCCAACATCATAGGGACAAATACTCGTACACCGTGGGCCACGCCCATGACGTTGACGCCTAAAACCCATTCCCAATCTTTGAGTGTCGTCTCCCAAATCAAGCCGCCTGCGCCGACACCTGCATTGTTAAACACAAAATGCGGTGCACCCAGTTTGGCAAATACCGCTTGCCCCATGGCTTCAACTTCGTTGGCTTTGGAAATATCGAGACGGAAAGACAGAACTTGGCCGCCAAATTTTGCGGCTTCTGCGGTGATTTCAGCGGTAGCTTTGTCTAAAGCATCCTGCTGCACGTCAACCAAGACCAGGTTCATCCCCAGTTTGGCCCCAATTCGGGCACACTCCAGTCCAAAACCTGAGCCTGCACCGGTTAACACGGCTGTTTTATGTTTGAAATCGGTGATCATGCAAACTTTCTAAATAAGCAGTTGAAGGATTAAAGTATTTGGTTTATTTTTTTAAACAGTGACTTTTTTCATCACATAGCCAATACGTGGAAAATGCACGTGAACCACGCCAGCTCGCTCATCAACGCGGCGCAGGGTGTAGTGCATTCGGGTGGCAGCAATCAGTACGCCTTCAGTCGGTTCAGGGCCAAACGCGTCGCTTGCGATACTGACTAGGCTCCCCAAAGGAATGCCATGCTCATCTTTGAAAATGGAATTTTTAGAGGTGTTTTCAGCTATGGCCGGCGTATTTATTATACATTCAGCTATTGAATTTATAGCATTTGATTTTCCCATAACGCCATGACCAATCGCTGCCATACGGTCCATCCATGCCAAAACACCGGGCGTTGCATCCAAAATACCCGCCATGGCAGAGGTGCAATGACGCGTGAACCACAGCGGATGGTAGGTCGCAAAATCTGCAATGCAAGGCGCATCGCCCAGCAGATAGGGCCGATCCTCCAGCATATTAGCGATACGACGTAAATAAGATTTATAGCTCGCTGCGGCATCTGCAGGTGGCAGTCTTGGTACAGCAACCCGCATCTTGGCGCGGTCGTCACCAAACGCTTTGGCAACGGCCATATTCTCAGGCTTATCGAGACCAAACATTTGCGCAGCACCGGCTGGGCTGAAGTTATAAGCCATAGCAGCCCAAAACAAAGTGGTGTCCGCCCACTGAGCCAAAATTCGTGCAACACCCTTTTGATGGGCTGGGTACAGCGTTGGCTCAGGTTGCAATTGCTCCAGTACATCGCAAATTAAAGAACTGTCGCAATAAATATCAGCGCCGATTTGCATGAAAGGTGTTTTTCGGTAACCGCCTGTTAAAGCCACGACATCCGGCTTTGGCATGATCATCGGAATCACAACCGACTGCCAATTCAGCTTTTTAAAACCCAACACCAAGCGAACTTTCTCTGAGAAAGGCGATGTAGGGTAATGGTGCAGGATGATATTGGGCATGGTTATTTTATGAAATCTGGTTAAAAATACATCAAACTGGCATAGCGCGCTGAATGATGGCATCAAAGTCAGTTTGCGCACCCAAAGTCCCGAACGCTTGGCCCCAATTGCCCCCTAAACGCGACTCGCAAAAGGCGACAAAAACAGCTTCTGGTGCTGTTTGGTACAACAAAGCCGCTTGCACTGCCAAGGCCACATCCTGAGCCAGCCGCCTAGCCTCGACCTCAGTGGCATCATCAATACGCGATGGCAGTGTGGCGACCAAATGCTCAAGTGCTCTGTGCGCGCCCTTGGCTGGAAGCAACTCTTTGGTTAAAGCCGAGGCAGCATCGGCCTTGCGCAAGGCACGCAGCAAATCAATCGCCATGATGTTGCCAGCACCCTCCCAAATCGAATTGAGTGGCATTTCACGGTAAATACGCGCCATGGTGCCTTCACCACCTTCTTCTACGTACCCATTGCCACCCAAACATTCCATGGTTTCTTGTGCGAAATGACTGCCACGCTTGCAAATCCAAAATTTCGCAATCGGTGTGAGCAAGCGGCTCATAGCGCGCTCATGTTCGTCCTGAGGATGATCAAAAGCACGCGCCAACCGCATTGCCAAGGCGGTTGCAGCTTCGCTCTCTAGCGCTAAATCTGCTAGTACATTGCGCATCAAAGGCTGCTCTATCAGGGGTTTGCCAAAAGCTTGTCGTTGCTGCGTATGGTTGAGTGCAATACTCAAAGCCTGACGCATTAAACCGCTGGTACCTAAGGCGCAATCGAGCCGCGTCATGGTGCCCATTTCTAGAATTTGCGAAATACCACGCCCTTCCTCGCCCACCAACCATGCTGTCGCCTGCTGAAATTCGACTTCAGAACTAGCGTTGGCTTTGTTGCCCAGTTTGTCCTTCAAGCGTTGGATGGCAATGGCATTGATCTCACCACTTGGCAGCACGCGCGGTAAGAAAAAACAGCCCAGACCACTGGGCGTCTGCGCCAAGACTAAAAAAGCATCGCACATGGGCGCAGAAAAAAACCACTTGTGGCCGACCAAGGTATAGCGCTTGCCCCAAGCGTCTTCACCTGCCAGCGTAGCAAGGGTGGTGTTGGCTCGCACATCTGAACCACCCTGCTTTTCCGTCATACCCATACCCATGGTCGCGCTGCTTTTTTTCTCAATAGGTAAAAACCGCGAATCATATGTGCGGCTCGCCAATTTAGCTCCCCACTCAGTAGCAATAGCAGGGTTACCGCACAGTGCAGGCGCAACAGCGTACGTCATAGAAATGGGGCACAAAATTGAGGGTTCCAATTCTGTGAAAAGCATGAAGCCAGCGGCACGTTTCACATGTGCATGCGATGACAAACTCTTCGCAGCATTTGCCTCTGCGGCTTCTGTCCATGGCGTTCCGTGCAAGCCTGCACCTACCGCAGCTTCCATCAATGCGTGATAGCTGGGGTGGAATTCAACTTGGTCAATTCGCCGACCAAAACGGTCATGGCTATGCAACTGCGGACCGTGCTGGTTGGCCAATCGCGCATGCGTTTGCATCTCAGCTGTACCCAAGGTTTTACCGAGATGCTTCAAGTCAGCGATATTCAACCCAGGCGCATTGAATTTCAAAGCAGCCAGCAAAGGGCGATTACCAGCTAAAAGGTTGTAATCCACCAAAGCCGAAACTTGGTTAAATACCTCATGGGTGGTTTGCATATGACCTCCTTCAGCCTACAACCATTTTTTTTAATCGTATTTAGACCAGCTTGACCAACTGCTTGCCAAAATTCTTTCCACTCAGCAGCCCTAGAAAAGCCTCAGGCGCAGATGCAATGCCTTGAGCGATGGATTCTCGGAATTTGAGCTTACCGGTAGCAACCAATCCACCCAACTCTTTCAATGCCTCAGGCCACACTTCCATGTGCTCAGATACTATAAAACCACGCAAGGTGAGACGACTCATCAAGAGCAGCTGTGGTTGGCTAATTGGTACAGGTACGCCGTTGTAACCGGCAATCATGCCGCACAGAGCGATACGGCCAAAAGCATTCATGCGGCTCAAAACGACATCCAAAATCACACCGCCTACGTTCTCAAAATAGCCATCAATGCCGTCTGGCGTGACAACTTTGAGTGCTGCATGCAGTGCCTTAGCGTCAGGATAGGCTTTGTAATCAATACAAGCATCAAAGCCGAGTTCGTCAACTACATACTTGCATTTGTCTGCCCCGCCAGCAAAACCGACGACACGGCAGCCTTTGGCTTTTGCCAATTGCCCAACGACGCTGCCAACAGCACCGCTCGCTGCGCTCACCACAATAGTTTGACCCGCTTTGGGCTCGCAAATTTTCATCAAACCGTACCATGCGGTTACGCCTGGCATACCTACGGCGCCCAAATAGGCGCTTAAGGGAATATGCGTTGCATCAACTTTACGCAATGCACCCACAGCATTTCCGTCAACCACACTGTATTGCTGCCACCCGCCCATTCCAACCACTTGGTCACCCACAGCGAACTTAGCATGACGACTCTCAACAACTACGCCCACGGTACCGCCACCCATGACTTCCCCCAAGGCTTGAGCTGCAGCGTAGCTCTTGCTGTCGTTCATCCGACCACGCATGTAAGGGTCTAAACTCAAATAATGGTGTTGCACCAAAACTTGCCCCTCGTGTAGCGCAGGTGCTTCACTGCTCACCAGTTTGAAATTGCTAACGAGTGCCTCACCCGTTGGTCGGTTGTCTAAAAGAATTTGTTGATTGCTTGGCATGGTGTACCTTGTTGTGTTGTGTTGTGTTGTGTTGTATTTAAAAGTTAATCTGTAGCTAGCGCGTTGAGCGCTTGACTGCTTTTTGGACCCGTTGGTAGGCGTTTAACGTATTTGAATGTACCGGTTGCGTGCGCGCAAACACGGCCTTGCGCGTCAAAGATGGTGCCTTCGGTAAAAGCCAAAGTAGCAGTGCGGTGGACCAATCGCCCCTTACCAGCTAACTTACCACGCGCTGGTTGCATAAAACTGGTTTTCATTTCAATCGTCACGACACCCATCTCTTGCGACACACTGCGCGCAGCCAGCGCCATCGCCACATCCAACAAAGTCATGCTGGCACCACCGTGCGTCACATTGAAAGAATTGAGGTGTTCCGGTTTGGGTTCGTAGTCAATGTGTGACAGACCGCCTTCAAACAACTTAAGTTGAAAACCCAAATGATGAACAAAAGGAATGTCAACTCCAAACTCCATGGGTATGGAATCAGCCAATTTAACCCCCAGTCACCACTGACACACCACCATCAACAGCCAACCATTGGCCTGTAATGTGTTTGCCTGCATCAGACGCAAATAGCAGGGTGAGACCTTTCAAATCTTCGTCATCACCAAGGCGATGCAATGGTGTGCCGCCAATCAATTTCTCTTCACCCAAAGCCTTCAAAGTGCCCATGGTCATTTTGCTCGGGAAGAATCCTGGGCAAATAGCATTCACAGTGATGTTGTAAGCTCCCCACTCAGCGCCCAAAGTTCGCGTGAAGTTGACCACGGCACCTTTTGAAGTGTTGTACGCAATGGTTTGCATGCCAGCAGGGTTGCCATTCAGACCAGCAATAGACGCAATATTGATAATGCGACCAGACCTGTTCGGAATCATGCTGAGCTTTGCAATATGTTGACTCAGAATAAAGTAGCCCCGAATGTTGAGGTTCATCACCTTGTCCCAAGCCTCTACAGGGTGATCCTCGGCTGGCGCCCCCCACGCAGCTCCAGCATTGTTAACCAAAATATCAACCCGGCCCATGCGCTTGATGCTCTCTTCCGCCAAAGCGCGAATATCAGTCTCTTTGCCACAATCAGCAGCTATCCAGTCAGCATCGATACCTGCTGTTTTGAGTTCGGCAACGGCCTCTTGCAAATCTTCTGCTTTTCGTGAGCTGAGCATCACATTTGCGCCAGCTTCGCCCAATGCATGCGCCATTTGCAGACCCAAACCGCGAGAACCTCCGGTGACGAGTGCAGTTTTACCATTAAGATCAAAAAGTTGTTGAATTGTGCGGGTCATCGTGTACTCCAAAGTGGTCTAAAAATGCTGCGAGCTTAATATCAAATGGGCTCTAGATCAGTTACGTAAGTGACTGCGATCTCCCTAGTCAGAAAGAAAATTAAAACGCCTCTTCCATCAAATTTGCACAGGTCAAATCTCGTGTTTTAACCACGTTTAACCATGGTCCAATTTTGGGTAGTTCATAATTATAAAAATACTTTGTAGCAGCCAATTTACCAATATGCATTGCGTCTGTATGTGTCGCGCTGCCAGATACTTTTGACACAGCAACAGCAACATCCAACCAAATCCAAGCAAGCACCATGTGGCCAAAAGCTTGCATATATGGGACTGCATTTGCCAAAGCTTCCATTGGGCTGCCAGTGGCCCAAGCTTCGCGCGTGGCGTTGTCAATATCTTGAACAGCTTTTTCAAGTGCCCGCGCGTAATCTGTCAAGTCTGGTGTGTTGAATGCGTTTCTCGCCTGCGCCATGGTTGCAGTCATACGCGACATTAAATTGTGCCAACCTTTGCCGCCTTCCATCAAAACTTTGCGCCCCAATAAATCTGCAGCTTGAATGCCGTGCGTGCCCTCATGAATCATATTCAAACGGTTATCTCGCCAATATTGTTCTACAGGAAAGTCACGCGTGTAACCGTAGCCTCCATGAATTTGAATCGCCAAGCTATTAGCTTCTAAACACCATTCACTTGGCCAACTTTTGGCGATAGGCATCAAAACTTCCAGCAACAACCGCGCCTCCTCGCTAGCAGCAGCCACGCCCGTCAACTCTTCATCCACCATGCGCGCGCAATACAGTTCAAGGGCCAGTGCACCTTCACAATAAGATTTTTGGGCGAGCAACATACGCTTGATATCCGCATGCTCAATAATGCGCACCTGCGGTTGCGTTGCATCTTTACCGGCAGTTCCTGTCAGTCTGCCTTGTGGACGATTTTTTGCATAGTCCAAAGACGCGTAATAGCCGGCCAATCCGAGCATCGTTGCCGCCGTTCCCACTCCTATGCGCGCTTTGTTCATCATGTGGAACATGCAACGCAAGCCTTCGCCAGGCTTGCCTACCAAATAGCCAACCGCGCCTGCTTGCCCATCTGGCGTGAATTTGCCTTCGCCGAAATTGAGCAAGGTATTTGTAGTACCACGCCAGCCGAGTTTGTGGTTCAGTCCCGCTAATGCTATGTCGTTGCGTTCGCCAGTCAATTCTCCTTGCAAATTAACCATCTTTTTAGGCACAATAAAAAGCGATATGCCTCGTGTACCAGCTACAAGTCTTCCTGATTCATCTGGTATTTTGGCCAGTACAAGATGAATGATGTTTTCTGTCAACTCATGGTCGCCAGAAGAAATCCACATTTTGTTACCCTTGAGGCGATAACGTGGGCCTAGTTGATCTGAATGCCAATCAATGCCTGACACACCACCCACATCAGGTATTGCACGGGTTGTGATGTCCGACAAACTTGAGCCTGCTTGTGGTTCACTTAAACACATGGTCCCCGCCCAACGACCTGAGAATTCGTTGCGTGCAAAAATTTCTTTTTGCTTTTCAGTACCATGCACCAGCAGCAAACCGGCATTACCGGCCGTCAGCATGTTTGAGCCTATGCTGACCGATGCACAAGCAAAGAAGGCGTTGGCAGCAGCTTCCACCGTGTAAGGCAATTGCATGCCATCAAGCGCATAGTCC
>JAYVSU010000182.1:0-18734 GCA_043775055.1 Polaromonas sp.
TTTTTGCCTTCGCGGCAGAGTTCAACGAGTTTTTTGCCGATTTCTAGAGTGTTCATACTGTCTCCTAGTTGACGTGAAGGGAAGATGTGACATGATAAATCTGAAGCTTATCACTGTTGAACCCTGTAGGAGCGCCCTTGCAAGACATTGAAACGGATTACCTCATCATCGGCAGCGGAGCTTCGGGACTGGCTTTTGCGGATACTTTGGTGCAAGAGTCAGATGCGCACATCACCCTCGTAGACCGCCACGCCAAACCGGGCGGGCACTGGAACGATGCCTACCCGTTTGTCACGCTGCACCAACCTTCGTCTTTTTACGGCGTGAATTCTATGGCTTTGGGCGCTAACCGCAAAGACACGGTTGGTGCGAATCAAGGCATGTACGAGCTGGCTTCTGGGCCAGAAGTGAGCGCGTATTTTGACCGGGTCATGAACCAAACGCTGCTGCCCAGTGGCCGCGTCAGCTACCACACTACGAGTAACTATTTGAGGTATGACGAAGCTACTGGCGTTCACCAGTTTGAATCTATTTTGTCGGGTGCGAAAACATCCGTCAAAGTACGTAAAAAATTCGTTGATGCCAACTACTTTAGCCCCACTGTGCCATCTACCCATTCGCCCAAGTTCAACGTGGCTGAAGGCGTGCGACTGGTCGCACCGAATGCGCTGACACAGCTTTGGCAGGGTAAGAACACTCCCAGTCGCTTTTGCATCGTAGGCGCTGGCAAAACCGCGATGGACGCCGGTGTTTGGCTGCTCAATCACGGCGCTGTACCCGACAGCATCAGCTGGGTGATGCCACGTGACTCTTGGTTGGTGAACCGCCTGACCACCCAGCCGGGTGAAGAATTTTTCGCCCACTCCATTGGCGGCCAAGCCACGCAAATGGATAGTTTTGCCAAAGCCACCAACGCGGAAGATTTGTTTTTACGCTTGGAAGCCAGCGACCAAATGCTGCGCATCTACCCCGAACACATGCCTTCCATGTTCCATTTTGCGACCGTGTCTAAAGGCGAGATCGCCATTTTGCAGCGCATCAAAAACGTCATCCGCATGGGGCGCGTGCAAGCACTGGAGCCCAACCGTATGGTCTTGGATAAAGGAAGCGTGACGATGGAGGCTGGCACGCTGTACATAGACTGCACCGCTTCGGCCGTGGAGCCTCGCGCCATGCCACCCATTTTTAGCGGCAACAAGATTGTTCTGCAGTTGGTACGCGCACCGTTACCTACCTTCAGCGCGGCGCTGATTGCTTATGTGGAAGCGCATTATGACGATGAGAAGTTGAAAAACAAACTGTGCGGCAACGTGCCTTTTCCGCACAGCATGGCCGACTACCCGCGCACCATCGCCGCCAATATGACTAACCAAATGCATTGGGCAGAGGACAAAACCCTGCGCAATTGGATGCGCGAGAGTCGCTTAGACGGTTTTGGCAAATTGATGACCAGTATTGACCCCAACGATACCGAAAAAACAGCCATCATGGCCAAGTTCCGAGCCTCGGCCATGGCGGCGATGGCGAATATGCCTAAGCTGCTGGCGGCTTCACACTAGATCTTTCAGTCAAGGCGTTGAATGGCGTTAGGCAATCCCCCACGCCACGCCAGCGTCAGCTAACGCCCACATTAGCCAGCAGCTGCTCAAGTTTTCCATACAGAAGCTGGCCGTGCACCAAGCGACGTCCTTGAGACCCATCGATCACCAGTGCAGGTACGCCTTGGGCACCTAGGCTGTGCATCAACTGCTGCGCTAGTTGCAAACGGCCTAGATTAGCTTGTTGCAAGGCAGCATCGTTAGCAAGCAAGCGATCTGCAGCCGCGCCCTGCCCAATGCCGCGCAGAACCTCAGCCACCACTTTGCTGTCGCAGGTATCTAGTCCATGCACGTAGCGGGCTTCCTGCAAATGCTTCAAAGCGTTCAGTTCGGCAGGCGCATCTGCATCTGCATCTGCATCTGCATCTGCATCAGGATCAGTTAAGGCTACTGCAGTCAAGGCCAAAGTAGCCGCTGCAGAATCAAAAGCACTACCATGGCGCCCTAGCACGTGTCGGCGGTAGGCCTCGGTGAAACGCTGGCCAGTGAGCGTCTGGATACGCTGGTCATTGGACCAGGCATACGCTGCAAACGCCGCATCCATGGTGCGACCCGAGCCAGAAAACATGCCCGTCGGTGCCAAAACGAGCTGCACGTCGGGGTGCTGGCCGAGTTGCTGCACCACAGGTGAAGCGCCATAGCACCAACCGCACAGCGGATCAAACAAATAGGTGAGTGTGGTGGTCATGGTTAAATTATGCTGCGGTTTACCACTTGGCTTCGCCTTTGTTGACCTTAGAGCCGAGGTCTAACGAGTAAGCGCCATCAGTCACCGCCGGGAAAGCCTGCTTCATGGATTGAATCAACTCTGCGCTGTTTTTGCTGCCGGCCACATTTTTCTCAAACGTTTCCAAATACGACTTGGTAAAAGCCAGCGCACTGGCATCCATCTTAGTACCAGCTTGCATGTGGCCTGGAACCACCAACGTGGGCTGCAGAGCGGCCATCTCATTGAGTTGAGCAACCCAAGCAGCGCGCTCGGCGAGTGATTGTGTGTCTGCCGTCCACACATGCATATTGCCAAAAACGCCAATATTGCCCACGATGGCTTTGATGGATGGAATCCAAGCGTAAGGGCGATGCGCCAACAGACCTTGCGTGCCTTTGATTTCAATCGTTTGGCCATCCACGGTCAGGGTGTTACCAGCTAACGCACGCGGCAACACCGGTTTGCGCGGCGCATTGGCACCCATTTTTGGGCCCCAAAACGCCAGCTTGCCAGCCATTTTGGGGGCGAGTTTGTCCAGCACGGCAGGCGTGGTCACCACATCGGCTTGCGGGAAGATTTCTTTGAGGGTTTCCACGCCGAAGTAGTAATCTGGGTCGGCTTGGCTCACATAAATGGTGGTGAGCTGCTTGCCGCTGTCGAGCACGTTGGCGGCAATGCGCAGTGCGTCGGCACGGGTGAAGCCAGCGTCAATCACCATGGCTTCTTTTTGGCCGTAAACCAGTGTGGAATTGACGTTGAAGCTGTTAGCGTCGGCGTTGTAGACCTTGACGGTGAGCGCTTGTTGCGCCTGAGCAGCTGAGAAAGCCATGGCGATGGAAGCAGCGACGAGTGTGGTGCGGATCATAGTGAACTCCTGAAATTTACTTTGGTTAAAAGGAACGCTATAGAACGTATTCTTAAGCGCTAGGATGAAGTTTAGTTTCAATATTCAATCAAATAAACCCTATAATCTGGCCATATATGTTTCATAAATCGAACAAATCAAAGTCATAAACCATGGACCGTTTGACCGCCATGGAGGTGTTTGTCGAGGTGGCTCAGACGGGCAGCTTCAGTGCCACAGCAGACAAGCTGGACATGTCCCGAGCCATGGTCACCCGCTACGTGGCGGAGCTGGAGCAATGGCTGGGCGCACGCTTGTTGCAGCGCACGACCCGCAGTGTGACCCTGACCGATGCGGGTGAAAGCTGCTTGCGCCGCAGCCAGCAGATGCTGGCGCTCAAAGAAAATGTAGAAGAAGAAACCACCTATGCAGGCAATGAGCTGCGCGGCCAGCTGCGGCTGACCTGCAGCACCTCCTTTGCCTATGCGCAGATAGCGGCAGCTATCGCAGACTTTTTGCAGCTACACCCCAAACTGAAGATCGACCTCAATGCTAGCGAAGGCGCGCTGAATCTGGTGGAGGCGCGTATCGACCTGGCTATCCGCATCAGCGCAGAGCCTGACCCCATGCTGATTGCGCGACCGCTGGCGGTTTGCGACTCGGTACTGGTGGCGTCGCCAGCTTATCTTGCCAGCCATGGCGTCCTGCAAAACCCGGCTGATTTAATCACCCACCGTTGCTTGAGCTATGCCAACTTTGGCAAAAGTATTTGGCATATGAAGCGCGGGACGGAGCAGCAACAAGTCGGTGTGACCAGCCATTTCAGCGCCAATGAATCGACAGCGCTGCTGCAAGCCGCACTGGCCGGTGCTGGTATTGCGCTGCAACCTACTTATTTGGCCAATCCCCATGTGGCTACGGGTGCTTTGCAAGTGGTTTTACCAGACTGGGCGCTGCCTACGATGCGAATCTATGCCCTCTACCCGTCGCGCAAAAACCTCTCACCTGCGGTGCGTGCCTTGGTGGACTTCTTGGTGCTGCGCTTTGCTAACGTTCCTTGGTCATTGAAGCAGGCTTGAATGAAGACAGCAAAACATCAAGCCACCATGTGCGATCAAGGCAAAACCAACGCGTCTTTCAAAATCACCTTCAACCGCGCATAAGCTTTCTCCCGCGCCGCAGGGTTGGCGCCCGCCATCACACCTTTGCCTGGATGCAAGCGGCTGGGGATATTTTTACGCTCCACCACGCTGCCCACCGGGTTGTCAAAGTCATGCACAGCACCTTCAAATACCGTCAATTCAACCGGCAAATTCATCGACTGCAGATGCTTGGCCAGATCCATGCACGGAATAGGCGGCGTCCAGTCGTCGTCTGCACCTAAAAACAGGGTGAGCGCCGTGTTTGGACGGTAACCGTTTTTCTTGGCATCTGAGCAGCCTGGGTAAAACGCAACGGCGGTTTTGAACTTCAGCTCTTCTTTCGAGTTTTCCGTAACCTGTTGATTTTTAACAAAATTATTCACCACGGCGTTGTTTGCATCCGTCACCGCCAGCACCGCACTGCCACCGTGCGACCAACCCAGCGCGGCGATACGCCTTTTGTCAGCCCAGGGCTGCTGCGCCACCCACGCCAGCGTAGCCAGTGCATCAGCGCGGCGCTCACCTTGCGTGATGTCGCGGCTGCCTATGGGTTTGGCGCAGATGGATTGCTCGCCACGCGGTGTCAAACTGTCGGGGAAGACCACGTTGTAACCCTCAGCCACCAGCAAGTCCGCCATGGCCTGATGGCGTGCGTTCAAACCACCCTTGGTCGGCCCGGCCGTCGCATACAAACCACCGCAGCCATGAAAAGCCACCACCGTACCACGCTTCAAACCGACTGGGCGTTGTAAATGCTGAGTTTGTGGCATCTCCACAGGAACAAACACCCAAGCCTTGAGCGATGTGCCGTCCAAACTCGGAAAAGTCACCTCTACCGGCTGCGCAGCGTGAGCAAGGGGGTTGAAGGCTGCAAAACAGCCCAAAAGCACTGAAATCACCAAATTCAAGGCTATTTTTGGCTGTAGCCGGCGTATTTTCTTCATAGTTTGCTATTATTTTTGATATTTAATAAAATTTGATTTAGCTCAATTTTCACGTTAATTTGGTGATTTTTCACTTGATTATGTCTGGCTATGCGCTCAAACTAAGCTTTCAGATTTCTACCTCTAGGAGAAACAATGAAACGTTTGATCACGCTGACATTGGCTACACTGCCTTTGCTTGCCATTCCCTTTCCAGCATTCAGCCAAACCACCAAAGCCCCCATCGCGCAGTATTGGATAGACATTTCTACCTCGTCCCTGATGGGTATGGACGAGCTGCCCAACATGGGCGGCATGATGGCGGGGATGATGAACAAATCTGCCACCGGCAGAGACGGCAAACAAGCCACCGGCGTCGGCAACTTTGGCATGACCAAAGCCGGCATGATGGGCCGCTACTTGGACACCGCGCTGTACACATCGCGCAAACCCAACGGCACCGAGGCCATACACACCGTGCCCGCCAATGCAGGCTTGGGCGCAGAGCCACTCAAACTCATCACCCCGCCGCGTGAAGGCTTGCAAACGGGGCGCGATGAAGTGGACTACCCCGAACGCCCACAGGTTCGCATCCTTTTCTACTGGGGTTGCAGCGCACAGGTCAAAAGCGGCCAACCAAGGGTGTTTGACAGCGCCAAACTCTCGCAGCAAGACTACGCCAACTTCATGCAAGGCCGCAGCGTGCGTGACCGGGGCGCCAAAGCCGAACCCGGCTACGCCATTTGGCCCAACGAGGCGCAAAACTCCCGCATAGCTCGCAACGCTTCGTTGGTGGGTGAGCACACGGTCACTGGCGACGGCATTCCCGCCAACATGCGCTTCACGTTGGGCGCAGGGCAAGACTTCATGCCCACCATGCAGGTGGACAACGTCGGCAAGCTGAGCGACCCGATTCGCGTCAGCTGGCAAAGCATCCCCACCGCGCGCGCCTACATGCTGACGGCTTTGAGCGGCAGCGACGGCAAAGGCGGCGGTGCGGATATGGTGATTTGGAGTTCCTCCGAGCCGCCAGAATCGGGCATGGGCTTGATGGACTACGTCAGCAACAGCAACATCGACAAATGGCTGGGTGAGCGCGTTTTGCTGCCCGCCAGCCAAACGCAGTGCGACATACCCGCTGGTATTTTTGAAAAAGGCAGCGCCGCCATGCTGCGCTCCATCGCCTACGGCAGCGAAGCCAACTTCAGCTACCCACCCCGCCCCGCCAACCTAGCCGCCAGCGCCTCGTTCACCCCCGAATGGGCCGTGCGTGTACGCAACAAATCACTCGCCATGAACATCTTGAGCGAAGACGCACGCGGCAATTCCCGCTCCAGCGGCGCACGCAATGCGCCTAGCGGTCAGCAGCAAGGTGAAGAGGAGAAATCACCCGCTCTCGGCATCCCAGGTGTGGGTGGGTTGCTAAAGGGGTTGTTTGGGCGATAGGGAACTGTGGAACAACCAATATTACGATATTTCAGGCTGTAGCCGGCGCATTTATTCAGTATTTTGCTATATTAAAAATAGCAAATTAACTCAACAATTTACAACCGCTCTGCCACCCAAGCCTGCGCCGTTGCCAGCGCTGCGTCCAGCTTGGCCGCATCCGTACCGCCAGCCATCGCCATATCAGGCTTGCCGCCGCCTTTGCCGCCTACTTGCGCGGCTAGGAAGTTAACCAGCTCGCCAGATTTGACTTTGCCCATCACGTCTGCGGTCGCACCCACGGCGAGTTGCACTTTGCCGGCATCTGAGCTGGCGAGGACGACGACCGCAGATTTCAGCTTGTCTTTGAGTTTGCTTACGGTCTCGCGCAAGGTGGCGGCTGCATCTGCAGCGTTGACACCTTCCATTTTGGCGACGAGGAATTTAATACCTTTTAAATCAACAGCTTGCGACAACAAGGCGTCGCCTTGGTGCGAGGCCAACTGGCCTTTGAGGGCGGAGATTTCTTTTTCTAGCGACTTATTTTGATCCAGCAAGCTTTGCAAACGGTCGCCCAATTCAGGCACGGCGACTTTGAGGCTGGCTGCGGCTTTGGCGACGGTGGACTCCAAATCTTGCAGGTACGCCAAGGCGTTTTGACCGGTGACGGCCTCAATACGGCGCACGCCGGAGGCGATGCCGCCTTCAGAGACGATTTTGAACAGGCCAATGTCACCCGTGCGCTGCACATGCACGCCACCGCAGAGTTCTTTAGAGGTGCCGATTTCCAGCACGCGCACGGAGTCGCCGTATTTCTCGCCAAACAGCATCATCGCGCCTGTGGCTTTGGCGGATTCGATGTCCATGACTTTGGCGGATGCGGCCGCATTGGCCAAAATTTCAGCATTTACCTTGGCCTCAATCGCCAAGATTTGTGAGACTGTGACCGGTGCGTTGTGCGCAAAGTCAAAACGGGTTCGCTCAGCGTTGACCAAGCTGCCTTTTTGCTGCACATGGTCACCCAGCACTTCGCGCAGGGCTTTGTGCATCAAATGGGTGGCGCTGTGGTTGCGGATGGTTTTGGCGCGCAGTTCCAAATTGACCTGCGCGTTGACGCTGTCGCCCACCTTCAAGCTGCCAGAAACCAACACGCCGTGGTGGCCAAAAACGTCTGCTTTGATTTTTTGGGTGTCTTGGACTTCAAAATTTGCAGAGCCTGAGCTGATAATACCCTCGTCGCCAACCTGACCGCCGCTTTCTGCGTAAAACGGCGTGGTATCGAGCACGATAACTCCATTTTGACTTGCATTTATGGCTATAGCCGGCGTACCATCTACATAGAGTGCTACTATTTTTGAAGTAATTTGCAGTTTTTCATAGCCCACAAAGTCGTTCAAAGCACCGCTGTAGTCCAGCGCTTTGTCCATTTTGAACTTGCCTGCGGCGCGAGCCATGGTTTTTTGGCGCAGCATGGCGGCGTCAAAACCGGCTTCGTCGACCAAAATGCCACGTTCGCGACAAATATCTTTGGTCAAATCCAAAGGAAATCCATATGTGTCATGCAACTTAAACGCAATATCGCCGCTTAAAGGGCAATCTGAACTTGGAAGTAGTTTTGATTCCACATTCACTGGAACTATCGATGTCTCACCATTTGAAAAAAGTAGAATCTGCTTTGCATTCTCAATTTTCATCCTCATCATGTTTTGAATACTTTCGGTACTCAATACTTCATTAGCAAATATTTGAATATTCGGTTCTTCTAACCAATCGTAGTTAAAGTTACGCGTCCTATGAAACGTGCCACCAAAATCATTTAAATTATTCTCTGCACGGTAATGTTGAATGGCGCGTTCTGAGTAATTCAGGCTTTCATCAATGATCTTCATACCAGTTTCAAGTGTCTCAAAAAAGCGTTCTTCTTCTTGCTTCAGCACCTCAGTAATACGCGTTTGCTGCTTCGCCATATTAGGGTAAGCCGCGCCCATAACGCTGACCAAGTCTGCCACCAGTTTGTGGAAAAACGGGGTCTTTTTACCCAGCAAATAGCCGTGGCGAATAGCGCGGCGGATGATGCGGCGCTGCACGTAGCCGCGCCCTTCGTTGCTGGGCAGCACACCGTCGCTGACCAAAAACGCAGTAGCGCGGATGTGGTCTGCAATCACGCGCAGGCTTTTTTGGTTCAAATCCGTCACGCCCGTTTCGCGGCCAGCGGCTTTGATGAGGGTGTCGAAAATATCGATTTCGTAGTTGCTGTGGACGTGTTGCAAGATGGCGGCTAGGCGCTACAGGCCCATGCCGGTGTCCACGCAGGGTGCGGGGAGTTTGACCAAGCTGCCGTCCGCCTGCATGTCAAACTGCATGAACACGTGGTTCCAAATCTCGATAAAGCGGTCGCCGTCCTCCTCCGGGCTGCCCGGGGGGCCGCCGGGGATGTGCGCGCCGTGGTCGTAAAAAATCTCTGAGCATGGGCCGCACGGACCGGTATCGGCCATCATCCAGAAGTTGTCAGAGGCGTATTTTTTGCCTTTGTTGTCGCCAATGCGGACAATGCGGTCGGCTGGTAAGCCAATTTCTTTGTGCCAAATGTCGTAGGCTTCGTCGTCGTCAATGTAGACCGTTACCAAGAGCTTTTCAGCGGGTAATTTGTAGACTTGTGTCAGCAGCTCCCAGCCCCATTTCAGCGAATCGCGCTTGAAATAGTCGCCAAAACTCCAATTGCCCATCATTTCAAAGAAAGTATGGTGTCGCGCGGTGTAGCCCACGTTTTCCAAGTCATTGTGTTTGCCGCCCGCGCGCAGACAAGCTTGCACGCTGGCCGCCCGCACGTAGGAGCGTTTGTCTAGGCCCAAAAACACGTCTTTGAACTGCACCATGCCTGAGTTGGTAAACATCAGCGTCGGGTCATTACCCGGCACTAAGGAGCTGGATGGCACGACGGTGTGGCCTTTGCTCTCATAGAAGTCGAGGAAGGTTTTGCGAATGTCCGAGACTGAAAATTGAACGGGTGCGCTGGATGAAGTCATGTAGGTGTCTGTAAATGGGGGTTCTGAGGATGTCAGGTGCTTCTGGTACTGCAACATTATAAGTTTGTCACTATGATGGCTACATGGACATGAAAACTACCCCAAAAAACTCTCCTTTATCGTTGCTGAACGACCCTAGCCTGCTCAAAACCGACGCATTAATCAACGGCGAATGGGTGGCTAGCAGCGCTAGATTTGACGTGGAAGACCCTTCTACAGGGCTAAAACTGGCTACAGTCGGCAATTTAAATGCTTCAGATGCTACCAAAGCAATAGCGTCAGCCCACGCCGCCCTGCCCGCTTGGCGCGGCAAAACCGGCAAAGAGCGTCATGCGATTTTGCTCAAGTGGTTTCAACTCATCATGGCGAATCAGGACGACATTGCCCGCATTTTGACCTCAGAACAAGGCAAACCCTATGCCGAAGCCAAAGGCGAAGTCGCCTACGGGGCGAGTTTTGTGGAATGGTTTGCCGAAGAGGCCAAACGCGTCAACGGCGAGGTGTTGCCCCAATTTGACAACAACCGCCGCCTGATGGTGATGAAGCAGCCCATTGGCGTGTGCGCAGCCATCACACCGTGGAACTTCCCCATCGCCATGATCACCCGCAAAGTCGCGCCAGCATTGGCCGCAGGCTGCACGGTCGTCATCAAACCCGCAGAACTAACCCCGCTGACCGCCTTGGCCGTGGCGGAACTCGCTATCCGCGCGGGCATTCCGGCGGGGGTGCTGAACGTGTTGACAGCGGACAGCGCCAACTCGATTGCGATTGGCAAAGTCTTCTGCGCCAGCCCCATCGTGAGCCACATCAGCTTTACCGGCTCAACCGAGGTCGGTCGTATTTTGATGGCGCAAAGTGCGCCTACGGTTAAAAAGCTGGCTTTGGAGCTGGGTGGCAATGCGCCCTTCATCGTGTTGGACGATGCAGATGTGGACTCCGCCGCGGAAGGCGCAATGGCCAGCAAGTACCGCAATGCTGGCCAAACATGCGTCTGCGCCAACCGCATTTACGTGCAAGAAGGCGTGTATGACGCGTTTGTTGAGAAGTTTGCTGCAAAAGTTAAAGCATTGAAAGTGGGTAACGGCTTTGAAGACGGTGTGGTGCAAGGCCCACTGATTGAGCCTGCCGCGCTAGAAAAAGACGAACGCCACATTGCCGATGCGCTGAGTAAAGGCGGCAAGCTGCTGGCTGGCGGTAAGCGCTTGCAAGGTCAATTCATAGAACCGACCTTGATTGGCGATGCCACCGCAGACATGCTGTGCGCCCGCGAAGAAACCTTTGGTCCGTTTGCACCGGTGTTCCGCTTCAAAACCGAGCAGGACGCGATTGACGCCGCCAACAACACCGAGTTCGGCTTGGCCAGCTACTTCTACAGCCGCGATGTGGGCCGCATCTTCCGAGTGGCTGAGGCGCTGGAGTACGGCATGGTCGGCATCAACGCGGGCGTGATTGCAACTGAGCATGTGCCATTTGGTGGCGTTAAACAGTCCGGCTTGGGCCGCGAAGGCTCGCGCCACGGCATGGACGAATATTTGGAGATGAAATACCTGTGTATGGGCGATATTTTGAAGTGATTGTTTGAAACCAAGCCTTCAAAATAATCTACTAAAATTATCTATCTTAAGCGGGTGTCGTTCAGTGGTAGGACTTTTGCTTCCCAAGCAAATAACGAGGGTTCGATTCCCTTCACCCGCTCCAATGTAAACATAGATTTATTATGCTACATATTTTATAGCAAAATAACCAATAAATACGCCGGCTACAGCCATATTTAGTACTTATTTTGTCCATTTAATTCCGTGCACCCTCTTTTCAAAACTCGACGCTTGATGGCCTATCTTTGGGCATCACCGGTGACCCTGCTGGGCTTGATGGCGGGTTTGCTGGCCTATGCACTGGGAGCCTCGGTGAAACGGCGCAATGGTGTTTTGGAGATTGCCGGTAATTCACGGACACCTGTTTTGCGGTTTATCGCACAGCACTTCGTCGCTATCACGCTGGGGCATGTGATTTTGGGGCGCAACCATGGCACCTTGAACCGCTGGCGTAGCCATGAACTGGTGCATGTGCGCCAGTACGAGCGCTGGGGTGTGCTGATGCCGGCGTTGTACCTGCTCTCAAGCTGCTACGCTTTGCTGCGTGGGCGGCGTTTTTATTGGGACAACGCGTTTGAGGTTGATGCCAGAACGCGCTCCAAGTAAAAGTAAAAAAGGCTACCAAGGTAGCCTTTTTATGTGCTGCGTAGCTATGCGTTAAATCAGCGTCACGCCGGTCTTGGATTGCAATACCTCGCGCGTCACGCCAGGCGCCATTTCAATCACTTTGAGGCCTTGCGGGGTCACGTCCATCACGGCCAAGTCGGTGATGATGCGGTCAACCACGCCCAAGCCCGTCAATGGCAGTGTGCACTTTGGCAAGATTTTCAGGTCTTCGGTGCCGTCTTTCTTTTTAGCGACGTGTTCCATCAAAATGATGACGCGTTTGACGCCAGCGACCAAGTCCATCGCACCGCCCATGCCTTTGACCATCTTGCCCGGAATCATCCAGTTGGCCAGATCGCCCTTCTCGCTGACCTGCATCGCACCCAAAATGCTGAGGTTGATTTTGCCGCCACGAATCATGGCAAAGCTGTCGTGGCTGCCGAAAATAGACGAGCCCTTGATGGTGGTGACGGTTTGTTTACCAGCGTTGATCAAGTCCGCATCGACCTTGTCTTCAGTCGGAAACGGGCCAATACCCAGCATGCCGTTTTCAGATTGCAGCCAGACTTCAATGTCTTTAGGTACAAAGTTAGCTACCAGCGTAGGGATACCAATGCCGAGGTTGACATAAAAGCCGTCTTGCAACTCTGTAGCAGCGCGCGCCGCCATTTGATCTTGTGTCCAAGCCATGATTAGCTCCCTGCCTTTTCAGTGATAGTTCTTTTCTCAATGCGTTTTTCAGGTGTGGCGTTCAGCACAATGCGGTGCACGTAGATGCCGGGCAAATGGATGTCATCAGGTGCGATGTCGCCCACTTCGACAATTTCTTCAACCTCAACCACGCAAATTTTGCCCGCCATCGCAACCGCAGGGTTGAAATTGCGTGCCGTCAGATTGAAACGCAAGTTGCCAGATTTGTCGGCCACTTGTGCTTTGACCAAAGACACGTCGGGGTTGAGGGCAAGCTCCATCACAAAAGTCTCTTTCACGCCATCGACGTCAAACTCGCGCAACTCTTTGCCCTCTGCGACCAGCGTACCGACGCCGGTTTTGGTGAAAAAAGCTGGAATGCCCGCGCCACCAGCTCGGAGTTTTTCAGCCAAGGTGCCTTGCGGGGTGAAGTCCAAAGCCAGTTCGCCCGCCAAGTATTGACGCTCAAACTCCTTGTTTTCACCCACGTAGCTGGAAATCATTTTTTTGATTTGACGGGTTTCAAGCAATTTACCCAAACCAAAACCGTCCACGCCAGCGTTGTTTGAGATGACACTGAGGTCTTTGACGCCGGTGTCGCGCAGTGCATCTATCAGGGCTTCTGGGATGCCGCATAAACCAAAACCGCCAACGGCCATGAGTTGGCCGTCTTTGACGATGCCTTTGAGCGCTTCAGCCGCGCTGGGATAAAGTTTATTCACTGCAGTTATCTCCTATTAAAACAATAGCTGTACGATACTACGTATTCAGATACGTAGTTTTCCCTACAGTACAACCCTAACTCAACCATCTTTTTAGTATCTTCGCATACCTGACGTCTATGGACATTGACTACCGACTCGCATTTGATTTAGCCCCGGTGGGCATGATGCTCTCGCGCAACCGCACGATGGTTGACTGCAACCAACACGCGTGCGAGATGTTTGGCGCATCAACCGAGCAATTGATCGGAGAATCTTTCCAAATACTCTACCCCAGCGCAGAGGAGTTTGAACGAACCGGTGTGCGCATCACACCTATTTTGAACCGCAATGGGACGTATGCTGATAACCGCATTATGAAAAGAGTGGATGGTCGCTTCAAAGGAGAAACCTTTTGGTGCCACGTCACAGGCCGCGCTTTAAACCGCGATGCGCCGCATGAAACGGGCATTTGGACGTTTGAAGACCTGAGCGCGGAGCGCCCAATTCAATCAGAATTAACCGCCAGAGAGCGCGAAGTTGCCGCTTTTTTATTGGACGGTTTAACCAGCAAAGAAATTGGCAAAGTGCTGAGCATCAGCCACCGCACGGTAGAAATTTACCGCGCAAGGTTGATGCGCAAATACATGGCATCAACCACGGCAGACTTGGTGCACAAACTCACCAAGGGCTAGATCAACGAATTGAGTTCAAAGAATTAAAATTACCGAGGCGGTAAATACTTGGCAGGATCGACCGGTTTGCCTTGTCGGCGCACTTCAAAATGCAACATCACCTTGTCTGCATCACTGCTGCCCATGTCAGCAATGCGCTGGCCTTTACGTACGGTTTGGTCTTCTTTCACCAGCAAGGTTTGGTTGTGTGCATAAGCGGTGAGGTAAGTCTCGTTGTGCTTCAAAATAACCAAGTTGCCGTAACCACGCAAGCCCGAGCCCGAGTAAACCACGCGGCCGTCAGCGGCAGCCAGCACGGGGTCGCCCAACTTACCTGCAATTTTGAGACCTTTGTTTTTAACTTCATCAAAGCCAGCTATCAACGCGCCATTGCTTGGCCACATCCATGCAATATCGTCTTCAGGCGCCACAGGTTGGCTTGGCGCTGCAACTGGTGGCAAAACAACAGGTTTGGGTGTCGTCGCCACGGCACCAGGATTGACGGGCGTTGCCACGGCAGTGCCTTCTGGCGGTGCAACGCGCAGTACTTGACCTACTTCGATTTGATTAGGGCTGTCTAAATTGTTCCAGCGCACAATATCGCGCCAATTTTGGCCGCTGTTGCGTCCCACTTGCATGATGGTGTCGCCAGGCTTTACCGTGTAATACCCGGGCTTGCCAGCGTTTGCTGCACCTGGCAAAGCCGGTAGTGGTTTGCTATCAACAGGCGTTGATGCACTTGATTTGCCATCACTGCGCTCCTCAACCGGCGCGCGCGTGAGTGGCCGTGATGAACATCCGGTGATGTCAAGCAAGGTTAGCGCCAAGATCAGCGCCATTCCTAATTTTGGTAAGTTAGCTCGTCCTAGCTCTAGGTGGTTTGAACTACGCATCTTTATCCTCATGATTCATTTCTGTTACGACTCAGTGGGTTTGATACAGACTTCGCATCAAAGTTGCTGTAAGTCATAAGATTTAACCTATGCCCGATTTTAGTGGCACAAACTGAACAAGCTCTAAAGTTAAGCGTTTAATACCTAAAATTGTCTTATCTATGACCACCAAGGACTGTTCACCCTGTGCTGAACTGGCCACTGGGGCAACGATTCGCCCACCGACGGCCAATTGATCTATCCAAGCCTGCGGGATGGCCTCCCCTCCCGCAGCAGCAATGATGCCAGTATAAGGCGCGCCTTTAGGGTAACCGAGCATGCCATCTCCAAATAGCAAATGCACATTCTTAAACCGGAACTGGCGCACATTATTCTGCGCTTTTTCGTACAAACCGCGTAGCCGCTCTATGCTGTAAACCTCTTGCGCCAAATGACTTAAAACCGCTGCTTGATAGCCACAGCCCGTCCCAATCTCTAAAACTCGGCCGAAAGGCGCTTCTTTTCCTTCAAAAAGAAGCTCAATCATGCGTGCCACTACATTGGGTTTGGAGATCGTTTGACCCCAACCAATCGGCAAACTGGTGTCTTCATAAGCTTGGTTAGCCAAGGCTGTATCGACAAAATGATGTCGATGTGTCGCGTTCATCGCTGCCAAAACACGCTGATCTTGTATGCCCTGCCGCTCTAACTTTTTAACCATATTGACGCGCACGGCTTGGGAGTCCAAACCCATCCCTTGTGGTGCTATGGCCTGCAGAATGACTTTGGCAGGCTTTAGACCTAGCAAAGGATTGGGACTGCTTGTACCCACCTTGCCTAGCGAGGACGACAAATTTATCGATTTAGCTTGCGGTAACTGGGGCGAAACGCCTTTTCCAACCGATAGGTCAAATTTAGCGGGGAAGGAGGGTTTAGAAGGTTTACTGGTCATCTGGGCCTTGACGACGTAAAACCAGCGACACGTTGCGTCCAAACGCCAAGTGCATCGTAGTCCGTTAGATCCGTTTTAAGCGGTGTAAGCGCCACATGCCCCAAGGCTGTGGCATGAAAGTCGGTACCCAAAGAGTCGTCTTTTGCTGGACCAGAACCGGCTATCCAGTACATGGTGCGCCCATGTGGACTGGTCTGAGTGATGACTTTTTCAGACGCATGACGGCGCCCTAAACGGCATACTTGCGTCGCTTTAAGCTGTGCATAAGGCAAATTTGGAATGTTGACATTCAACAACCAAGGCTGCGCGGGCGGTCCAGACACTTCCAGCTGCTTGATCAAATCAGCAACAATATCGCGCGCTTTTAAGGCTGCAGCATCAATGTGCTCCCAGCCTTTTTTTACTTGAGAAAATGCGATGGCGGGAATCCCAAATAGATACGCTTCCATGGCCGCACCGACGGTGCCCGAGTAAATCGTATCGTCACCCATGTTGGCACCGTTGTTGATGCCTGAAACAACCATATCGGGCTGATAACCCAGCAAGCCCTTCAAGGCGATGTGGACGCAATCAGCGGGCGTACCGTTCACGTAGCGAAAACCATTAATGGCTTGCTCCACATACAGGGGAGCGTTCAAGGTCAGCGCATTCGATTTTGCGCTGTTGTTGATTTCAGGTGCCACCACCTCTACGTCTGCTACTGTTTTTAGCGCTTCATACAAAGCAACCAAACCTGGGGCTTGGTAGCCATCGTCGTTACAAATTAAGATTTTCATATGCAGTTGAGGGAACCGTCGGTTATTGTCTGTTTGGACATTCATTGTAGGTCGCTGGCGAGACATAAAACGCGCATCTCGGCTTCTATTATTGGGCATACTTTGACTCTTTGTGGTTCACGTGAGCAATTCCGCTTGCATGACGATTCCTTTGTTGCTATTTCATTTTTTTAGTAGGACCTTCTCATGCACGCTTGGCTTTGTGAAACACCCACTGGTATTGATGCGCTTACGTGGAAAGAAATCCCCAAACCTGTTCCCGCTGCAGGTCAGGTTTTGATTGAAATAAAAGCGGCTAGTTTGAATTTTCCTGATATTTTGATTGTTCAAAACAAATACCAAATCAAACCGCCCTTGCCTTTTGTGCCTGGCTCTGAATATGCAGGCGTGGTGCAAGCCGTTGGCGAAGGTGTGACGCATCTGAAGGTCGGTCAAAACGTAGCCTGTTTGAGCGGTACGGGCGGTTTTGGTACGCACACCTTGGCACCAGCAGCCTTGTGCATGCCGCTGCCGGATGGTTTTTCTTACGTCGATGCAGCGGCTTTCATCATGATTTACGCCACATCGCACCATGCTCTGGTGGACCGCGCCCAACTCAAAGCGGGCGAGACAGTCCTGATTTTGGGTGCAGCTGGTGGCGTTGGCACTGCAGCGATTCAAATTGCCAAAGCCTGTGGCGCCAAAGTGATTGCTGCAGCGTCGTCAGACGAAAAATGCGCGCTCTGTACTTCGATTGGTGCAGACGCCACCATCAACTACCAAACCCAAGATTTGCGTGCAGCTTTGAAGGCGTTAACTGGTGGCAAAGGCCCTGATGTGATTTACGACCCCGTCGGTGGCGACTACACCGAGCCAGCTTTCCGATCCATTGCCTGGCGCGGTCGCTATTTGGTCGTAGGTTTTGCGGCAGGACCTATCCCAGCGCTGCCATTTAACTTGATGCTACTCAAAGGCGCTTCTGTCATGGGCGTGTTTTGGGGCGATTTTGCCAAACGCGAACCCAAAGCCAACGCCGCAGCCATGGCCGAACTGTCCACTTGGTACGCCAAAGGCATCATCAAACCCGTGATTGACAGCACCATGCCCATGTCAGAACTCAAATCTGCCTATGCCCACATGAACTCACGCTCGGTCAAAGGCAAGTTGGTTTTGGTGAACTAGCTGCCAAATAAGGCTATAATCATTGACTTGCGGTGGCTGTAGCTCAGTTGGTAGAGTCCAGGATTGTGATTCCTGTTGTCGTGGGTTCGAGCCCCATCAGCCACCCCACACGAACATTAGAAAGCTTGCTACTTAATCTGTAGCAAGCTTTTTTGCTTTATGCCATTTACAGACTTTTTACAGACTGCGGTGCATATATTTATACCTTAAAAGTCCAAAATTGCGCTATTTCGTTCAGTGCTGCGTTATTTCATCTTATGCGACATGGGTTTTTTGCATAACCAAAGTTGCAGTGATATCGCCAATTAACGCAATCGCGATGTCAATTTAACTTGTGAGCAATTTGCTGGTGCACATTACGGCCGTGGGCATCTAGTTTTACAGCAAACAAAAATAGGCATCTTCCTCCGCTTGAATGCTCCCATTGGTCTCCCACCTGTTGCTTTTCACGGGAGTCATCGTTAGTCTCATATGGCTCTCCCTTGTATTCCACGGCAAGAACCCGCCCATCAGTTAGTTCTGCCACGAAGTCTGGATAGAAATAGTCCGTGGAAGTGGGTAGCCAGAATGAAAACTTATCCTGGCGCTCAATGTTGCGTACCCACTGCTTGACCTTGGTATGCGCGTCGATGGCTTGAGCACACAAGAATTCTTCTGAAATCCTGCCTGCTGGTGTTTTTTCACGGAGGTCGTGGATTACGGGGTAGAAGTGTTTGCTGAACTCGTAGCTGCCCTGATATAGCAGACGAGCTGGGTATTGACCCGCCTGATAGTGAAAGCTGAAATGTGCCAACCGATCTATGCTTGGCACGGCCATGTCCATAAGCCTGCCCTGGAAGCCCTTAGCCATGGCCAATTGCCGCAGCCGTCCGATTTCTTTGGACAGGGCTTGCGCTAACTGGAAACGGGCTCGGACCAATGCCGTCAGGGTGAAATCCCGGTCAGCAGTTAGGTGTGTCACCATCTTGACCAAATAGGCCAGCATCTGGTTTTGTCCAATATCGGGTTGCCGTGCCTCGACATCCAGCCACCGCACAAGC
>JAYVSU010000183.1:0-15926 GCA_043775055.1 Polaromonas sp.
CTTTTTCTTTGTAGTTGGTGATGATGGCAGCTTGCACGCCTACTTTCATGTTGACGGCGTCCGATCCGTATTCCATGGGTTGCCAAATCGCACCGACGTAAACGCTGTTGCGGTTATTGCTGTTGATATAGCCACCAGCGCTGAGCCGCCATTTGTCTGACTCCATGTAGTCCGTCAGCCATTTTGGGCTCCATTGCACGGCAAGGCCTGGGTTGGATTCTCTGAAACCGCAGTCGCGGCACGTATGGCGTGAAATGCCACCCAAGATAATCCATGGGTTTTCAGCACCTATTGCACTCGAATTTACAGTACTTACAGTATTTACAGCACTTACGGCTTCTTGTGCAGATGCACCCGAGGCCCATAAGCCCGCAAGCAACATCAAACTGCATAAAAATCGCCAATTTTTCATCGATGCCTCCCAACTAAATTCTTATAAATCATCAACTTAGCTAAAATAACAAGCTCTCTCAACCCCAAACCAGCAGTGCGTCTTTCCCTTCCACCGCCAAAGTCACAGACTCGCCAAACGGCAACAGCACCTTGGTCGGCACATGGCCCATGGGCAAACCGGTCAACACGGGGCACTTCACGACGGTACGTAGCCAGTCAATCACTGTTTGTAATTTGTAGCCTTTGTCGACTGGGAACAGTTTGATATTGGTGAACTGCCCCATCACGATTGCTTTTTGCTTGCCCAAAATACCCGCATGCAGCAGCTGAGTCAGGTTACGCTCAATGCGGTAAGGGTGCTCAGACACGTCTTCCAAAAACAAAATACCTTGCTTGTTGGTCGCAGCTGGCGGCATATACGGCGTGCCGACCAAGCTGGTGACCACACACAGGTTGCCGCCCCACAAACTACCCTTATTTATGATGAATTTGGGGTTAATTTTAGCTGTAGCCGTCGTATTTATTGCTTCATTAGCTATAGATTTAGTAGTTTCTTTAACTGTTTTAGGCAGGGTTGGAGGTTTGCCAGTATGAAACTGTGGCATACGCCAACCCGCACCCTCGCCCTGTCCAAGCAACAAATCGTCAAAACACGCCTCCATGATGCAGTCTGGCGAGCCGTCTGCTTCAACTGCTTTGCCAAAGTCTTCGCCCACCGCTGGGCCTGCCCAGGTGACCGCGCCTGTTTTAGCGTTCAAAGCGCATTGAAACGCTGAAAAGTCGCTAAACCCGACAAACTGCGTGCCCTTCCCTCTGCTAGGGTGTATCGATTTAGCGACAGCTTTGTAGTTAATTTCCGCCAAAATCCGGCTCAAACCGTAGCCGCCGCGCGATGTCAAGGCTACATCTGCACCGCTGGCTGCAGCGCGGTGGATAGCTGCGACGCGGGTAGCATCGTCACCCGCAAAACGCATGTGGTTGGTCAGGGCGGCGGGGTCTATTTCAACTTCATGCCCCAAGGCTTGCAGGCGTTTGATGCCGCGCTTGAAGGCGGCTTTGTCAACAACGGCGCTAGAGGGCGAATAGACGTAAATGTGGCTCATGCCTTGAGTATCCCACCGCCGTGCTTGAATTTAAAAGCGCGCTTGCTACTTTATTTGTAAATTATTTAAAAAGCTGCACCGCGCGTTGCGCAATTGACTCGCCCTGCTCTTGCACAAAATGCCCAGCATCCTGCAAAAGCATGGGTTCAGGGCAGTTTTTAATCATGGCTTGCAAGCCGCGCATACCTGTAACGCCGAGCACGGGATCTTGCACGCCAATCGCCATCAGCGTCTGGCCAGCCCAGTCGTTTTGCCAAAAATGGCGTGCTTGGCGGGACGTTGCTGCACCGTCTGCGTCAACTGAATCAGGCACCATGGGCGGGAAAGCGCGGGGCGCGGCGCGGTAACCAGCATCTGGAAAAGGCGCCATGTAGGATGCACATTCGGCCAAGCTCATGCTCGGGTTGCCGCGTGCAAAGAGTTTGTCGATTTTGAATTCGGGGTACTGTTTGCACATGGTGCGCCAGTCTTGGAAGCCTTGGCTCAGCGGCGCATCGCCAGTCGCCAGCGCCGTGTTCATGACGACTAGGCCCTTGAACCGCTCCGGGAAAGTCATTGGTAAGGTCAACCCCAGCAAACCGCCCCAATCTTGCACTACCAAGACGATCTTTTGCAAATCCAGCAGCTCCACCAGCTCCAGCAAAACCTGCCGATGCCAGCTAAAGGTGTGAAAAGTATCTTTTTTGGGTTTGTCACTTTTGCCAAAACCGATCAAATCTGGCACGACCACCCTGCTCCCCGCTGCCATAAAAATAGGCAACATCTTGCGGTACAAATAGCTCCAGGCGGGGTTGCCATGCAGGCAAAGATAGGTGGTTTGGCCTGCTTGCTGATGCGAACCTTCTCTTTTTCCCTCATCCAGATAATGCAGCCGCAGCCCATTCAAACTCGGCAAATCGCTCACATAGTTGGGTTGCCACGGGTAGCCGGGCAGGTTCGCAAAAGCAACATCGGGTGTGCGCAAAGCGTCGCTACGTAATGGGTGGTTCATTTTGGCCTCCAACTTGTTTTGCGAACGCTTTGAATGAAAAAACGTATGCAATTGTGTAGCACACTCTCTAAAAAGTACGCCGCCTACAAGCTCAGTGTGGTGATTCAAAGGGGCGGATTCAAACAAATTCAACACCGAGCCCGCCGCGCCCGTTTTGGGGTCGGATGCACCAAACACGACGCGTTTCAGACGGCTATGCAGCATCGCGCCGCTGCACATGGCGCAAGGCTCCAACGTCACAAACAGCTCGCAGCCGTCCAGCCGGTAGTTACCCAAAGCTTGTGCCGCCGCACGTAAAGCGACAATTTCAGCATGCGCGGTCGGGTCATGCCCTGCAATCGGCGCGTTGCAGCCAGTGGCGATGACAACGCCGTCTTTCACCACCACCGCACCGACTGGCACTTCGCCGGCAGCTGCAGCCAAAGCCGCTTGCTGCATGGCAAGCTGCATGAAAAACGCGTCGGTTGGCGGTGTGGGTTTGATTGCAGTCATCTTGCGGGCATATTACCCGCAGATGCTGCTTTATTTAGTCGCTATTTTGTCGCGTTAGGGAAAAACAGCTGCTCGCCGCCAATTTTGTAGCTGGCGATGACGTTTTGACCGCTGGCCGACACCACCCAATCGATGAACTTCTGGCCCTCTGCCACTTTGACATGCGGGTGTTTGGCAGGGTTGACCAGCATCACGCCGTATTGGTTGAACAGGCGCTTGTCACCTTCGACCAAGACCATCAAATCGCCCCGATTTTTGAAGCTTAACCACGTCCCACGGTCAGCCAGCACGTAGGCACCAGCGCTTGAGGCGATGTTGAGCGCTGGCCCCATGCCGCAACCGCACTCTTTGTAGCCGCTGCCTTTTGCATTGGCTGCACCTGCGGTTGCCCAATAACGCAATTCTGCCGCGTGCGTACCGCTTTTGTCGCCGCGCGAGATGAAATTGCCGTTGGCGGCGGCTAGCTTTTTAAGCGCCTCCACAATATCGCTGCTTTTTGTTTTGGCAGGGTCACTGGCAGGGCCAATCAACACAAAGTCGTTGTACATCACCGCAAATCGTTTGACGGCAAAACCATCGGCGACGAGTTTTTCCTCAGCCACTTGATCATGCACAAAGAGCACATCCGCATCGCCACGCCGCCCCATGTCCAGCGCCTGGCCGGTGCCCAGAGCGACGACTTTGACATCAATACCGCTGGCTTTTTTGAACTCCGGCAGCAAGTAGCTGAACAGGCCTGATTGCTCGGTTGACGTGGTGGAAGCGACCACAATTGACGATATTGACTGCGCTGAAGCGTTTGATATTGCTATACTATTAATAGCTGTTGAGGCAATAAATACACCGGCTACAGATGATAAAATCTTAAAAAATGACATATTTTATCGAAAATCAATATGCCGACCCTGTTTTCTCAGCTGGTTTGTCGGCATTGCCGCTATCTACAGCTTTATCCCGCGCCTCCGCCGCCGCCTTCATCGCGTCATTCACTTGGTCTTTCACCTGACCTTGTATCTGCTTGCTTTGCTCAGCAATGTTCGCTGGCGGGGCTGTGGATGTGGATGGGGTCGTTTGGCTCGGTAATTGACCGACCGCAGACAATTGGTTTTTAGATAAAATCGCCACAATGGCAACGACGATAAGTAGGCCAACGAAGCTGAAAATCATGCGCATGGTTTTACTTCCTTTACCAGCAGTATGAAGGGTTTATCCAACTGGTGTGTCAGGTGGCTTGATTAACCTTCAATCCTATTCTGACCATCCAATCCGCCAAAGCCCGCTCATTGTCATTGCCCGTCACGTACATATCATGCAGCGCCGCATGCGACTCTGGGCGGTGCTGGTTGATTTTGATTTTGCATTGCAAATCAAGCACTTGCAGCTCAAAACCGACGATGCCGACCAGCATTTTGTGCTGAAACTCGGTGCCCAAATCCATCCACTGCTGTGCGTAGGCGGGCTCATGGTCGCCAATTAGCTTTTTCAACAGCCGGTCTTTGGCCAGCGGCTCCTCAATCAGCGTGGCCTGCACCGTGCAATGCACGGTCAAGTAGTTCCAAGACGGCACCCGCGCCAAATCGGGGTACACCTGCGGCGACAAGTAAGCGTGGGGCCCCAAAAACGTCACAACGGCTTGGGGCCGCGCTTGCAGGTACTTCCAATGCGGGTTGGGCTTGGCGCAGTGCCCAAGCAAGGTCAAACCTAGATCCGTTCGTCCTGAACCCTCCTCCACATGCAGCGGTAAATGCGTCACAAACGGCAAACCCGCGTCGTCCACACTGATGAGCGACGCAAATGGATGCGCTTTGATGATGTCTAGCGCCTGCGCACGCTCTTTGGCGATGAATTGGGGTGGTTGGTACATCAAAATCCTAAAACTCTGTGCTGCGGAAGTTTTTTAATTATGCGGCCAATTTATACGATCAGTGGCCACCGCGCCAAGTGAATATGCTTGGTTTTACCCAGCAAGCTGTGGACCAAAACAAACTCACTCGCCCGCAAGCTGATAGGTTCAATCGCCTGCTCGGGTACCTCGTTCATGTCATACAGCAAGGTGGTGTGCGGTGTGAAATTGGCATTTTGGCGGGCAATGGGCTTGTCACCCTGCAAACCAGCGCGGCACATTTGGGCATACAAAACTTTCTGAAAAGCCATCAAATCCTCCAACCCGCCTGCCTCACTTTGATTGCCCAGCAAAACAACAGGCCGATTCCTAGATTTCCGCCCAAAGCTCAAAACCCGCTCAAACCTCACATTAAAAGGCGCTGCGTGTATGTGCGCCGCCGCTTGGCAAGCACGGTCAATCAAGCCCTCAGGCAAACCAGCATAGTCGCCCAAATGGTGCAACGTGATGTGCAGCCGATCCGCCAACAGCGGCTTGCCGCGCAAGCCATGGTCAACGCTAAGCTGCTGGGTGAATGCGCCGATTTGCCCTGCGGTGGCTGGGTCGGGGAGGATGGCGAAGAAGAGGCGGTCTGTAAGGGATGGCTGCGGTATTTCGCCAAAAAGGTCAGATTGTTCAGTCATACCTTGATAACGGCTAAAACTTAAAGTCCGCTAAACCAATTAGAAGTCAGCGAGACTTTTTCCACTTGAATTTGCTCTGTGATTACACCAAGGCTATATTGTTTCAGTAATTCACAAAGAGCATCACCATCGATAAGCTCAACGGGTGGCGCACCATCCCTGATTGCCTCTTTCACTGCTTCACGAGTAAAACCACCAGTTGTTATGCAAAGACCTTTATCTGCGCGTCCCACCATGGCACCACGGAAATCCCGAATAGCACCAGAACCTACTTGCCCTTCATACCGTTTGCATTGAAAAATGACATGAAAACTCAATAACGCACCCAGTTTCATAATGCCACGGCCATCAATACCGCCATCGCCAGACTTTCCAGTAACTTCAACTTGAATGAAGCCAGCTTCTCTCAGTAATCGTTGGCAAAGTCGCTCAAAAGCACTTGGTTCAATTTTTTTGAGAATACTTAAAAGCTCAATCTGCCATTTCGGTTCGATACTCTCGCTTTGAGGTTCTACTTCAGCGCCGTTATCAGAGTTAGCTTCAACAACTTTGCGTTGAACAGCCTTCGTGATAGCTTGTGGATTTAAAGTTTCTGTTTCACGCCCACTTTGAGTAAGCGCCCAAACTCCGCGAGATGAATTTTCTAAATATCCGTAAGATTTAAGATAAGTTCGAGCCCAAGCTAATCGATATTCAATAGCTGTGCGGTCGCCACGCTCGGGATCATGTAATTGACGAGACTCTTCTTCTGTAATTCGTTCACTAGCAATTAATTTATCAGTAACTTTTGCATCGATCTCTGCAATAGTTCCAGAACCATCCATCTCGCGTAATGCGCTCAGCACATCGCCGAACATTTCAGAATGTTTAGGAATCGCCATCCCTCACTCCCACTCAATCGTCGCCGGCGGCTTAGAACTCACATCGTAAGTAACCCGATTTATCCCACGCACTTCATTGATAATCCGGCTGGACACTTTTTTGAGCAAGGCGTAGGGCAATTCGGCCCAGTCTGCGGTCATGAAGTCACTGGTTTGGACGGCGCGCAGGGCGACGACGTAGTCGTAGGTGCGGCCATCGCCCATGACGCCTACTGACTTGACCGGCAAAAACACAGTGAAGGCTTGGCTGGTGGCGTCGTACCAAGTCTTTTTGGGGTGACGCGTGTTCACGGGCTCGTCTGCAGCGGGGGTGTAGGGGAAGTTGCGCAGCTCTTCGATAAAGATAGCATCCGCACGGCGCAGCAAATCGGCGTACTCTTTTTTGACTTCACCCAAGATGCGAACGCCCAAGCCTGGGCCTGGGAAGGGGTGGCGGTAGACCATGTAGGGTGGCAAACCGAGCGCGACGCCCAGCTCGCGAACTTCGTCTTTGAAGAGCTCGCGCAGTGGCTCCAGCAGCTTCAAACCGAGTTGTTCTGGCAAACCACCCACGTTGTGATGGCTCTTGATAACAACGGCTTTTTTATTTTTTGCGCCGCCGGATTCAATCACATCTGGGTAAATGGTGCCTTGGGCGAGCCATTTTGCTCCTAATTTAGAAGCGCCTGAGGCAGTTAATTTGCTGGCTTCAGCCTTAAATACCTCTACAAACTCACGTCCGATGATTTTGCGCTTGGCTTCAGGGTCGCTCACGCCAGCCAAGTGGCCGAGGAACTGCGCCTCTGCATCGACCCGAATGACTTTTGCTTGCAGCTTGCCTACAAACATGTCCATCACCATGTCGCCTTCGTTCAGGCGCAGCAAGCCGTGATCGACAAAAACACAGGTTAATTGGTCGCCAATGGCGCGGTGGATCAAGGCCGCTGCCACACTGGAGTCAACACCACCCGAGAGGCCCAAGATCACATCCTCATCACCTACTTGCGCGCGGATGCTGGCCACGGCCTCGGTGATGTAGTCGCCCATGATCCAGTCAGCTTTTGCACCGCAAATTTGCAGCACAAAGCGCTCCAAAATCTGCTGACCTTTGAGCGTGTGCGTCACCTCGGGGTGGAACTGCACGGCGTAGAACTTGCGCGCTTCATCGGCCATACCGGCAATCGGGCAGGCATCGTTGGAGGCCATGAGCTTGAAGCCGGGCGGCATCTCAATGACTTTGTCGCCGTGGCTCATCCACACGTCCAGCATGCCGTGACCTTCCTCGGTCGTGCGGTCTGCAATGTCATTTAACAAAGCGGTATGACCATGGGCGCGGATTTGCGCAGAACCAAACTCGCGGGTTTTGCCAGCCTCGACCTTGCCGCCCAGCTGCTGTGCCATGGTTTGCATACCGTAGCAAATGCCCAATACAGGCACGCCCAGCTCAAACACGGCTTGCGGCGCTTTGTCGGTTTCATCCTCGTACACGCTGGCGTGACTGCCGGACAGGATGATACCCTTCAAGTTGCCGTCTGCCGCGTAGGCTTTGACCCATTCGTCGCTCACGTCGCAAGGATGCACTTCGCAAAAAACCTGTGCATCGCGCACACGACGGGCGATGAGTTGGGTGACTTGTGAGCCGAAATCGAGGATGAGGATTTTTTGGTGTGTCATATGTTTTGCAAAAAGTGCGGTTTATTTATAACTGGGCGTAGGCTTCGATCTCAACCAGTAGCTCGGCACGGCAGACATCTGCATGCACATAAGTGAAGTTGAAAAGCGCGTGTTGTTTCAAGATGGCTTGGATGATGGCTATATCCGCTGCGTTGCGGACATAGACTTGGCCATGCAGCTGACCCAGCGTCCAAAGCTCGCCGCCCGCCACGCGGTTGGCTTCTTGCAGCACCGCCTGGATGTTGGTGATGGTCTCTTGCGTTTGCAGCGCAACAGCGCCGATGTGCAGCGTTTGGTGGCCCACAATGCTGGCTGTGCCACTCACAAACAACATGTCTTTGCCGCCCGCCTGCCGAAACCAACCCGCTCTGGAGAAAATAGGCGGGTTGACGCCGTAATCTTGGGGGTAGTTGTAGGCGCTGACTTGGCGCGGGTTTTCTATGGCAACGCAAGGCGTGGTCGCTGCCAGAAAAGCGACTTTAAAGCCGCCTCGGTGACTGCCCAGAGCGCAAGCGGCGGGTGCGCCGTCCTTAGCCAAATAGTTGGCCTCAAGCAAAGCCTGACCTCTGCCGGTGTTGAATAATCTGTAGCGCTCTTCGCCGTTTTCTAGGGCGTTGATGCGCGGCATGTAATTCCATAGCCTGAGCAAATGGGGTTTACCTAAGTTTTTACAGCAGCTGAGCAAGGCTTGATAAGCGCTGTAACTGGCCGTTTGAATATCCGGCGCATCATTCATCTCCAACACGCCAAACACATGACTCGCTGTTTGCGCGACTTTGAAAGTACCGCCATCAACAGGCAGATTCAGCTGCGTGGTTGGGAGATCGGTTCTGAGCTGCGTGATTGGCGCAGTTGCAGACGCATCCGCAGCCAAAACATCCATATCCAGCGACAAGATGGGATGTGCCACTGCAGGATTGGCCACATCAATACCCATAACACCCAAGATGTGCTCACCCAGCGCCAAGCGCTCTGGCGCTTGGGGAGTGACCTCATGCCATGTAATCGTCATCAAACCAGTCCCATCAAGCAGCAGACTTATTCCGACCGATAATTCGGCGCTTCTTTAGTAATCTGCACATCATGCACATGGCTTTCGCGGATGCCAGCGGTGGTGATTTCCACGAATTCAGCCTTGTTTTGCATGTCGTCAATCGTCGCACAGCCACAGTAACCCATGCTGGCGCGGATGCCGCCTGCCATTTGGTAGACGATGCTGACCATGGAGCCTTTGTAGGGCACGCGGCCTTCAATGCCTTCAGGTACTAACTTGTCAGCGTTCGGGTTGCCGGTGGTGGATTCTTGGAAGTAACGGTCGGCGCTGCCCTGCTGCATGGCGCCAATGCTGCCCATGCCACGGTAGCTTTTGTAGCTGCGGCCTTGGAACAGCACGATTTCGCCCGGTGCTTCTTCGGTGCCCGCAAACATACCGCCCATCATGACGGTGGAGGCACCTGCTGCCAAGGCTTTAGCAATATCGCCTGAATAACGGATACCGCCGTCGCCAATCAACGGCACACCCGTACCACGCAACGCTGTAGCTACACTATCGATAGCCATGATTTGCGGTACGCCCACACCCGCCACGATGCGGGTGGTGCAAATGCTGCCAGGGCCGATGCCGACCTTGACGGCGTCAGCGCCCGCTTCCACCAATGCCAAAGCTGCAGCGCCGGTGGCGATGTTGCCGCCAATCACGTCAATATGCGGGTAGTTTTGCTTGACCCAGCGCACGCGCTCAATCACGCCGTGGCTATGGCCGTGGGCGGTGTCAACAACGATAGCATCCACCCCAGCTTTGACGAGGGCTTCCACGCGTTCTTCCGTGCCCTCACCTACGCCCACCGCAGCACCTACCCGCAAACGACCATCGGCGTCACGTGCGGCGTTGGGGAAGCTGGTTTGCTTGGTGATGTCTTTGACGGTGATGATGCCTTTGAGCACGAAATCACGGTTGATCACCAGCAAGCGCTCTAATTTGTACTTGTTCAGCAAGGCGCGAGCTTCTGCTGGTGTTGTGTTGTCCGATTCTTGTACCGTGATGAGTTTGTCACGCGGGGTCATGATCTGGCTGACGGGCACGTCGTAACGGGTTTCAAAGCGCAAATCGCGGCTGGTAACAATGCCTACGACCTTGCCGCCGTCACACACCGGAAACCCCGAAATGCCCAATTGATCAGACAAATCAAGCACTTGGCGCACGGTGTGGGTGGGGGTGATGACAACCGGGTCGCGCAGCACGCCAGATTCGTAGCGTTTGACTTTAGAGACCTGCGCGGCCTGCTCTTTGGCGGTTAAATTCTTGTGGACGATGCCTATGCCGCCTTCTTGGGCGATGGCAATGGCCAAACGGGCTTCGGTGACGGTGTCCATCGCGGCTGAAACCAAAGGCAGGTTGAGCCGGATATTGCGGGAAAACTGGGTGGCGAGGGTGACGTCCTTGGGCAGGACTTGGGAGTAAGCTGGTACCAACAACACATCGTCGAAGGTCAGCGCTTTACCTAACAGGCGCATCGGATTTGCTCCAAAGCATGTCATTGTACTCGGACGAGGCGTGCAAAAAGCCACATTGCACCTCAAACAAGGCCAAAAACCAGGCCAAAACCGCAAAGTTCAGGCTAAACTTCGCTTCATGAAACCTACTCGCCACACATTTCGACTCATTTTTTCGGCCCTGCTCGCACTCGCTAGCCTGTCTGCATTGGCCCAATACCAGTGGATAGACGCCAACGGCCGCAAGGTTTTCAGCGACCAGCCACCACCAGCCAGCATCCCAAATAAGAAGATTTTGCAGCAGCCTGGCAAAGCTACGCCGAGTGCGCCTGTAGCAACGTCAGATGACCCGACTGCTGGCACGGCTGGCCCTGCCGCAACGGCCACGCCAGCAGCAGCAGAATCAGCCGCTCCTGCTAAAAAAGAAGCTACGGGTAAAGACAAAGAGTTAGAAGCCAAGAAAAAACAGGCCGATGACGCCGAAGCCGCGAAGAAAAAAACCGAACAAGAAGCCAACGCCAAAGCCAAAGCTGACAACTGTGTGCGCGCCAAAAGTGCCAAAGCGAGCCTAGATTCAGGCGTCCGCATTGCCACCACCAATGCCAAAGGCGAACGCAGCATCATGGATGAAGCATCCCGCATAGTCGAGTCCAAACGCATTGAAGGCATCATGGCGGCGGATTGCAAGTAAACCCAAAGGTCTACAGAGCGCAATTTCTCCAAAAAAAGCAAAAATAAGCTTATTTTTGGCTGTAGCCGGCGTATTTACTCGATAGTTTGCTATTAAATACATAGCAATTATAAATAATTTGCATACTAATATGGTTTCCATCCGCCACTTTCAAATGCAGGATTGGCCGCAAGTTTGGCCGATATTGCGAGACACCTTTGCATTGGGCGACACCTACGCTTACGCGCCAGACAGCACCGAGGCTGACATTTTTAAAGCTTGGATCGAAGTGCCGCTGTCTACCTACGTTGCTTACGCAGCAGATGGCAAGACTTTGGGCACGTACATCCTCAAAGCCAACCAACCCGGCTTGGGCAGCCACGTCGCCAACTGCGGTTACGTTGTCGCTCCGATAGCCCAAGGCCTTGGGGTCGCTACCGCGATGTGTGAGCACTCCCAAAACGAAGCCCGCCAGCTCGGCTTCAGAGCCATGCAGTTCAACTTGGTCGTCTCCACCAACGAGCGCGCTGTGCGGCTGTGGCACAAGCTGGGTTTTGAGACCGTGGGCACGCTGCCCAAGGCTTTTCAGCACAAACAGCTGGGTTTTGTCGACGCTTTTGTGATGTTCAAGCCCTTGGTGGCTTGATACCAATACTCACCAATACTCAATAGCCCGCCTTGCCGCCCGCTCGTGTCTTGGCAAACAAACCGGTGGTGCGGGCACCTTGCTTTTGGAAGCGCTCGCGTCGGGCAACTTTCGGGTCGACCTTCAAAGGGCGGTAGATTTCAATGCGGTCTAAGTCGTGCAAAACGTGTGATGGGCTGGTTTTTTTACCCCAAATGCCCACCGTATTGGTTGGGTCGATAGCAATTTCTAGCATCTCAGCAGCTTGCAGAGCCTTCAAAACCGTGCTGCCCTTGGGCAGTTCTAGCGTTTTTTCAATCACTTGCCTAGGTGCTGGCGAGTAAACCAAAATCACCGAAATAAGCGTTTTATCCATACACCTGATTGGCGCGTTTGACGAAAGCATCGACCATGCTGGCGGCAATTTTGTCGAAAACAGGGCCGACCAAGGCGGCCAGTACAGGGTTGTCAAAGCCGTAATTGAGGCGCAACTCGGTGCGGCAAGCGCGCTGGCTGGCGTCACCTACGGGGATAAAGTCCCACGTACCGTCTAATTTAGAAAAGGGGCCGCTGATGAGCTTCATGGCGACGCGTTGGCCGGGGACATGCTCATTGCGGGTTGTGAAGGTTTGTTTGACGCCACCCAGTGCAATACCAACCTCTGCCGTCATGCCGGTTTCATCTTGCGAGGTGATGCCAGCGTGGTCGCACCAAGGCAAGAATTGCGGATATTGGTCAACAGCGATGACCAAATTGAACATTTCTTGCGCGCTGTACCAGATGAGGACGGACTTGTGAACGGTTTTCATAGAAAATAGGGCTTGCGCGGATTGTAATGAAGCTTCAGCGCCCCATCTTTGTTTTTGCATTCAAAATAACTAAAAATACGCTTCCTGAGCACCTCGACATCCCACATGGCAAAATCTTCATCTCCGGTATCACCTACCACCAAACCTAAGCCCACGGCGGCCAAGGCCAAGTCAGACGCAAAACCTGTGCAAACGCGCATTGCAGACAACAAAAAAGCCGCTTACAACTACTTTTTTGAAGAGCGGTTCGAGTGCGGCATGGTTTTGGAAGGCTGGGAAGTGAAGTCTTTGCGTGAAGGCAAGGTGCAGCTAACTGACGGTTATGTGGTGATTCGCAACAGCGAGCTGTTCCTCATCGGCTGCCAAATCAACCCAATGCACACAGCATCAACGCATGTCAACCCAGACAATGTGCGGACCAAAAAATTGCTGCTACACCGTGAGCAAATCGACAAACTGATCGTCAAAGCCGAGCAAAAGGGTTATACGCTGGTGCCGCTCAATTTGCATTGGAAAGCCGGTAAGGTTAAATGCGAAATTGCCCTGGCCAAAGGCAAAGCTGAGCACGACAAGCGAGACACCATCAAAGACCGCGAAGGTAAACGCGAGGTTGAGCGGGCGATGAAGTCGCGTAGCCGGTAAACATAGCTTGCTAAGACAGGCATAGTCTTGTCGCCATGGTGTTTATAGCGTTACAAATGCAAGTTTGTGTTGCCGGTGCTTCCTCTGCAAGTAGGTTTGTTTTACCCTAGTCTCCTATTCACTCAGGAGTTCATCATGAAATTCACATTTCGCAAGTTGGCAACTGCTGCTTTAACAGTGGCTATTTTGGGCAGTTATGCAGTGCAGGCTAACGCACAACCCAAGTCCGCTGATGGCATTTTGGTAGGTGCCAATGGCATGACGCTGTATACCTTTGACAAAGACGAGGCCGGCAACGGTAAGTCCATGTGCAGCGGGGCTTGCACCGCCAACTGGCCGCCGTTAATGGCCAGTGGCACTGACAGCGCCTCTGGCGATTTGACCATCATCACACGCGAGGATGGAAAAAAACAGTGGGCGGCGAAAGGCAAGCCTCTCTATTTTTGGGCCAAAGACACCAAACCAGGTGACAAAACTAGAGATGACTTCAACAAAGTTTGGCATACAGCCAAACCCTGATGCGCATTAAGGTGGATGCTAGTTAAGTAGAAGCCGCGTCCACGTCGCCACGGTATTCCAGCTTGCCACGGATGCGGGCACGCGGGTGTACGTCGACCAAGGCGTCATACATGGCGTCGCCAATCACGGTGGCAGAACCGGTGATTTCTAGCGATTTACGGGCCACGATGGTGCCTTTGACTTTGCCTTCGATGAAGACGTAATCGGCTTCAATCGATGTGTTTTCAACCACCCCTGTTGGGCCAATATGGATGGCGCCGCCTTGCTCAAAGACAATGTTGCCGATTAATTTGCCATCGATTTTGATGCCCAAATCTTTGCTGCTGTGAAAAGAGCCTTCAAAGCTGGCGCCCTCGCCTAGCAAGCTACTGATCGCATTCAGACGCTCAGCGGGGACCAATCGGGCGTGGCTGTGGTTGGTTTTATCGGTTTGACTCACGGTTGAGCTCCTGGTTGTTTTGAGAGGGTTGTTGGATGATTTTGAGGTCTTGGCTAGCCAGACCCCGGTCAATTTGCAATTGTGGGCCACCTGTCTGGCCAGACATGGTTCCATTGTCAAAACGAGGAAGTGCTTCGCTTGTATCGTTCTTTTTATAAGTTTGCACGAGCTTTGGCATGCCCCATTGCTCTGAAAGCCAGGTTTGCGTTGAATCAATCACTGTGCTTGGGCCAAAAATTTGGACACAAGCCACCGCCACCAGCGCTGCAAACACGGTTGCTAAGCCAATCAGCGGCAGCAGCCACTGCCATATCAACCAACTTGACCAACGTAAGGCCACGCGGCGTGCGGATACGAACTTACCGCGTCGATAAGCGCTTGCCATTGCAGCTGCACGCAACTCTTCCGTGCTCACCACGTTCACAGCGGTCTCAAAGGGGTCCACGCTCACTCTGTTTGCCGATGATGATAAGGAGTTGATGATGAAAGCTTGATAGGGTTTGTTCAGCGATTGGCTTTGGCCACGCGCTCTAAGGTGGCATTTAAGTCGGCACCATTGACTTGCAATTGGCCGTAGCGAATATGCCCAGAAACCACAGACTTGTCGTGCAAATCCACACTGCCGCCGCTGGCATCAATGGTGCCGTTGTAGCAACCCATGACAGACACTTTGTGCGAAAAAATATCGCCCTCAACAGAACCTGTCTCTGTAATCACAATTTGAGAGCTTGCATTCGGCTGCTCTCGCAAATTGCCAATGATGTCGCCTGCGATGGTGCATGGCCCTTGCAAGCTGACATTGCCGGTAAAGGTCAAACCCTCTTCAATCAAGCACAGCTTGTCTGCTTTGCTGGACGTTGCGCTGGCACCATCCGTCGTTTGGCTGGGAGTGAGCGTTTCAACTTGCGTCAAAAGCGGTGCTTTGTGGGCATCAGGCATGGCAGAACCGAGAGCAGCTAGGCCGGAGTGGTCGCCTTCAGGCGTGGTATTGAGGTAATCAGACATGGCAAAGCCCATCAAAAAAAGGTTGTTGGAATCATAGCGACATTCAAGCCGTTTGGTCTAATTCAGGCAGCGCATCGATGTTTTTTATGGTTTTAAAGGGCCCTTGTAAATCGGCGCCTTCATAAAGTCGCAATCGCTGCGCAGTGATGGTTCCAGTGGTTGACGCAGAACTGGCGATATACGCCGTACCCATGCACTCAATCACGGTTTGGGTGGCGTCTGCACCCACAGCACCAATGCGGCCAAAAACGTACAAATCGCCCACCACCCGAAAGTGGCCCTGTACCTGTGCGCCCTGCCACACAATCAAACGCCCAAAAACTTGCCCTGAGCCCGACAAATTGCCTTGCACCAGCAAACCACCCTGAAAAGCCACATCACCGCGCACATTGGACTCTGGCGCGATGCGATTGACAATATTCATGCCCAGTGGGTCGACCACCAAGTTGTCTTGTTGTTTTGAGTAAGCGTCGGTCATGGTGTCTGATGGCAGGTGTTGCGAGAGGTGCTAGAGCTGGAAAAATGGCAAACGCACCCAAGTCTGCAGGGAGTACGCAAGAAGCAGCAACATACAAGCGATAAAGCCAAGTAAAAAACTATAAATGGAAGATTGCCGCAACTTTCTGGAGCGGGCGAATTTTCCAGCGGGAAAAGGCATGCCCATGTTGACTTGCCGACGGCTTTG
>JAYVSU010000184.1:0-2842 GCA_043775055.1 Polaromonas sp.
AAGTAAACTCTTTAGCCTTAATTAGTTTGGTAACCCAATTCACTTGGTTTGTAATTTTAGTTACGTAGGCTTGCGCAAATCGCTGCGGCTTTCTACAAAATGGAATATTGAAGCCGCCCTTTCGATTAAATCGAATCATGCCATTAAAGCCAGCACGATTTAAGAATAAAAAATCAAGTGGTGAGTGTTCAGAATTAAATCGATCTCTTATAAAGTAATAGTGATCTTCTCCTGTGGTTAATAGTGTTTCCCCCTCGCGAGTCAGAAACTCTTTGACTACTTCTGGCGTTATGTCGCCACACGCTATGCTAGAGTAGAAGTCTACAAGGTGAGGGTTTGCGTCGCACAAAATAGCTCGTTTGGGTGCAATATTAAATGCAACGACGCCAGTTCCCATAAACGGTTCAATCCATTTGCCCTTGAAATCGTTTTGAACGATGTTGTTTATCCAAGGTACAAGTTTGGTTTTTATTCCTTGCGACTTAATTGGAGGGATGCCAACCTTCATAGTCATTTTTTGCTTTTCCTTTTGTCAACGACCAGAGACGCATCTCCATTTTTGTACGCAACAAATTCTCGAAGTGTTGATACCTTTTTCGTCGCACCATCTTCGTCTTGTACGGTAATTTTTTTGTAGTTCATCCAATACTCATCAAACCAATGCTCGCCAAGCTTTGAGAACATCCCGTTACCACTAACTAAGTCAGCAATGTTATTGATGCTACCAATATTCGCAGTGTTTCCACTCCCTCCCTTGTCGCTAGCAATCTTCCATTTTTCGGTAACAAAAAAGTGAAAATTACTTACTACTGATGCAATGGAATGAAGCTCATCAATTTTGTGCGCTTTTGTTTCATCTATAGTTGCACCGACTGCTCTGTCATAGATGATGCCAATGCAGAAATGACCAGAATATGAACCGTAAGGAAACTGAATATTTTTAGTGCTTGTTCTGTGCTCGAAATATGCGCCATGTGATCCAAGAGTAAAGCCATTGCACAAGTGTGGCATTTTGGAGTTTCGATACGTCGTTTTGAAATCAATAGCGAATTTGATCGACTCATCACTGACTTTTACAAGCGATATATCAGGATAGTAATTCTGATGATCAGCAAGAACGATCTTGTATTCGTTGGCATTCGCAAATGCAAGGATTTGCGGGAAAAGATGAATTTCAAGAATCTTTGACACAATTTTGGTGTCTGATGAAATAGTGTAAACATTTTTGAAAATATCAACAAATCCTTTCACCGTCCATTGGCCGTCTGTTGTGCTTACATGACCTTTTAACTTTGCAACAAACGCCTCAAGTTTTTTAGTGAATTTTTCTTTTTCGGTCATTTTTTCAGTTTCAGTATGGTGCATTTGCGAAGTCGTAGACCAGTATTTGGGATTGGAGTTGGCAATGAGGTGTAGCGGTACGCATGCTGTAAGCCCTAGCTAGTGTCATGATACATCTTTGCAAGAACTATTCGTTGCTTGCCGCTGTATCTCAAAAACCCTCCCAAGACAATCGAATGCAGGCATGTTGCACAAAATCGTAGCAACGCGCGGCCCAAATCTGGGCGCTCTGCTCACTCGCTCGCGGCCTTGCGTAGAGTTTTTTGCGGCATGTTTGCGTTCGGTTGACGCCGCACAAAACCTGCAAAAGAGCCGTTTTTTACCTCTTAATCCTTCAAAACAGTCAATTTAGAGGTCAAATATGCCTATAGCCGGCGTATTTATTCAATAGTTTGCTATTAAAAACATAGTAAATTTAAAGCGATCTGCTCCAAATCTGCCCCACCATGTCTTGCCCAAAGCTGTGGTGGGTCTCTTCGCTGACGAGTTCAAAGCCGGCTTGCTCGTACAAATGGCGGGCGGCTAGGAGCATGGCGTTGGTCCAGAGCATGATTTTTGGGTAGCCGGCTTGTTGGGCAAAGGCTAGGCATTGCGCCACCAGCGCCCGCCCGACGCCTAAGCCGCGCCCAGGCGGGGTGACGATGAGGCAGCGGATTTGCGCGCTTTGCGGGTCTGCATTGCGGATGAGGAAAACGCAACCGACGCGTTCACCGTTAGCTTCAGCAACCCACATCTGCTCGCAAGCAGGGTCGTGTGCGGTGGCGAACTTTGCAAAAAGTGTAGCAACTAAGGCTTCAAACTCACCGTTAAAGCCGTATTCGTCCGCATACAGCCGTCCGTGTTGCTCAATCGCCCAGCCAATGTCGCCAATTTGATAGGGTCGAATGGTGAAAGCGGGGGCTGAGGTCACGGTTTAGCCCTTATGGCTTGGCTTTAACAACAATGCTGGCCATGCTTTTTCGCAGTGCTTTTTCTAGGGCAGGGAAGTCGGCTTGCGTGGCGTTGTAGTTGAAGCTCAGCATCTTGCCGCCCTGCGAGGTGACGAGGAAGAAGCTGTGCAAATCCGCACCCGCGCCAAAGGAGGTGAACTCCAAAACAAGCCATTCGTGGCCGTTGATGCGCTTGATTTGGCGCTCCTTCCAGACCAGCTTGGTCATCAAGCGGCCAAACAGCTCTTCAAAATACTTCTTCGCACCGGGCAGCTTCTCGGGCAGCAGGGGTTGGTTGTCCTTCCAGTCATAGGCAATCGTCACGCTGCGGCTGGCGTTGCCGGCCATGTACAGCGGCAACTTACCGCCGCCATATTTAGAGGTGACTTCCGCCGTGGTGAGCGGCGTGAAGCCCGCTGGCAGCTCAAAACGTAGGTTCGCCTCAGGGCGTGAGATGACGGTGCTTGTGGCTGATTTGACCGGCGGTTTGGCCGTGGCGACAGGCAAGTACGCCGCCAACAAAGCCAGCAGGGTCAAAAAACGCAAAAATGGGGGTAAACGCAGCATAAATA
>JAYVSU010000185.1:0-12944 GCA_043775055.1 Polaromonas sp.
GCTGTCGCTCAAACAACGTCAGCTTCCGCCTGACGGCACGGAGCTGGGGGCTGCCGTAGGTCAGTCCGCTTGAAGGAAGGGGTAGCCGTCTGGTCACAGGAGCTGTGGTGCGAGACTTCCGCTTCGGATTGCCTCCAAGGTAGCCAGCCTATGTTGTAGCTCGTCTTCACTCAGTAGATTGGCTCGATAGCGTGCTCTGAGAAACGCTTCGGCCTGCTGCGAACCCTTTGCCTTGTTGCAGTTGTGGCAAGAAGCAACGACGTTGCGGTGCGAATTGTCGAGCTTTTCCGCTTGCGGAACCAAGTGGTCAAGCTCGCAGGTTTCGGCAGCAATGCTACGTAGGCAGTAGAAGCATGCATGGTTTTCTCTTGCTAGGAGAGTCGAGACGTAGCGCCGGTTACTGAAGAAGTCCAGGGACTCGATATCGACGCTTTCGGCGCTCACTGTCGGCCGGGAGAGAGCTGCGATTTCATCAGGCAGCAGCACATGAATGAGGTGGCCGCTTCTCGACCTGTCTTCAATCTTTAGACACGTCTTGGCGTGGAGCGAGCGCAGCACTTCCCGAACTTTGAAGTCGCTGATCGGGAGAACCTTCGATAGTGGCCCAACTGCGAATAGACCGGAGGACATACCTTTCATGCGCGTATGGCGCACGAGGTGAAGGTAGACCGTGCGCTCCCAAGGGTCGAGGGTCAATTGAGGGAACAGAAGATCCTTAATATCTGCGAAGACGTTTTCCCATGAAACTTCCAACGAAGACTCCTTAAGATGGCTGACGTAATGTATACCGCAAAACTTGCAACATAACCTGTGGGCTGCTAGAGAATCTGGTCATCTGAATCTCCTGAAAATGGCTGGTTGATTGGGCTACACGGTATACGTACCCAAGTCTACAGCACCCAAACCCCCTACAAAACTCCGCGCCTGTAGGTCAAAACTTTTATCAAACTACCAAATGAAGCTCCCCCTTTCCGTCCCGGCGGGGATGGAAAGGGGGTTGGGGGGATAGGTGGGGGAAACAAACCAGCTACGCAAGTAAAACCAGCAGCTACAAATCACTATAAATATCATAGCTAAATAGGCAGCAAATACGCCGGCCAAAGCCAAAAAAGGCATTAAAAAAGGCCCCTTATTCACACAAGGAGCCTTTTTGACGAAACTTGACCTAAGTTTTACGCAAACTCAGCCAACGTTTTCTTCATCTTCTTCATAGCCGCCACTTCAATCTGGCGAATCCGCTCGGCGCTCACGCCATACACCGCTGCCAAATCGTGCAGCGTCATACCACCTGAGCTGTCGTCGTTGACCTTCAACCAGCGCTCTTCCACGATGCGGCGGCTGCGTTCGTCCAGGCTGGCTAGGGCGGCTGCGATGCCATCGCTGGCCAAGACGTCGCGCTGGTGCGCTTCTATCATCTGGGTTGGCTCGTGGCCGGTGTCAGACAAATAGGCAATCGGGCCGAAGGCCTCTTCACCGTCGTCGGACGGGCTGGGGTCCAGCAGCACATCGCCGCCAGAGAGGCGCATTTCCATCTCGATCACTTCTTCAGGTTTGACGTTCAGCGTCTTGGCCATCAGGCCTATTTCGCTTTCAGAAAGGGTTGCGCTGTGGGTTTCGTCACCCAAGGCTGCAGCATCGGCCTTGTAGCCCTGCTTCATGGAGCGCAGGTTGAAGAACAACTTGCGCTGCGCCTTGGTGGTCGCCATTTTGACCATGCGCCAGTTTTTCAGCACGTATTCGTGGATTTCAGCCTTGATCCAGTGCATGGCGTAGCTCACCAAGCGCACGCCCTGGTCAGGGTCAAAGCGTTTGACGGCTTTCATCAGGCCGATATTGCCTTCTTGAATCAAGTCGCCATGCGGCAAACCGTAGCCCAAATACTTGCGGGAGACCGAGACCACCAAGCGCAGATGCGACAAAACGAGCTTTTCGGCGGCATCTAAGTCGTTGTTATCACGCAGGTTTTTGGCAAAGCGCTGCTCCTCCTCTAGGGTGAGCATGGGCATGCGGTTGGCTGCCGTGATGTAGGCGTCAAGGTTGCCCAGCGTGGGCGTCATGGCCCACGGTGTGGCGACTGCCAGCGTGTTGGCAGCAGCAGGATTGATAGCTTGCAAAGTATTCACATTTGCGGGAATAACTAGAGACATTAAAGGACTCCTTGGAACAAAATGATGATCCGATTCGCTATATTAGCACTCTCTAAGACGGAGTGCTAAGCCTATAAGTTCAATAACCTACAAGAAATAAGTTATTAATAACCCGTTGGTTAGTAATAATTGTAGACCTCGTAGTCGTCGCCTGCAAGTCTCGCCATGCAAAGATCGTGTAAAGAATGTCAGCTGTCTACGGGCTGCTGAGCGGCATAATGCAGGCACTTATGGCTGACTTGGTTTCCATCTACCCGTCTTTAGCGCACGTTTCACCTACTTTGAAGAGTCTGTGCGCCACAGTCATTCCTATGGTAGTCCCAGCGGGCACGGTGTTGTTTGAGGAAAATCAACCCTGTCAAGGATTTCCGATGATCTTGGACGGCGAGGTGCGGGTTTCGCGCCGCTCGGGCGAGGGGCGCTCGCTAGAGCTGTACCGCGTGCTGCCGGGCGAGCTGTGTTTGGTGTCCTCAGCTTGCTTGTTTCGGGACGACCCGTTGTCGGCCTACGGTGTCGCCACCCTTGAGACGACTTTGATACTGATTCCGCCGGCCGTTTTTCACCAATGGCTAGAAACACCGCTGTTTCGCAACGAGGTACTGGGGCTGTTTGCCTCGCGCATGGCCGATTTAGCCAGTTTGATAGACGCTGTCGCCTTTCGCAAACTCGACCAACGGCTGGCAGCGGCCCTCTTGGGCCATGGCCAAGAGTTGAGCCGAACCCACCAAGATTTGGCCGATGAACTGGGCACCGTGCGTGAAGTGGTGACGCGACTGCTGCATCGTTTTGAGCGCGAAGGCTGGATTGGCCTCTCACGCGAGCACATTCATATCAGCGACAGCGCCGCTTTGCGAGCCTTGGCCGCTGGTCAGATGTGAAAAAGAAATTAGCAAGTTTGACCTTCATCAAGCGCGGATGCTTCCGTGGGCGGTTGTGTGACTCAAGTCACAGACTTAATACAGCAGGGCGCGTTCAATAGCGCTGTTGACACACTGTTCATCACTATTTAGAAGGAAAAAATATGAAAATCAATATGGGCGGTTTAGACCGCATGCTGCGCGCTATCGTTGGCTTGGTGCTTTTGTACTTAGCCTATGCAGGCAACTTTGCCACCTACGCTTGGGCTGGTTATGCCGTGGGTGCGTTGCTGCTTGGGACAGCGGCGATTGGCTGGTGCCCACCGTACGCGATGTTTGGCTGGAGCACCTGCTCGGTCAAAACCAAGAGCTAAACGCAGCCGCGAGAGTGCAAATTTGAGCCAAGGTGCTGCAGTTCATTTTGCGGCTGCTTGATGTACGTCAGTGATTAGGGCGTCGCTGCCGATAAAATACGAAGCTATGACAGCATCCACAGCAAGCCTTTCTACCGTGCAACCGTATTTGACGGCAGCCTTTTACAAATTCGTCGAATTAACTGATTTTGCGGATTTGAAAGCACCGCTGTTGGCGTTTTGCGAGTCGCACAACGTCAAAGGCACGATTTTGCTGGCCAACGAAGGCATCAACAGCACCATCGCTGGGCCAGAGGCGGGCGTTCGCGCTGTGTTGGCCTATTTACGGGCTGACCCACGGCTGGCAGCGCTGGAGCACAAAGAGTCTTGGTCTGACAAACCGCCGTTTTACCGCATGAAGGTCAAGCTCAAGCGTGAGATTGTCACCATGGGCGTGCCAACCGTGAACCCCAACGAAACCGTGGGCAAATACGTCAAGCCGCAAGACTGGAATGCCTTGATTTCTGACCCCAAGGTGCTGGTGATTGACACCCGCAACACCTATGAGGTTGATATTGGCACCTTCAAAGGCGCGGTCGACCCGCGCTTGAAGAGCTTTTCGCAGTTTCCTGAGTGGCTGATGGCGCAACCGCAGATTGCCGAATCTGAAGCCAAAAAGGCCAACGAGATCGACAAAAAGACCAAAGTCGCCATGTTTTGCACTGGCGGCATCCGCTGTGAAAAATCAACAGCTTTCCTCAAAGCCCAAGGTTTTGATGAGGTTTACCACCTTGAAGGCGGGATTTTGAAGTACCTGGAAACTGTGCCCGCAGAGCAAAGCTTGTGGGAGGGTGAGTGTTTTGTGTTTGACGAGCGCGTCACCGTCGGCCAAGGCCTGAAAGTTGGCGACTACGGCTTGTGCCGCGCTTGCCGCGAGCCCATCAGCCAAGCGGACATGGCGTCGCCGTATTTTGTGTTGGGGCTGAGCTGCCCGCATTGCCATGACAGCAAAACACGTGAGCAAATTGACCGCTTCAAAGAGCGTCAGCGGCAAGTTGAGCTGGCTAAAAAGCGCGATGAGCCGTATATCGGGGTGAAATTGCCACCTCGGCAGAAGTTCATCAAACCCGTCAAAGAATAAAAGGGCGGCTGCGTTTGGCCCAAGTTCCCGCTCCCTTGCCCATCCTCTACTCCTTCAGGCGCTGCCCCTACGCCATGCGCGCACGGCTGGCGGTGCTGGCCAGCGGCATCCACGTCGAGCTGCGCGAAGTGGTGCTGCGCGACAAACCGGCTGAACTGCTGGCCGCATCACCCAAAGGCACGGTGCCGGTTTTGGTATTGCCCAATGGCGAAGTGATAGACCAAAGTCTGGACATCATGCTCTGGGCGTTGCGTCAAAACGACCCTGACGGCTGGCTACTGGGTGAAAAAGACAGCTTGAACGACGCCTTGACCCAAATCGGTAAATTGGATGGTGATTTCAAATATCACCTTGACCGTTACAAATACCCGCAGCGCTTTTCAGGTGCTGATTCGGCTGCTAGCCAAGCTTTTTGCGCTCAATTTGTAGGTGAATTAGATGTTAAATTAGCTCAAAATAACTATCTTTTTAGTAGCAAACTATCAATATTAGACGCCAGCTACATGCCTTTTATACGTCAATTTTCACGGGTTGATGCAGCGTGGTTTGCAGCGCAGCCTTGGCCGCATTTGAGGGCTTGGTTGGCTAAATTAGAAACCTCAGATGCGTTTGCTCGGGTAATGCGGGCCTACCCACAATGGGTAGCTGGCCAAGAGGGCGTTATTTTTCCTTAAATTCTTTCAAATTGTTGTGTTTTATGAATCCAAGGCGGCAACTAGCTGCGTATACCTTGGGCAAACATCAACAACTTAGGAGTTTTTATGAAAATCACATCTCGTACAACAGTGGCTGCAGCTTCCGTATTAGCTGTCACATTGCTCAGCGCTTGCGGTAGCATGTCTGGCATGAAATCTATGGACAGCATGTCCAAGCCGATGTACTCACAAGCCAATCTGCCTGCTGTGGTGCAAGTCCCCGCCGGTAACAAAGTTGCCATGGAAACCGTGGGTGTGGGTGAAATCACCTACGCTTGCAGCCCTAAAAAGGACATGGCAGGCCAGTTTGAATGGGTCTTTGTTGGACCTCTTGCCAAGTTGAACGACCGCAGCGGCAAGCAAATCGGTACCTATTACGGCCCGCCAGCCACCTGGGAAAACATGGATGGCTCCAAGCTGACGGGTGCGCAAGTGGCGGTGTCACCAAGTAGCGCAGGCAATATCCCACTGCAATTGGTCAAAGCCAACCCTGCCATGGGTACGGGCGCGATGATGGGCGTGACCTACATTCAGCGCGTTGCAACGCAAGGCGGTGTGGCCCCAGCGATGGCGTGCGATGCCTCCAACGCAGGCGCCAAACAAATTGTGAAATACCAAGCAGACTATATTTTTTATAAATCTGTGTAACTTTCGAGGAAATTCAATTTAAATTTGGCAGCGTGTAGGAAGGCCCCTACATGCTGCGTATGTATTCACTGGCATAGATGTTATGGTCAAAGTAGTAAATTAAGATGAACCACATAGACTGACGCCGTGATACTGAATACCTATATCGTCGAAGACAATGCAACTATCCGCGAAAACCTGATTGCAGCGCTTGAAGAGTTGGCCTATGTCAAGGCCGTTGGTTTTGCAGAAACTGAAAAAGCTGGCGCTGAATGGTTAACAGACCCAGCACAGTCGTGGGATTTGGCAATTGTGGATTTGTTTTTAAAACAAGGCAGTGGCACCGGCATCGTGGCGGCTTGTAAAAATCGCAAGCCAACGCAAAAAGTGGTGGTACTTACCAACTACGCCACGGCTGAAATGCGCAAACGCTGCGCACAGCTAGGTGCTGACGCGCTGTTTGACAAATCCAATGAAATTGACGCCTTGATTGAGTTTTGCCTCAAACACAGCCAGTCAGCCCCTTGAAATCAGTCAATCAACTTGTTTTTGAGCGCGTAATAAGTCAGGTCGCTGTTCGAGGCCAAAGACATCTTTTCCATGACGCGGGTGCGGTAGGTGCTCACCGTTTTGACGCTCAGCGACAGCGCTTTGGCAATATCACCGGCGGTTTCGCCTTTGGCCAGCTTCAAAAAGACTTGAAACTCGCGCTCAGACAATTGCTCATGCGCAGCCAAGTTGTTGGGTTTGTTCAACTGCTGCGCCAGCAACTCAGCCACGCCAGCCGTGATGTAGCGTTTGCCCATCGAAATAACACGAATGGCATCGACAATCTCGCTCGGTTCGCAGGCTTTGTTGAGGTAGCCACTGGCACCTTGGCGAATCAAATTCACCGCGTAATGCTCCTCCGGGTAACCGCTCAAAATCAAAATGCCGACGTCGGGTGCTTTGGCGCGAATCATGGCTAGGGCGTCCATACCGCTGTGGCCAGGCATGGACAAATCCATCAACAGCACGTCCAGCTCGGTGGTGCGGACCAAGTCAATCGCCTCGCGGCCACTGGCGGCTTCGCCCATCACGCGCAGGTCCACAAAGTCGGAGAAGAATTGCTTCAGCCCAGAGCGCACAATGGCGTGGTCGTCAACGATACCAATTTTGATCATGTTTTTGTATTTCTGTAAAGCCTGCATGGTTCAGTCATTGACCGGCCATGCCATGAAAAAGACAGCAGGAATATCAATACCTATTGATACCCATCAATGTCCGCTTCACGTCTGTCCCCATTATTGACCAATTGTTCGTAGATGTGAAAAAAATGACTGCGATGGCACAAAGAGGAGCTAAAAGATGAAAAATTTCATTTCCCCCAAAATGGCCATCAGCATGCCGTTTGCCGTGATTTTTGCCGCTTTGCTGTTTTTCATCAACGAGAAAAACTTTCAAAAATCAGAGGTCGCAATGGCTCAAATTGAAGAAGCTCGGTTAACCCTGAGCGGTCTCACCAAGGTGATGCAACACATGATTGACGCTGAAACGGGCCAGCGCGGGTTTTTGCTCACCGGCGATGTCAAATATCTGGAACCTTATGAGGTTGCTACCGAGGACATGAAGCGCACCCTAGATGCCATGCGCCCTTTGCTCGCCCCTTACCCCGACGAACTGACAGATTTGGGCGCGATTACCAGCAATGTGGCAGGCAAATTGGCGGAGATGGACTTGACGGTGCGCATGCGCAAAGAGGACAAAGAGGATGCTTGGAAATTTGTACTCACCACCAATGTGGGCAAAGAGCACATGGAGGCTATTCGTGAAAAATCGAATAAATTGATTGCCAGCAGTGCTATCAAAGTGATCAACGCCAAGGTGCAAATCAGCGACTCCTTGCTGTTGTCTCGTATCACGATTGCCCTTTTGTCTATGGTTGGTTTGTTGTCGTTTTACATGTATTTGCGGCAGACCAATGTCTTGCTGGATACGGGCGACCGTGAACAGGCCTCTTTGATGCGCGAGCGTGGCCAGGTGCAAGATTTGGTCAAAGAGCGCACGGCCAACTTGGCGCAACTTGTCACCCATTTGCAAAACGTGCGCGAAGAAGAGCGAGGCGACTTGGCGCGGGCTTTGCACGATGAGTTTGGCGCGTTGTTGACGGCAGCCAAGCTGGATGTGGCGCGACTCAAAGCACGCTTGGCGACCAACGTGCCTGATGCGGCGGAGCGGTTTGAGCATTTGACGGCGACGCTGAACAGCGTGATTGTGATGACGCGACGGATTGTTGAAGATTTGCGGCCTTCCTCTTTGTCACATTTGGGTTTGGCGGCCTCTTTAGAAATCTTGGTGCGCGAATTTGAACAGCACAACAACATCGCCGTGTCCATTGATGTTGAGAACGTGGGGCTGGGCGGCGCAGCGCAGCTCACCATCTACAGGTTGGTGCAGGAGGCGCTCACCAACATCGCCAAATATGCAAAATCCAAGCACACAGCCGTGAGCTTGCACCGCTTTGATGGCTATATCACCGTTGAAGTGAAAGACGACGGCATCGGTTTCAACCTCAGTGGCGTTGGCCCGAACAGCCACGGCTTGCTTGGGATGCGACATCGGGTAGAGGCAGCTGGCGGGCGCTTGAACATCACGTCGCCTCTTGGCCACGGTACTTTGATTTCAGCGGTGCTGCCTTCATCCATTTAAATCAATTTAGTCAGCACTGTCAGTCTTGTCAGACGCGGCCTACAGCGCGTCAAACCACGTGCTGACACACGGCTACGGCCTTTGCCGATGTGCCAGGCACAAAGCGGCGATTAACCTTGTTCAGGGCGATACAAAAAAGTTTAAAGAAGTTTAAAGGGGTTTCAAAAGAAACCACTGCTTCATCAGCCCGATCAAGGAGTTTCTCATGCTGCATTATTCTGTTGTTTTTCTCGTCGTCGCACTCATTGCGGCCATCTTTGGTTTTGGTGGCATTGCGGCTGGAGCCGTTGAAATCGCCAAAATCTTGTTCATCATTTTCGCCGTCATGGCCGTCATCACCTTCGTGATTAGTCTGGTCAAGCGCTAAAGCGCTAGCCTTTCTCCCACTGTTACTGCGGGTCGACAGGCGTGGTGCCGCTAAACGACAAGCTTTTTCAACCCTGCACTGAGTCAATTCAAAAATTCAAAAGGAAACTATCATGAAATACGTACGCGCCATTGCATTCGCCGCTTTAGCTGGCATCACCATCATTGGTAGCACGGGTTGCGCCGTTGGCCGTGGCCAAGAAACAGCGGGAGCCTATGTGGATGACACCGCCATCACCACCGTCGTTAAAGCCAAGTTTGTTGAAGACAAAACAGTCGACGCAGCCTCTATCAGAGTTGAAACACTCAATGGCATGGTTCAACTGTCTGGCTTTGCCAAATCTAACGCTGAAAAAATGCAGGCTGAGAACATTGCACGTGGCGTGAATAACGTCAAGTCAGTGCGTAACGACATCGTCGTTCGTCCTTAACTTCTCTGGCTACCCGCCGCGTGGCCTTGGGCAAAGGCTTCCTCAAAGACGGAGTAGCCAGCCCAATCGCTGTGGGCAAACAGCAGGCGCTGAGAAGCTCCGTACCTTGGATGTGTTTTCAATGACTGCGCTTGAATTTGCGGAACAGGCATCGCCATGGCGTGGCCATAGCGGGTGATGTCGATACGTGTCGTTTTGCCGGCCAAGTCGGGGTGAGCTGCAGACAGCTCCGCCACGATGGCATCACGCCAATGGCCCCAAGTTTGTTCCAGCAGTTGTTGTCGGCCGTTTGGCAGATCACCCAAAGCGCGGTAATACGTCAATACGGTGGCACCAGGTACGGTGTCGAAACTTTGGTGTTTGGCATTGACGTAGCCCAAGCCTGCAGCACCGTACATCACATTGTCCCAACTCGGCGCAGCGCCAGGACGGTCATGCAGTGCTTTGTCGATATGGATATTGGCCACCAGCCAAGGCGCGTAGCGGGTTTGTTGGGCTGCGGTTTGCAGCATTTCAGGCGGGTTGTGGATGACCCGTGCTGCAACAAAAATAGGCAGAGCAACGATGCAGCGTTCTGCTTGCCAGCGTTCCATTTGCTGGGTCTTGGCGTCAAAAGCGTCGACTTCCACGCCGTATTTGCCGACCTCAATGCGGGTCACGATGCGGTTGGTATGTAAGCGCTCACCTAGCGGTTGAGCCATGCGCTGCGTTAGCCAGCCATTGCCATCTGGCCAAGTCAGCACGCTGTCGCGCTCCGCTTTCTCAGCCAATGAACTGCCTAGCGCATGAAAACCATGGCGGCTAGCAAAGTAGTGCAGCCCTGCCCAAGCGGACACGCTGGCGATGCCGGCGCCGTAATCGTCGCGGCAGCAGTAGTCCAAGTACCAACGCAGGTGCGCATCGGTGAGTTGATGTTGATCTAAATATGCTATAAAAGTAATAGCTAATAATGCAATATATTCGCCGGCTAGAGACGAATTTGATGCTGGAATAGCCCATTGATTGGCTTTTCGAGCCGTTTCGACCAATTCTGCAAAGCGCCGATATTGCGCAAGTGTGTGAGCGCTCACATCCTGCACAGGCAGCAACCCGTCTTGCCATTGACCATTGAAGAACAGGCGCTCTTGCGGACTGTGGCAGAGGTGGCGCTCATCGTAGGTCCAGCGGCCCGCCACGCGTTGGCGTACGCCCAGCTCTTCAAGCAGGCTTTGCACATCGCCCACTTCACGAGAGGCGGCGGCATCTTCACGCGGTACAGGCAGATAGTGCGCACCCAGCGGGCAGACTATGCCGCCAACCGAGCCGCCCTTGCTGTTGCCGCCCGCGCTGTCTTCCAGCTCTAGCATCACAAAATCGTTCATGCCTTGCAAGCGTAGCGCTCGTGCCGCCGCCAAGCCTGCAACGCCGCCGCCGGCGATGATGACCTTGGTTTTGTTGATTTTGCCAGGTGTTGGCCAAGTTTTGGCATCACGCAGCTGGTGGCCGTGCTCAACATTGACGCCTGTGAAACCGCCCTGAATATGCGCCAGATTGCTCTTGGACGATGGCTCGCAGCCCTGTAGGGTGAGTAAGGGCAGCGTTGAGACCGCGAGGAATTGACGGCGTTGCATGGTCAAAACGCAGTGCGGTTCATTCGGTGAAATCTTGCAGTCTCAGTGAACTTCATGCGCCACTTTGCCCCATTCTTCTTCATACGTCGTGACCAGCACTTGGTTTGACAAGCGGTTCACCTCAGCGGGCACGCGTGCCATGTCCAACGGAAAGTCGTATAGAAGCGGTAAAGAAGGCGGGTCTAAAAAACGCAAACCCGCTGGTAGGGCTGTCGGATTGCGCCATGGCCGGTGACTGGCGATGATGTAACCCCACTCGCCAAAGCTGGGTACATGGGCGTGGTAGGGCGTGGCTGTTAAACCTACCGACTCGATGGTTTGCACCACCGTCCAAAAGCTTTTGCGGGCCACCAAAGGCGAGGTGGTTTGAATCACCGCATAGCCGCTGGCTGACAAGCGTTTGTCCAACAGCGCGTAAAACGAGTTGGTGTAGAGCTTGCCAATCGAAAAGTTGGTCGGGTCGGGGAAATCCACCACAATCACGTCAAACATCTCAGTGCCGGCTTCTAGCCACGCAAACGCATCGGTGTTGATGATGTTGACTTTGGGCGACTTCAGCGCACCGCCGTTGAGTTTGACCAAGGTCGACTGCTCTGAGAACAGCTTAGTCATGGCAGGGTCGAGCTCCACCAAGGTAACAGACTCGACACTGGGGTATTTCAAAATCTCGCGCACAGCCATGCCATCGCCACCGCCCAATACAGCAACGCGTTTGGGTCCGGTGGCTGAAAAAGCAGCCATCGCGGGGTGCACCAAGGCCTCGTGGTAGCGGTATTCGTCACGTTCGGCAAATTGCAAGTTACCATTCAAAAACAGCCGGTGACCCAGCTTACCCTGCGTCACCACAATCCGTTGGTAGGGCGAGGCGGCGGTAAAGACGATGCGGTCTTGGTAAAACTTGTCTTCAGCCAAGGTCGTGATGTGGTTCGCGCCAAAAAATGCAGCAGTCAATACTGCAAAAGTCAGACCACAGGCTAAAACATGTGCCATGAATTGACGCAGTTCATGCCGAAACAACCACAGCGACCACACCGCCACGCCGGCATTGAGCAAACCAAACAGCAACCCTGTGCGAATCAAGCCCAGCTGCGGCACCAAGATCAGCGGAAAAGCCACTGACACCGCCAAAGCGCCCAAGTAATCAAAAGTCAGCACTTGGGAGACCACGTCTTTGAAGGCGACATTGCGCTTCAAAATCCGCATGACCAGCGGGATTTCCAAACCCACCAACACGCCGACGGTAGCAACCAAACCGTAGAGCACCCAGCGGAAGCTGCCAGGCAGATAGGCGTTGGATAAGAACAAGATGGCAGGTAACAGTCCGCCCGCTAAAGCAACCAGCAGTTCGATACGTAAAAAGTGCGCTGGCAGTTGGCGGTCAAAAAACTTGGACAACCACGAGCCCACGCCCATGGCGAAAAGGTAGCAGCCAATGACGGTGGAGAACTGAAGAATCGAGTCGCCCAGTAAGTACGAGGCCAGCGCGCCAGCCGCTAGTTCATAGACCAGCCCGCACGCGGCCACGACAAACACGCTGGCGAGTAAGGTGACTTCTAAAGGGCTTGCCTTGATGCCTAACTTAGGGGACATTAAAAACTGAAATTTTTGCTACATCTAGCCGTGAATCGCCGCTGCTACGATGATTGAAATGCCCAACGACATGGCCGCAACCACAATACCAAGGGCGACGTTTTGTTTTTCAATAATTTCGCCCCATAAATCGTAAGGCGTGAGCTTGTCGATGATGACAAAGCACAGCCAAAAAATGACGACGCCAATCAAGGCAAACAATACCGAGCCGACCACCACGCCGAGCTTTAAGCCATCAAGATCCATGAAATTCTCCTTCAGTTTTTTAAGCCAATTGACTCACTTATTTATGCCCACCACCAGAACTAGACCCGCCATACGAACCTCCAGAGCTACGTGACGATGAAGAGCAATTTTCTACATCGGGGTTGCAACTTGAGCAGCGGCTGATCAACAGCAAAAACAGCAGCAAGATCACTATCAAAATCACAATCGTGCC
>JAYVSU010000186.1:0-4502 GCA_043775055.1 Polaromonas sp.
GCCGCCACTTAGCGCAAAACCGCTCCAACTTTGACCCGCGCAAGTACCTCAAAGTCGCCACCGAAAGCATGGCCGGCATCTGCCGCGACCGCTACGAAGCTTTTGGCGCGGCAGGCATGGCCAGCAAGATCAGCAAAATCCACAGCTTGGAAGACATGCAGAAGCGCTATGCCAAAGGGGCTTTGGATCCGCAAGTTAAATAATTAGATGCAGTCTAACGGACCGAAAGATTACAAAAGCTAGGCTGGCGACACAAATGGAGCGTCTTTTCGAATGTCGTTCAAATAAGAGATTAGCGCATCACGAGTAGCAGTTTGAGTACGGTTTTGTCCAAAAATAATCTTGAGAACAGTGTCTGAATCAACTCCGAGATTTACTTTGGCATTGACTTTTGCGAAACCAAATTGATCTATCATGCCCAGCATAATTGACTCTAAACAGTCAATTTGTGTAGCACCTAATCTATTATTTAATGCGGTATCTGTACAGGCGATTAGACCAATTAATTTTAAAGCGCGCTTATCTCCCGTAACTAAGTGACTGATACTCGAGTCATCTACTAAAACTGCAAGCATTTGTCCTTCACCTACATCTAACTGAGAAAACCTTTTGAGAGAATCGGGCTGAGCTTGTGGGATAGGTTTTACTTTCAAAAGAAAGCTCTCTAAGCAAACCAACGCGCTGGCATTGTTTTTTAGCTTTTTCCGTAAAACGAAGGGCATGGATGGCAAAACCCATATTTCTGCCGGTGGTGCGTTTAGCCACTCCATAAATTCTGACAATAGATCACAACAAGCCAACTTGTGAACAATGTCGTTATCGGCTAATACGATCATTCGCAATTGATTTAAACTAAATTGCCTACGGATACTTAGGAAAAAGCGGTGGTATTTGTTGCAGTTTGAAGTAAATTCAACTGATCTTCGGATAATAAGTTGCTGTCAAGTGTCTTGAAAAATGCTTGGTTTATTACCTTAGCACCGTCAGCTTCACCCGGTATATAACGAAGCGCCATCGCCGCTATGGCCATCGCATTTTGTGCAAAACCATAATTTAAGATTATGTGTCCAACATCAATTTTTTCCTGCTCGGCTTTTATTTGAGCGGCCAAATATAAAGCTTTACCACTTTTAATCTTAAAACTTGCACGATACTCTACAGATCTGCCATTTAACAAACGAATAGCATACGCATCTGCTTCTTTTTCATCTGCATCACCGTTATCGGGGCCACCAATGTTTTGGTCAGCGACAAACCCATCGCTGGATAAATGATCGCGAGCTATATGCCCTAATTCGTGCGCGAGGTGAAAAACATGATGGCTTGGAGTAGCTTTTTTACTCAGAACAATTGCAAATTTATTTCCTTCTCGCACAACTAGCCCAGTCATTTTTTTACCTGGTAACTTATCAATGTGTAAAACAGGAATGCTTGCTTTGTGACACCATGTTAAGAGTGCTTCTAGACTAGCGCATTTATTATTTTGAAGAATTAAATTGCGCAACTCAACAGGATCACTTGGAACGGCTATCTGTGTCGAATCACAGGCCTTTAATGCAATTTTAGCTATTGCAGTAGCATAGTGTGCGCTAATCGACACATCTTGCTCTTCGACATTTTTATTTAGTTTGAACTTTCGCTGTGTACCTAGAAATTTCAAAGGTTCAGCAGGCAAAACTAGGCTGGACAAATCAAGATTTAATCCTCTAGCCAAATACATATACGTTTGCTGTAATCCAGACGGCGTTGAGGCCACAGTAACATCCCACCACTCGGGTAAAACCTTACGTGCAAATGCTGTAGCAATACCTGCCGCATTTAATTTGGCAAATAAATTTTCATGTATGTTTATTGTAGTTGCGACAGAAGTCTCCGAGAATTTCTATAAAGCGCCTAAATGCCAGATTTATTTAAGCTCTTTTGATTTTAACAGGGTGTCGTCCCCTAGGGTGAATTTTGAAAAACAAGACCACCAAACAAAAGGGGCACACCATCTCTGGTGCACCCCTATTTATGATTCTCAATTTATATGGTGAATCGACACTCAGCCCGCATCCACCTCATAGTTGGCATACGCCGGTATCCAGTCGCGTTTGGCCAAGCGTTGCTCCATCTGCTCGCGGCTGACGGTGGCGACGCCTAGGCGGAAGGCGGATTCGGCGACGGCGCGGGCGACGTGGTCGGTGACTTTCATCAAGTCGGCAATCGGTGGGAACACCGCACCACTGGCCAAGCGCTCGGGCGTGACTTGGGCGGCGAGTGCGAAGGAGGCGTCGGTCATCATCTCGGCCTCGACCGTGCGTGCGCCCGTCGCGGCAACGCCCCAGCCAATGCCCGGGAAGACGAAGGTGTTGTTGCCTTGGCCAATGATGTGCTGTTTGCCTTTCCAGGCCACAGGCGGGAACGGGCTGCCGGTGGCCATCCAGACGTTGCCGTCCGTCCAAGCGACGGCATTTTCAGGCAGGATTTCAGTCAAATTGGTCGGGTTGGAGAGGGCAAAAACGATTGGTTTGGCGGTGTTTTTAAGCACGGCTTCGATGATTTTTTGGTCAAACTGGCTGCCCTGACCCGACAGGCCCAGCAGCACGGTGACTTTGGCGTTGTAGATGGTTTCCAGCAAATTCGGGTTTTTGCTGGCGAACTCCCACTCGGCCAAATCGCTGCGTTTGTGGGTGAATTCTTTTTTGTAATCCTCCAAGCCTTCGCGGTCATCCAGAATCAGGCCGCGCGAGTCGAGTACGTAGATGCGTTTGTGGGCATCTGCGGCACTCATGCCCAAGCGCATCAAGCCGTTGCGTACCTGCATGGCCACGCCGATGCCGCCGGCCCCTGCGCCGCTGACCAAAAACACCTGGTCTTTGAGGGTTTTGCCCTGCTCGGTAGCGGCCAGCAAGCCGGCCAAGGCCATGGCACCAGTGCCTTGGATGTCGTCGTTAAAGCTGGGCACTTGCTCGCGGTAGCGCGCCAGCGCGTCAAAAGCGGTGGATTTGCTCAGGTCTTCCCACTGCAACAAAGCATTGGGGAAGCGCTTGCGCCAAGCGGCGATGAAGGCGTCGACCATCACAAAATACTTCTCACCACGCACGCGCGGCTGGCGTACGCCGAGGTAGAACGGGTCTTCGAGCAGCTTTTTGTTGTCGGTACCAAAGTCCAAAATCACAGGCAGACTGCGCGCGGGGTTGATACCGGCGGTGAGCGAGTACAGGCTGAGTTTGCCCATGCAGATGGCAATGCCGCCAAAGCCTTGGTCGCCGATGCCCAAAATGCCTTCGGCGTCGGTGACGACGGCTAAATCGGTGTCGCTGAAGCCCGCCAAGATGCTGTCGAGGTTGAGATAGTTGTCTTCAGTCACCACCAAACCACGCGGAGCGCGGTAGATGTGGCTGAACTCCTCAATCGCCTGGCCCACGGTGGGGGTGTAGACGATGGGCAGCATTTCTTCAATGTGTGCTTGAATCAGCGCGTAGAACTCGGTGCGGCTGTAGTCTTGCAAACCACGCAAAAAGATGTACTTGTTGAGCGGGCTGTTGAATTTAGAAAACTGCTCGTAGGAGCGGGCGATTTGCTCGTCCAGAGTCTCGACGCGTTGCGGCAGACGGCCTTCAATGCCAAACGCGCGGCGTTCGGCGATGGAAAAGGCTGTGCCTTTGTTCAAATACGGGTCTTCCAGCAGGGCACGGCCCCGGGTTTTGACTTTGATGGTTGGGGCTTTTGCAGATTGGGTCATGTCTTGTCTCATTGTGAATGTCGTTAAATTGTATGCATTTGACCATGGCTGGTGACCCGATGGCCATGCCGAATTAGCATCTGCCCAAACTTAAACGCGCAGATTTACCACTGCACCAGCACCCGCCCACCCACCACTTTGGCGGGGAACTGCAGCAGCGGGCTGCCGCCAGCTTTGAGGCAGGCACCGGTTTTGACGTCAAACGTCCATTGGTGTTTGGGGCAGGTCAAGGTGCAGTCGTCCAGGGCGGACAGCGGGATGTCGGTGCGCTGGTGGGTGCAATGGCTGTCGAAGACCAAAAATTCGTCGCCTTCACGCGAGATGAACAAACCGCGCCCATGGCTGTCGACTCGGGTGGTTTGGCCGTCAGCCAAGGCGCTGGTGGTCATGACGTCATGCCAAGTCCCTGCTTCGTCGGTAGAAACAGTAGAGATGGCTGAGGCTGCAGAGGCTGCTGCGACTGGGCTCGGCGATTTTGCAGCTGCGCCTGCCGCGTCGCCAGCCAACTGCGCTTGCATGGCTTCAGGGCTAAAACCGGGCAAATCCATGCTCAAAATGATGTTGGTCGCCCAGATGATTTTGGTCAAACCCAGGGTGGGGAAAGCCATCAACAGGGCATCAATCACTTCAACTGGGCTGCAACCATCTCGCAGCGCACGTTTTAAGTATTGCTTGAAACCCGGCTCGGTTTGTGCATCGACCTTGGTGATGACGGAGATCAAATTGCGGGTTTTGGGGTCGAGGTGTTTGCCAGCATCTTTGAGGAAGGCAAAGT
>JAYVSU010000187.1:0-7987 GCA_043775055.1 Polaromonas sp.
TTTGTTCAGCGCCACCTGCACGTAATGCAGCAGCTGGGTGAACATGGCGTAGCTGGAGTGACGGCCTGTGTCTTTGGCTTCAAACCAGATCTCGTTAGACTGAATGTCAATCAAGCCCTTGGTGTGGCCTTTGATGCCCAACGCCTTGATGTACGCGTCTTTGACGTCTTCTTCGGATTTGGCTTTTTGGAGGGCGGTGTACAGACTCATTGGCTAGAGTGTAGCGGGTGTGGGTGCGGGGAAAACTACCCCGTCACTGCGTGCCACCCCTTCAGCGTGAAGGGGAATTAAAAACACCTAAAACGGGTAATTTACCCCTTAAATACACCTCTAGCCTTCGTATTTATTGCCTAAGCAGCTATTAAAAATATAGCATTTTAGGTAGGCAAATTGCAAAATGGCACGGCAAATTAGGCTAATAGTCGTTGTTTTTTAATGATTTTGATACAATGTAGCATGATAAATTGCTAACTATTAACCTCAATCAGGTAAAAACACAATGACAGCGACACTTAATCACCCAAGCTCAGCCGCCAAACCGCAGCAATTGCTTTTGCGATTGCCTGAGGATTTGTCGCAACGTTTTGCGCAAGTTGTACCCCAGCGCCAGCGCAGCCGTTTTCTTTTAGACTTGTTACGCACCGAGCTTGACCGCGAAAGTCAAGCTCTGGCTCTTGCTGCGAAGACGTTAACCGAATTAGAGTCTAAGCAGTCCGGTACTTTGAACGAATCAGCACAGTGGACAAGCGCCATGTTGACCGCTGAAAGCACAGATGACGATGCCCATTTCGATGCAGAAACTTTTGAGCGCGAATTTGCAGTCGCACAAGCAAAGCGCCCTGCTCCATGACCAGCCGCCAAGCTAATAACAACATTGAACGCCGCATCAGTAACAGCATCGAGCGCGGTGAAATCTACTGGGTAGAGCTTGACCCCACGCGTGGGTCAGAAATATCAAAAACCCGGCCCTGTGTGGTTTTGTCAGCGGTAGAAATCAACCAACACCGCAACACAGTGGTCGTCATACCGCTAACAACCACCGCCTCACCCGCCGTGCCACCCCTGCTGGTAGCCACCCCATCCGCTGGCGCATCCAGCAAAGCGCGTATTGAACACATCCGCGCCGTAGATAAGACCCGCATGCAGCGCAAAATTGGCAGCATTGCAGCCACAGACCTAAGCGCTGTTGAAAACGCATTGCGGGTGGTTCTACGGCTACCAAAAGATTAAATATATGCCAGTAGCCTTCGTATTTATTGCCTAAGCAGCTATTAAAACTATAGTAACATTAAAATAATATGTCTCTATCATCACCACTCCAAACCCTGCAAACGATTGTCGGCGAAACTAACGTCTTGATCGAATCCGATAGCAACGACCTCGTGCAATACGTGCGCGACTGGCGGGGGCGCGAGCGCGGGGTGGCTTTGGCAGTGGTTCGGCCCAATTCGACCGAGCAAGTCGCCGCCATCGTCAAAGTTTGCGCCGCCACGCCGGGGGTGAGCATCGTGCCGCAAGGTGGCAACACGGGCATGGTGGTGGGGTCTACGCCAGACGAGTCGGGCACGCAAATCGTGCTCAGCTTGCAGCGCATGAACCAAGTTCGCAAGCTGGACGCCGGCAACGGCACCATCACGCTAGACGCGGGCTGTGTGCTGCAAAATGTGCAGCAGGCGTGTGCCGATGCGGGTTATTTGTTCCCCTTGAGCCTAGGCTCGCAAGGCAGCTGCACCATTGGCGGCAACTTGGGCACCAACGCGGGCGGCACGCAGGTGGTGCGCTTTGGCAACACGCGGGAGCTGTGCCTGGGGCTGGAAGTAGTGACAGCGCAGGGCGAGATTTGGAGCGGCTTGTCTGGCCTGCGCAAAGACAATACCGGTTACGACTTGCGTGATTTGTTCATCGGGTCAGAAGGCACGCTGGGCATCATCACTGGCGCGACCATGAAGATGTACCCGATGCCCGCTGCCAAACTCACCGCCTTTGCCGCCGTGCCATCCATGGACGCAGCCGTCACGCTGTTGGGCCTAGCGCACAAGTATTTGAGCGCCGGTTTGACCGGTTTTGAGGTGATGGGCCAGTTTGCACTGAGCTTGGTGGGAAAACACTACCCGCAGCAACGCGTGCCCTTTTTAGGCATGGACGGCGCGCCGTATTGCGTGGTTTTGGAGAACTCCGACCACGAGTCTGAAGCCCACGCCCGCGAGCAGTTTGAGCACTTGCTGGAAGCCGCCATGGAAGATGGCTGCGTGCTAGACGCCGTGGTCGCTGAAAACATAACGCAGGCCAAGGCCCTATGGCACATCCGCGAAAGCATCCCGCTGGCGCAGGCCGACGAGGGGCTGAACATCAAGCACGACATCTCCATCCCCGTCTCCAGCATCCCCGAGTTTGTGCGTTTGACCGATGCAAAACTGGAGCAATCCTTCCCCGGCGCCCGCTTGGTCAACTACGGCCACCTAGGCGACGGCAATCTGCATTACAACGTGCAAGCCCCCGCAGGCTCCGACCAGGCCGCATTTTTGAACGACCAAGAAGCAGGTGTCAACGCGCTGGTGTTCGAGATGGTCGACCAATTCGCCGGCTCTATATCAGCCGAGCACGGCATAGGCAGCTTGAAAGTAGACAAACTCCCCCACCATAAATCCCCCGTCGCTTTGGAGCTGATGCGCAGTATCAAACGTGCGCTAGACCCGAACAACATCATGAATCCGGGGCGGGTAGTTAGGGTTTAAGCAAGGTATGAATTTTTTTTCTAAAAACGAAAGCATGAATAAAATGGCGGATGCAATTGAACCAATAGACGAACGAATGGCGGCAAGAGATGCTCTTTTATCGTCAGCACGAAATGTCAACCAAGCTCTTCCAACTTTTTCGACATGGTTGATGACAGGTTTCGGGGCAGCTTTTGTTTTAATTCTTGCAAATATCGACAAAGTTTCCATTTTCATTGATATCAGAAATATTCGATTCGCAGTACTCGTTTACCTATTGGGCGTCGTGATTGCAATCATTGCAAACTATCTCTCAGTTATTGTGAAATCAAGTATTGCGGCTAGCGCAGACGGCGATCTACTTGCAAAGAGACTTAAGGCAAATCAAGAGCCATTCAAGCTTGATATTTTTATGACTGAATTCGAACGTGGAATATTTCCACATAATCTATGGGTGGTTCGACGCTCTTTTGAAAAAGCAAAAAAAGGCGACATAGTTGCTCCAGCACGACTCATTGCGAAAATATCCCAAGTACAAGCTTTATTAGTTGTAGCTCAAGGCTTATTAGCAGTATTGGCTGCAAGCGCAATTGCCTGTGGAATGAAACTCTAGTGCAAATCTACTATCCGCCAGAATCCCCATGCTCCAACTCCGCCCCACCTGCGAACACTGCAACACCAACTTGCCACCTGACTCTTTGGATGCGCGGATTTGTAGTTTTGAATGTACGTTTTGTGTCAACTGCGTCGAGACGGTTTTGGGCAATGTTTGCCCGAACTGTGGAGGTGGGTTTGCGGCGCGGCCGGTTCGGCCTTTTCACAACTGGAAGGGCGACAACTACTTGGGCATAGAGCCAGCCAGTACCACGGTGAAGCACCGGCCGGTTGATCTGCTGGTGCATGCGCGGTTTGCAGAAGCTATCAAAGGCATTCAGCCAGAGAAACGCTGAAACTGACCAGAAATGAACGACTCCTGAGCTATTCTGAACTGGGGCAGACTCTCAATATGCTGATCAAAACGCTGTTTCACATCTTTTTAGCCTGCCTGTACATCAGCGCCGCCTCGGCGCAGGAGCGACTGACACAGATGGTACGTACAGATTGGGTGGAAGATGACAAGGCGGTTGCACTGGAACTGGTGATTTACAAACCTACCGGTGCTGGCCCCTTCCCGACACTGGTGTTCAACCACGGCTCTGTGGACAACGGCAACAACCCGCAAGAAGTGACTTTTACAGCCAGCTACCCAGCACTAGCCAAATACTTCACCGACAAAGGCTGGATGGTCGTTGCGCCGCAAAGGCGTGGACGAGGCAAGTCAGGCGGCAAATATGCTGAGGGCTGGGATGCTGAGCTTGGCCGCTATACCTGCGATGCCAACACAGCAACCGTCAGCATAGAACACGCCATGCAAGACCTAGACGTGGTGATGAAACATCTGCAAACCCTAGCCGATGTGGACCAACACCGCCTGTTGATTGGTGGCCACTCCAAAGGCGGCATCTTGGCCATGACTTACGCGGCGCGGCAGCCAAAACGCTTTGCTGGTGTGGTCAACTATGTGGGCGGTTGGGTGGGCGAGCGCTGCGAAACCGCCTCAGAGGTGAATGTGAGCCTGTTTACACAAGCAGCTGCTTTCAAGGGCGCTACTCTCTGGCTTTACGGGCAGCGTGACCCGTATTACAGCATTGAACATAGTAAAAAGAACTTTGCTGCCTTTCAAGCTGCTGGTGGTCAAGGCGTTTTTCATGTGTTTAGCCTTGGGTTTTTACGTAATGATCACCAAATCGTGCGGCAGCCAGAAGTTTGGCAAGATACGATGTCGGGTTATTTGAGCATGCTCAAGCAGTGAACGACAAATGCATTTTTACACTGGTTCGGATAACAAAGGCATAATTTTTATATCATTTTGACGTGGGCAGTTATCACCTACAGAGGTGTCAACATCCGGTTGATTTCAGTTCGTCGCTCACTTACCGAGGAGGTATCACTCTATGAAAGCTAAAGTTTTTGACCAGCAGTTTGATGATGGCATCGACATCACGCAGTCTCTTGAGTTATCCAAGGCGAAACGTGTTTTGCAGGATCAGAAGCGGGTCAATGTGGATTTTCCAACGTGGATGATTGAGTCCCTAGACCGCGAAGCCAGTAAGCTGGGCGTGACGCGGCAGTCGATCATCAAAGTCTGGCTGGCAGAGCGGCTTGAGCAATCTGCGTTGACGTATCAAACTCGTGCAGCACGTTTACAGCCTTGAAATACTACATATTCGATAGCAAACTATTGAAAAAATACGCCGGCTAAGGTCATATTTAACCCTTATTTTGCGATTTAGGAGCTTTCCATGCCTTCCAACGCCACTTTCCCCCTCCAAGGCGGCTGTACTTGCGGTGGGGTGCGGTATGAGTTGACGACCAAGCCGATGTTTGTGAACTGTTGCCACTGCACGTGGTGCAAGCGGGAAACAGGTACGGCGTTTGCGTTGAACGCGATGATTGAGGCGGATCGGGTCAAATTGCTCAAAGGTACGCCTGAAGCCATCTACACGCCGTCTAACAGCGGCAAAGGTCAAAAAATCCACCGCTGCCCGAGCTGCCATGTGGCTGTTTGGAGTAATTACGGCGGTAATGATGCGATGCGGTTTGTACGGGTGGGTACGCTGGATAACTCGGCTTTGGTGCCGCCGGACATTCATATTTTCACGTCCACCAAGCTGCCTTGGGTGGTTTTGGTCGATGGCAAGCCGGTGATGACCGAGTATTATTCTGTCAGCAAGTACTGGCCAGCAGAGAGTTTGGCGCGTAGGGATGCTTTATTTGGTACGAAGTAACGTTTAGTACATTAAAAATAATAGCAAACTATTGAACAAATACGCCGGCTACAGCCATATTTACCTACAAATCATCACTTTTTAAGCTATCATGAACGCTACAAACGCCAACGCCTCACGACACGTCACGCTGTACCACTCACCACAAACCCGCTCCAGCGGCGCGCTGACGCTGTTGGAGGAGCTGGGCGCGGACTACGACTTGCATGTGCTGAACATGAAAGCAGGTGAAAACCGCCAAGCGCCGTATTTGGCCATTAACCCTATGGGTAAAGTACCAGCGATGACACATAACGGCGCTTTGGTGACCGAGCAAGTGGCGGTGTTTTTGTACTTGGCTGACTTGTACCCCGAGGCAAATATCACCCCCGTGATGGGCGACCCCTTGCGCGGCCCTTACCTGCGCTGGATGGCGTTTTACGGTTCCTGCTTTGAGCCAGCCGTCGTCGACAAAGCCATGAAGCGCGACTCGGGCGGCCCATCCATGTCACCCTATGGCAGCTTTGACGATGTATGGAACGCCGTGACCACCCAACTCGCTCCAGGCCCGTACATGCTGGGTGAGCGCTTTACGGCGCTGGATGTGTTGTGGGGCTCGGCACTGAACTGGATGACGATGTTTGGCATCGCGCCTGAAACGCCCGTTGTACGCGCCTACATCGACCGTGTACGTGCCCGCCCTGCCGTGGCACGCGCAGCGCAGATTGATGCGGATTTGGTGGCGAAGCGGGATGCGGCACTCACCGTAAAATAAGCATCATGCCTTCAAACCAATACGAAACCTTTCTGCGTCACGTCGACACCCACGGCGTTTTCAAAGCTGACCGCACCGGTACGGGTACCAAAAGCGTGTTTGGCTACCAAATGCGGTTTGATTTGAACGAGGGCTTTCCGCTGGTGACGACGAAAAAGGTCTTCGTCAAGGCCATCATCACCGAGCTGTTGTGGTTTTTGACCGGCTCAAGCAACAACAACTGGCTAACCGAGCGCGGCGTGACGATTTGGGACGAATGGGCCAAACCGGATGGCGACCTCGGGCCCGTTTATGGCGTGCAATGGCGCTCTTGGCCAACAGCAGATGGACGGCACATTGACCAGATTGCCGAAGTCATCAAAACACTGAAATCCAACCCCGACTCGCGCCGCATCATCGTGAGCAGCTGGAACGTGGGCGAGTTGGACAAAATGGCGCTGATGCCCTGCCATGCGTTCTTCCAGTTTTACGTCGCGCCACCCACCGCACCTGGTGGCAAAGGCAAATTGAGCTGCCAGCTGTACCAGCGCAGCGCCGATATTTTCTTGGGCGTGCCCTTCAACATTGCAAGCTACGCCCTGCTCACCCACATGGTGGCGCAGCAATGTGACTTGGATGTGGGCGACTTTATTTGGACGGGGGGCGACTGCCACATTTACAGCAACCACGCAGAACAGGTCAAATTGCAGCTGAGCCGCGAACCCATGACCTACCCAAAATTGGGTATCAAACGCCGGCCAGATTCGATTTTTGATTACCAGTACGAAGACTTTGAAATTTTGGGTTACGAGAGCCATCCGGCCATCAAAGCGCCAGTGGCGGTTTGATGTTGTTAGCTTTCATTGGAGAACATAAAAGTTAAGCACTTAAACAAGTAATTTTTCAGCCCCAAAATATCGACTTTCGCACACTTTATTTCAACAAATTTCTCGGATGTAACGCATTTTTGAAGGTTTGTAACAAAAAATCTGAGATGTACCCGAAAGTAATAGTTCGGTACTTTTCGATGTAAAAACGACTTAAATCCGTATACTTTCTACCTAGTTACACGCAAAACCTAGGGAGAACCATCATGGAATTTATTGCCGTTTTAGTTGCTGGTATCGTTGCCGGAAATATCGCAGCATTGCTTATTGGCGGTTACAGCCTGGGCGCAATTGGCAACAGCATTGCAGGTGTCACAGGCGCTTTGTTCTTAAGCAAATACTTGGGCGCAATGTTCAGCCTTTCAAGCTATCCAAGCATGTTGGCGTCTGGCTTGGTCGGTGCATTGTTTATTTTGGTCGTTTTCAAAATGGCTGAGTCTTTGCAATCACAAAAGCGCAATCGCCTGTTTTAAATTGACCTTCTAAGCTCGGCACTTTGCGCCGGCTTTCACATCAAGGCTTGAGTTTTGTCGAACTCAGGCCTTTTTTGTTGGGTAATTTGTTTTAAGTTAGGCTGATATGTAGCCGCTTTTATTGCACAATGGCAGTTTTTGCATGCAACTCAACCTCATCTACGCGCGCGCGGCCAATGGTGTCATTGGCATCAACGGCACCCTGCCTTGGCATCTGCCAGAAGACATGGCGCACTTTAAGCGCACCACGCTGGGCTGTCCCGTTATCATGGGGCGTAAAACGTGGGATTCTTTACCCCCTAAGTTTCGCCCGCTACCGGGCCGCACCAACTTGGTCATCACGCATCAAACC
>JAYVSU010000188.1:0-8625 GCA_043775055.1 Polaromonas sp.
GGGAAACTGCTCCACCACGATCAAATCACGCAACTCATCGCGGATGCGATTGAGCAAGGCCATACCGATCTCTTGGTGCGTGATCTCGCGACCCCGAAACCGCAAGGTAATCTTGCATTTGTCACCATCGTCCAAGAAACGCTTGATATTGCGCATCTTGATGTTGTAATCACCATCGTCCGTGCCGGGTCGGAATTTGATTTCCTTAATATCGATCACGGTTTGCTTGGATTTTGCGTCGGCCGCCTTCTTCTGCTCTTGGTATTTGAACTTGCCATAGTCCATCAAACGACAAACAGGTGGCGTTGCCGTAGCAACAATTTCAACCAAGTCAACATCATATTCACCGGCCAAACGCAGGGCTTCATTGATACTCACGATGCCTAAAGGCTCGTTTTCTGGCCCTGACAAGCGCACTTCTGGCGCCATGATTTCACGGTTGAGGCGGTGCTTGCGTTCTTCACGGTGACGGCGGTCACGAAATTCTGTAGCGATGGTTCTTGTCCTTCAAATTCAGTTTGCTATAAAAAATACAGCACTTACCGCAGCAAACACGCCGGCTAGAGCAAAATTTCACCAAAAAATGGATGGTTTAAACAAGGTTTAAACTTATGCTTTAGAAGCAACGTCGTTGGCGATTCTTGTTTCAAAATCATCTAACGACATCACACCGAGGTCAATATTGCCCCGGGCGCGCACTGCAACGGCACCTGCTGCCATCTCTTTATCACCGATAACGAGGATGTATGGCAGCTTTTGCATCGAATGCTCTCGTATTTTATACGTAATTTTCTCGTTACGTAAGTCCAATTCGACCCGAAAACCCTTATTTTTCAACCGTTTAGCCACATCTTTGGCATATTCGGCCTGGGAATCGGTGATATTGAGGATGGAAATTTGCACCGGAGCCAGCCAAAACGGCAGTGCGCCGGCGTGTTGTTCGATCAAAATTCCGATAAAACGCTCCAAACTACCCACAATCGCCCGGTGCAGCATGATGGGGCGGTGGCGGCCACCGTCTTCACCCACGTACTCGGCGTCCAGACGCTCGGGCATGTTCGGATCGACCTGGATCGTGCCGCACTGCCACTCACGGCCCAGCGCGTCTTTCAAGGTGTATTCGATTTTCGGACCATAAAAAGCGCCCTCGCCCGGCAGATACGTGAAGTCGCAACCCGATGCTTTCAAACCCTCGGCCAAGGCCTGCTCGGCTTTGTCCCAGCTTTCTTCGGTACCGATGCGTTTTTCAGGACGGGTCGAGAGCTTGTAGATGATGTTCTTGAAGCCAAAATCTGCGTAGACTTTTTGCAAGAGCGTGGTGAAAGCTACCACTTCGTCCTGAATCTGCGCTTCGGTACAGAAAATATGGCCATCGTCCTGCGTGAACGCACGCACCCGCATGATGCCGTGCAAGCCACCCGAAGGCTCGTTGCGGTGGCAAGCACCAAATTCACCAAAACGCAGCGGCAGGTCGCGGTAGCTCTTCATGCCGTGTTTGTAGATCAGGATGTGGCCCGGGCAATTCATCGGCTTCAGGGCGTAATCGCGCTTTTCCGACTCGGTGACAAACATGTTTTCTTTGTACTTGTCCCAATGGCCAGTTTTCTCCCACAGGCTTTGGTCCAAAATCTGCGGGCCTTTGACCTCTTGGTAACCATTGTCTTGGTAGACCTTGCGCATGTACTGCTCCACGCCCTGCCAGACGGTCCAGCCTTTGGGATGCCAAAACACGGTGCCGGGTGAATGCTCGTCGATGTGGAACAAGTCCAGCTCGCGGCCCAGCTTGCGGTGGTCGCGCTTTTCAGCCTCTTCCAGCAGAGTCAGGTACTGCTGCAACTCGTCTTTGGTCGCCCAAGCCGTGCCGTAGATGCGCTGCAGCATCTCGTTGTTGTGGTCACCGCGCCAGTAGGCACCGGCCAGCTTCATCAGCTTGAAATGCTTCAATTTGCCAGTGGACGGCACGTGCGGGCCACGGCACAGGTCTTCAAATTTGCCTTCGCGATACAAGCTCACATCCTCATTGCTGGGGATGCTGGCGATGATCTCCGCCTTGTAATGCTCACCCAGCCCTTTGAAGTAAGCCACCGCCTCGTCGCGCGGCAGCACGCGGCGGGTGACAGGCTCGTCTTTGTTGGCCAGTTCGGTCATCTTTTTCTCGATGAGCTTCAAGTCGTCCAGCGTGAACGGCTGCTTGGTCGAAAAGTCATAGAAGAAGCCGTTCTCAATGACAGGGCCAATCGTGACTTGCGCATCGGGAAACAGCTCTTTGACGGCATAGGCCAGTAAATGCGCGGTCGAATGGCGAATCACCTCTAAACCATCGGCATCTTTGGCCGTGATGATGGCCAAGCTGCTATTTTGGGTGATAGCAAAGCTCGTATCCACAACCTTACCGTCGACTTTCCCTGCCAACGCGGCTTTAGCCAAGCCAGCGCCGATAGAAAGCGCAACGTCAGCCACCGTCACGCTAGCAGCTTCGTAGTCGCGTTTGGAACCGTCGGGAAGAGTGATTTGAATCATGGGTAATGAGGAATGAATGCCGTAAATAACCCATGATTTTACATGAAAGCCGTTTTACCCCTTAAAAACGGCTATAACCGGCGTATTTATTGGCTATTTAGCTATAAAATATATAGCAAATATCATAACCTTAGCGCCGATTACGCGCCTCTGGGCTTTCAGAGATGACTTGCCGAATCTGTGCCAACGTCAACCTGCTGCGCAAGCCTGCCATTTGGGCGTTCAGGCCTGATGGGTCGGCCTCGCGGCGCAGCACATCACGGTAGATTTGGTTCACTGCAGTGCGCGCCTCCGAGCTGGTGGCCAGCTCAATACGAACATCAGCCAGTGCACGCCCTTGCATGACTTGTTCTGTCACTTTGCGCAGCGCAACAATGTCTGCATCACGACCCAAAACATCTAAAAATAAGGTGTTGACGAATTCTTGTACTTCAATGCGCTTTTGCTCATAGGCTTGGCGCTCTTCATAACTCCAGCGCGCGTCGTAGCCGTCGTTTGACCGCACGGCAGGACGGGTAATTACCACAGGCGCCGGTTGAACAGCAATGGGCGCTGGTCGGTCTGCAATCCGGTTACCCCAATCATCTGCCAACTGTCCGCAATGCAGGCGGCCATCACGCTCATCGATGATACAAGTGCGGCTTTGCGCATGTGCACTGGCTGCTGCGAGACACAATAATACGACTGCTGTAACTTGGGGCATGAATCGCTGGGTTTTGAACATTGAGTATCTCCAATAATGGCTAAGTTAGACTTGTGTAAACTAACGTTTTTCAAAGCTAGGTTGATGACAACTTTGAAAATATGACGGAAATGTGTGAAATCAGTCAGGAACAACTGCCGTCACCTCAATCTCAATCTTCGCCCGCGCTTCCATTAGCCCCGCCACCTGCACGCAAGCCAAACTTTAAAACTACCTACCCTCTTTCCTCAAGCAAGGTGATTTTTATCGCTCCGTCGCACAATAATTCTGCACGATGTTTTCCATCCAATTCATAAACGCCTGAACCCGCCTTGATAGGTGACGGCGGTGCGGGTAAAGCAGCGAGATAGGCATGTTTGCCTCACGATAGGTGGGTAATATTTCAAGCCAAGTACCTTGCTGCAACAACGGCGCGACGCCAACGAGCGCCGTCTGGACGATGCCAAAACCCGCCATGCACGCGGCAAAATACGCATCTGAATTGTTCACCGTGATGTTTGAGCGCATCTTAATGTGTCGCATTTGCCCCGCATCTGACCAGTCAAAACTCGGTTTACGCGTGCCAAACGCCGCTGCGTAATGCACCACAGCATGTTCGCTCAAATCATCCAACGTCAGCGGCACGCCGTGCGTCTTAGCGTAACCCGCACTCACGCAATTGACCATCGTCATTTCACCCAAACGTCGCGCGACCAAAGACGAGTCTGCCAATACGCCCACCCGTACCACGCAATCAAAGCCCTCGCCAATCACGTCCACAATGCGATCGGTGCAGGACAATTCAATCTCAATGTTTGGGTGCAATGCCATAAACGCGGACAACTGCGGAATCACCACATCGCGGGCGATGATGACCGGCATGTCCACCCGCAAACGCCCGTTGATCTCGGTAGGTTCGCGTTGAAACATGGTTTCAATGTCTGCCGCCTCTGCCAATAAATCTTTGCACCGCTCATACAACACCTGCCCGTCTTGTGTGAGCTGCACCCGCCGCGTGGTGCGGTGCAGCAGCCGCGTGCCCATCAAGCTTTCTAACCGCGCCACGCGCTCGGACACACTGGCTTTGGGCAAACCCAACTGTTCGGCGGCTTTGGTGAAACTGGCAGATTCAACGACATGGATAAATGTGTTCATGTGGTCAAGTTGATTCATGTTTTACTTTGATGATTGTTCGTATAAAAATGACAGTGTATTTTAAATTTACATCTTTATTATGAATTAAATAATCAATAGAATTCTTACACGCTGCATGATCGGCGATTTTTTGGGTTTATCGAAGCACCCGCCATTAACTGAGAAATTAAGAGTCAAACATGAACAAAGTTTTAATCATCAATACACATTTAACCTACCCAAATCAATCAGAGGGGAAACTCAATGACTCATTTGCTCAAAAGGCGAAGCATTTTTTTGAACAAAAAGGTTTTGAGGTCATAGAAACCAAAGTCGAAAGCGGCTACGAACCCAGCGAAGAAGTGACCAAACATGTGCAAGCCGATATTGTCGTTTTGCAAACACCCGTCAACTGGTTTGGCGCACCTTGGATTTACAAAAAATATGCCGACGAAGTATTTAACAGCGGCTTTGCCAGTCAATCCTTATTGATAGGTGATGGCAGAACGCCAGACAAGCCAACTGCCCACTATGGAACGGGTGGACTGATGCAGGGCAAAAAATTTATGATTTGCGCCACGTGGAATGCACCCGTCGCAGCATTTGACGACCCCAAGCAATTTTTATTTGCCGGCAAAGGTTTGACAGATATTTTCTTGCCAATTACCAGTAATTACCGCTTTTGTGGTTACGACATTATCGACAGCTACAACTGTTTTGACATCTACAGGCAAGGTGATATGGCGAAAGATATTGAAAATTATCCAGCGCATTTGTCAAGGGTTATCGGGATTTAGTATTCAACGACAAACAACTTTTAGTCCAGAGGGACATTAACGCGAAACATAAGGACATTTCAAAATGACACAAAGTAAAGTTTATTTAATCACGGGTGCAAGCAGTGGGCTTGGATTAGAAATAGCAAAAGCAGCACTTGCCGAAGGCCATAAAGTGGTGGCAACGGGTAGAAATGCCGATAAAGTTACAAAAGCCATAAACGACACAACAGGTCGTTTACTGGTTGTAAAAATGGACGTTATTGATACAAATGAAATCGAAGTATCTGTCAACTCAACTATTGAAAAATTCGGAACCATAGACGTGCTTGTTAACAACGCTGGTAATTTCTATGCAGGATTTTTTGAAGGATTGAGCCAACGTCAAGTGGAGCAGCAAATTGCCGTCAACATGTTTGGGCCAATGAATGTAACCCGAGCGGTTTTGCCGTTGATGCGAAAAAATAAATCTGGACATATTATTACCGTCACTTCAACGGCTGCTTTGGTGGGCTATGAACTTTGCACAGCCTATGCTGCTTCCAAATTTGGCTTGGAAGGCTTTATGGAGTCTTTGCAAATTGAAGTTGCACCATTTGGCATCCACACAACCATCGTAGAGCCAGGCTTTTTCAGAACAGATTTATTGGCAACTTCTTCTATTCAGTGGTCAGAAATTGAGATCTCAGACTATGCGGAACGTTTGGCAATGCTGCGACCGGGCTGGGAATCTATGAGCGGCAAGCAAGGCGGCGACCCAGCCAAATTTGCAAAAGCAATGCTCAAAATCGCTAATGAAAAAACGCCACCTAAACGATGGATGGCAGGAGCAGATACATTGGCAGAAGTGGAAAGAAAAATCAAAGATTTGCAAGATCAAGCTAACGCCTATCGTGAATTGTCTTCTTCGCTTTCTTTTTAATCAGGCACCACCGCCGTCACCTCAATCTCAATCTTCGCCCGCGCTTCCATCAGCCCCGCCACCTGTACGCAGGCCATAGCGGGGAAGTTTTTGCCCATGACCTCGCGGTAGGCCTGGCCCAGCTCGGGCAGACGGCTGTTGTATTCGTCACGGTCGGTCACATACCAAGTCATGCGCACCATGTGCTCGGGGCCTGCGCTGGCTTCTTGGAGCACGGCGACGATGTTGCGCAGAGTTTGCGCGGTTTGCAGGATGAAGTCGTCGGTTTCAAATTGCTGCTGCGCGTTCCAGCCGATTTGGCCGCCGACGAAGACCAAGGTGCCTCGGGTGGCAATGCCGTTAGCGTAGCCTTTGGGGGCGAGCCAACCTTCGGGTTGTAGGAGTTTTCTCATGATGTCCTTTTTTATAATTGCCGCAGCTTGAAACGCTGCAACTTACCGGTTTCGGTGCGCGGCAGTTTGTCGACAAAGCTCACGATGCGCGGGTATTTGTAGGGCGCGATGGCGGCTTTGACGTGGTCTTGCAGGGTTTTGACCATGGCGTCGTTGGCCAATTGATCTGGTTTCAGCACCACAAACGCCCGCACCACCATGCCCCGCTCGTCGTCTTTTTGGCCGATCACCGCAGCTTCAGCGACCGCTGGGTGCTTGAGCAAGGCATCCTCCACCTCGGGCGCACCCACGTTGTAGCCCGCGGTGATGATCATGTCGTCGTCCCGCGCTTGGTAGCAAAAGTAGCCCTCATCGTCTTGCACAAAGGCATCACCGGGGTAGTTCCAGCCGTTTTTGACGTAGTTGAGCTGCCGCGCATCATCAAAATACTTGCAACCCGTGGGGCCGATCACAGCGAGTTTTCCCACTGTGCCGCGCGGCACCTCGTTACCGGCATCGTCCACGACTTTGGCGGTGTAACCGGGGACGACTTTGCCAATCGCACCGGCTTTGACGTCTTTGCCGCTGCTTGAGATAAAAATATGGAACATCTCGGTCGCGCCTATGCCGTCCAGCATCTCTAAACCGGTGGCTTGCTTCCAGAGCTGGCGGGTCGCGTCAGGCAAGGCCTCGCCAGCGCTGACCGTAATGCGCAGCTTGGGCAAGCCGATAGCTTTGGCAAACGGGGCCATTTGGCGGTAAAACGTAGGTGCGGTGTAGCAGATGGTCGCGCCGACCTCGTTCATGAAATTAACCATAACCTCAGGCGTGTAGGCCGCGTCTGGAAAGTACACCGACGCACCCGCCCACATCGGGAAAATCAGCAAACCGCCCAAGCCGAAGGTGAAGGCCAGTGGCGGCGAGCCGACGATGATGTCGTCTGGCGTGGCTTGCAGCACATGGCGCGGCCAGGCCTCGCAGGCGGCCAGCACGTCGCGGTGGGTGTGGACGGCGGCCTTGGGTTTGCCGGTCGTGCCCGAGGTGAAGGCCATCAAGGCAATGTCGGTGGCCAGCGTGGGGCAGGCGGTGAAATGGCCGTCTTTTTGCGATGACAAGGTGGCTAAACCCTGCGGATGCACCATGACGTTGAAAGGCAGGATTGTTTTCAGCTCGGGGTGCTGGGTTTGGGCAATTTCCAGCTCTTCCATCAGTTTGATGTCGCACAGCGCGACGGTGGGCTGGGCTTTCTCAATGATGTCGCCCAGCTCGGTAGCGCGCAGCAGCGGCATGGTGGCCACTGCAATCAAACCCGCTTTGACGACAGCTAGCCAAGCCAGCGCCATGCCGACCGAGTTGCCGCCGCGCAGCAAAACGCGGTTGCCGGGGATGAGGCCGTAATCTTCGGTCAGCACCTGGGCGATGCGGTTCACCCGGTCGCCGACGTCGTGATACGTGAGCGTGATGCGCGGGCTGCGCAGCAAGGGGCGGTCGGAAAATCCTTTGAGGCTGGCTTTGTCGAGCAGCTCGGTCACCAGATTGAGTTGTGGCTGCAAGATTTCATCCAAAACAGCTGGCGGAAAATCGTACATCTGCTGCGGCCACTGCTCCGGCGGTGGCAGTTTGTTATGGATGAAACTGTCGGTTTGAGCAGAATTCATAGGTAAGCTTTCCTAGATCATTTAATCAACCAAACCGCGTCATTCCCGCGCAGGCGGGAATCCAGACACGCCACCGTGGATTCCCGCCTGCGCGGGAATGACGACATCCTTGAGCACCGATTTTCCAATGATGAGCTGCTGCACCTCGGTCGCGCCTTCGTAGATACGCAAAGAGCGAATATCGCGGTACAAATGCTCGACCATGCTGCCGACTTGGACGCCTTGCCCGCCATGCATTTGCAGCGCCATATCGATGACTTTTTGCGCGTTTTCAGTGGCGACCAGCTTGGCCATGGCGGAGGCGCGGCTGTAAGTGGCGGCACTGGCTGGTGTGGTCGTTCCTTGCACATCTCGCATCCACGCGGCGCGGTAGGTCAGCAACGCGGCGCTGTCGATGAGGGCGGCCATGTCGCCAAACTTGGCTTGCGTCAGCTGCATGTCGGCCAGCGTGCCGCCAAACATGCGGCGGGTTTTGGCGAAGTGCAGTGCCTCGGCCATCGCGCGGCGGGCCATGCCCAAAGCAGCAGCGGCGACAGAGGCGCGAAAGATGTCCAAAGTCCGC